>DASRXC010000094.1:0-4752 GCA_035654355.1 Binatus sp. (SeqCode)
GAAGCTCACGACATTGCGCCAGACAGTTTCCGGCGCCGCATGCACGATCGTGCTTGTGGTGACGACAAGCAAAGGTGGAAGCGCCGGCATGACCAGATCAGCTGCCATGAGCAGCGGAGCCGCGAGCAGGACGACGACCAGTGGTGCCGCCGCGGGTGTGGTGCGGCGCTGTAGCTCGTAGCCGATCAAACCTCCGATGAACGCAAACGCAAGCGCGAGCGGCGCCGCCATCGCGATGCAGATCGCGCCCTCGATCGCCACCGCAAGCAGCAAGATGCCGCCCAGGACGACTGAAAGTTCCGCGACTCCGAGGCACTGCACGAGCGAACGCGGTTCGCGATAACCGAGCAACAACGCCGCCAGAATCCCTTGACACACAGGTACGGCGACGAACACTCCCCAGCCGTATTCGCGGAATACGAGCGTGCCGAGCGCGATCGCGCCGACGCCGAATACCGCGGTGAGCACCACGGCCATCGCCGCGTTTGCGAACAAACCAAATGGCATCAGCCGGTCCAGCGCACGTGTAAGCGGCTTCGCCGGAGCCGATGGTTGCGTCTCTCTGGCGCGCGCGGCGATGAAGTCGGCCGTATCGGGGACTGCGACTAAGAGCGCGAAAAATACTACGTTGACGACCGGCACGAAGAATAGCACGACCAACCACGATGGCCAATACACCGCGTGGAGCCGTTTTAGCGTTGTCGCGACGCCGATCCACACGAACGGCACTGCGATCGCGAGCAAAGCGAGCAGGAAGAGCACATCGTGCGCGCTGAGGCGTGCGATATCCACCGGCTTGCCCAACGGAATCCAGTACCCGAATGCTGACAAGTCACCGATGAAGCCGTTCATGCGAAAAGCCAGTGCGATCGCGATATCAAGGATGTGCTTGACCGCGAAGAGGCCGACGCCGATCACCGCGTAGCGCACACGGTCGATCGTTCCAGTGGCCGAGAACAACAAGCTCGCGGGTGACGCCTTCATAACACGCGCGCCTCTTCCAATGCGCTAAGCACCTGTCGCTGCAACCCGCTCATGCCCGGCAGCCTGGCAAGTTTGAGCAAGGTCGCGAACACACGCGCAGCTGCGTCCGCGAGCTTGAACGTGCGCTGCTGACCCACGGATTTATCGTGGAGCATGTAAAAGATCAATCCGAGGTGGATGAACCACAAAAGCGATGGCGCGGCCGAACGCAGCGGCTCCGGCAGCCGCTGGTCGCCGATCGCGCGAGCGAATGTCTGAATCGATCGCGTGCGCTGCGCATGCGTGCTCGCGCTGAACACGCCCAACTCATCGTTCGGCCTGCCCAAGCGCCCGAAGAGCGCGCCCAGCAGCGCACGATCCTCGCGCAAAATCTCGAGCTTGGCGCGCAGGCACGCGCGAATGCGCGTCGTCAGATCCCTCGTCGTTGCGAGGCGGGCGGTTTGCCGCTCGTGCTCGTTTTGAGTCTGATCGTAGTAGGCGAACACGATCGCGTCTTTGCTTGGGAAGTAATAGTATGCCGAGCCGAGCGCCGTGCCGGCGCGGGTCGCGACCTCGCGCATAGTCGTACGCTTGAAGCCCCGCTTCCGGAAGAGGGCCAGCGCGCACGCAAGGATGTGCGCTCGGGTCGCTTCGCTTTTCGGGGTGTTTTTGAACACGTTCAAATTCTAAGGCAAAATGCAGGCCGCGTCCAGACTTCCGTCCCGTGACGCGGCCCTTAAACGATCACTCTTTTATTTCAGGGATGCGAGGCGCTGTCCACTCAGCTCTAGGGTGCGCCGCAACTCCTCTAGCCGCGAACGCTCCTTCGCCACGACTGTGGGCGGCGCTTTGTCAACGAAGTTCGTGCCCAGTTTGCGTTCGATCGCAGCCGCCTCGGTGTTCGCACGCTCGATCTCCTTCGCCAGGGCGCTGCGCTCTTTTTCAATGAACGCCTCATCCACCGGCAGCAGCACTTCGACAGAGCCGATGCGGCGCGAGATGCTGTGGGTCGGCCGGCCATCCGAACCAGCCGGCATGTGCACGCGCTGCGCTCGCGCAAGGCGCTCGATGATCCCCTGTTCAGAGCGGAGCAATTCTGAGAGTGCGGCGTCCGCCCCGATCACCGTGACGTCGCGCAGTTCTCGATATGGCAGGCTCGGCAAGGCGCGCAGCGCGCGAACGGTTTCGATGAACGCGAGCAGCCTCTCCATATCGGCGCGCGCTTCTTCATCAAGCCAGCCGGAACTCGCCGACGGCCAGTCCGATTCCCCGATCAACCCGTCGCGCCCGAGCCTGCTCCAGAGCTCATCGGTGACAAACGGCATGATCGGATGAAGCAATTGCATCGCTGTCGCCAGTACGTGCGTGAGAATCGCCGCGCGCGTCGGCGCCTTGTCCTTGGAGATCTCGATGTAAACGTCGCACACTTGGTTCCAAAGAAACGTATACAGCGCTTGGGCCGCTTCGGCGAAGTCGAATTCGTCCAGGGCCGCGCTCACTCGAGCAGCGGTTAACCCGAGCGCATCCATGATCCAGCGGTCGGCGAGCGTCCACGAGGTCTGATCCGGCACGACCAGCTGCGCGCCGCCCGAAAGGTCGATGGCAAAGCGCACGGCTTGCCATATCTTGTTGCAGAACTTGCGAGCGTCATCGCAGCGCGCGATTGAAAAACGAACATCCTGACTGCCATGCATCTGGCTGACGATGGCAAACCGCGTCGCGTCGGCGCCATAGTCACGGACGAGGTCCATCGGATCGAGCGAGTTGCCGAGCGATTTGCTCATCTTGCGCCCTTCCTCGTCGAGGATGAGCGGTGTGATGTGCACGCGTCCGAATGGAATACCGCCGGCGAAGTGGATGCCGAACATCACCATGCGCGCGACCCAGTTGAAGATGATCTCGCGCCCCGTCACCATCACTTGGTTCGGATACCACGCGCGTAGTTCAGGCGTATCGCGGGGCCAGCCGAGGATCGAAAATGGCCACAGGGCGCTTGAGAACCACGTATCGAGCGTGTCAGGGTCTTGCTGCAGTTCTGTCGCGCCGCACTCCGTGCACGTCCTCGGTGTTTGCTCCGCGACGATCACGTGTCCGTTCGGACAGTACCAGACGGGCAGGCGGTGACCCCACCAGATCTGACGCGAAATGCACCAGTCGCGGATGTGCTCGAGCCAATCTTCGTACGTGCGCTGGTAGCGCTCGGGCACAAAATGCATCTTGCCGCTCGTCGACGCTTCGAGCGCCGGTTCTGCCAGCGGTTTGATCTTCACAAACCATTGCAATGACAGCAGCGGTTCAACTACGGTGTCGCAGCGATAGCAGGTGCCCACGCTGACCGTATAGGGCTCTTCTTTCACAAGCGCACCGCGCGCGCGCAATGCCTCGACCGCCAAATTGCGTGCTTCAACCCGGTCGAGACCAACGAACTCGGCTTCAACCGCATCGGTCATGCGCGCATCGGGGCCGATCACCGAAATCGCCGCGAGCCCGTGGCGTTCGCCGATCTCGGCATCTGCCTGGTCGTGGCCGGGGGTGATCTTGAGCGCACCGGTACCGAAGGTGCGCTCGACGGCGGCGTCAGCGATTACCGGAATCGCGTGCGGTGACAGAGGTCGCTCGACGAGCTTGCCGATCAACGCGTGGTAGCGCTCGTCGTCAGGATGCACGGCGACGGCGACGTCCGCGAAGATCGTTTCCGGACGGGTGGTTGCCACTTCGATGTCGCTCCCGCCGTCCAGCCCTCGGTAGCGTACGCGGTAAAGTATGCCCGGCGCGTCTTCGTGCTCTACTTCGGTGTCTGCTAACGTCGATCCACAACGCGGACACCAGTTGACCAGGCGCGTGCCGCGATAGATGAGGCCCTCGCGGTAGAGTTGCACGAAGACCTTGATGACGGCCGCGGAGAGGCCCTCGTCCATCGTGTAGCGATCGCGCTTCCAATCGGGCCCGAAGCCGAGTGCCTTGAATTGCTCCCAGATGATGCCGCCATACAGTTCGCGCCATTGCCGCGCGCGTTCGATGAACTTCTCGCGGCCCAAGTCGAAGCGCGTCAGCCCCTCTTTCGCGAGCTCTTTTTCAATGACGTTCTGAGTTGCAATCGCTGCGTGGTCGAGTCCCGGGATCCACACGGCATTGTCGCCGAGCATGCGGTGATAGCGCGTGAGGATGTCTTGCGGCGTGTACGTCGAGCCATGGCCCATGTGCGCGCGTCCGGTGACGTTCGGCGGTGGCATCGAGATGACATAGGGCGGTCTCGACGGATCAGGGTTCTCGTGGAACAGGTCCGCCTGCTCCCAGCGGGCATACCAATCGGGCTCTATCGCAGCCGGATCGTATTTCTCCAGCATCGGTTTCTGCGACGACGACATGCGGCTTTTGTTCGGGCGATTAGGCGCTTGCCCTGCGCAATATTAGTTTTAGGCGGCTATGAGGGTCCCGTCGTGAACGAGTCGGAGATTGGCGAACCGATGCATGGCCCTTCAACTATTATTTGGACGTGGTAGGTCGTCAAAGGCGAGAGTGTTGGTATCGTGATAGCCCCGTATGGGGCGCCTTGCACGCCAGGCGGCGTGGCTAGCGGAGATGGTAATCGTGAAGGTGGCGGTCCGAGTGGGACCGCAACGACTGTCTTGCCTGCCTGATCCGTCAAATCCTCAATGGGCGGTGAAAGCTTGTCGTAGGAACCCTGGAAGACCAAGGTACCGATCCTTCTTGACACGCCGGTCGAGCCATCACCAGGAAAAACGAGTGGTATGTAAAGCGGCACGCGAAAGGCGTTGCACGCATGTG
>DASRXC010000095.1:0-9270 GCA_035654355.1 Binatus sp. (SeqCode)
GCGCGACGCCTTGGCGCTGCCAATTCTTCATCTGCTCGCACGCGGCACGCACCGCCCATGCGCCGATCGGTACGATCAAGCCCGCGTCTTCGGCGATGGACGTGAATTCGTCCGGCAAACGCAGACCCAGTGTAGGATGCCGCCAGCGCAGCAACGCCTCGGCGCCGACGATCTCGCCGGTCCGCAGCGACGCGATCGGCTGATAATGGAGCAAAAACTCCTCGCGCCGCAGCGCATTTCGCAGCTCGTTCTCGAGTGAGAGCCGGCGCACCGCGACCGCATGCATCTCGGGTGCGAAGAACTGGAAGTTGTTGCCGCCGCGCTCTTTAGCCTGATACATCGCGGTATCGGCGTTGCGCAGCAGCGTCTCGACGTCGTGGCCATCGGCCGGATACATGCTGATGCCGATGCTCGCGGTCGTGAACAGCTCGTGGCCGGACACGACATAGGAACGGCTGGTCTCGTTGACGATCTTCTGTGCGATCTTCATCGCCGCTTGCGAATTGGGCAGATCGGTCAGCACGATGATGAACTCGTCACCCGACAGACGCGCGACGCAGTCGACGGCGCGCACGCTGCGCTTGAGCCGTCCGGCGACCGCCTTGAGGAGCGCGTCACCGATCGAGTGGCCGAGCGTGTCGTTGACGTTCTTGAAACGATCGAGGTCGAGGAACAGCACCGCGGTCGGACGCTTGTGGCGGTCCGAGTAGGCGATCGCCTGGTTCGTGCGATCGGCCAGTAGCGTGCGGTTGGGCAGTTCGGTGAGCGAGTCGTAGTGCGCGTGACGCGCGAGCTGCTGCTCAGCCTCCTTGCGCTCGGTGATGTCGATCATCGTGCCGACGCTGCGGATCGGTTGGCCCTTGCGGTCGAAGAAGAAATCGCCGCGCTCCTGCACCCAACGGATCGTGCTGTCGCGGCGAACAATCCGGTGATCGATGTTGAAGGGCTTGCGCAAGCGCTTTGAGTCTTCCGTTGCGCGCCGCACTCCGGCTGCGTCGTCCGGGTGATCGAACTGCGCGAACGGGACCGGTTTGTCGACGCCTTCAGTCAAGCCATAGATGCGGTAGATCTCTTCGGACCAGCGTACCTCGTTAGTCGTGAAATCCATCGACCAACTGCCCAGATGTGCGATCTGCTGCGCTTCGGCAAGGGTCGCTCGACTTTGCTTGAGCGCTTCCTCTGCCGCGTGACGGTCGGTGACGTCGCGGAAACTCCAAACGCGTCCGACGGGCGTGCCTTCCACGAATTGCGGTATGGAGTAGCGCTCGAAGACGCGGCCGTCGAGCAAGTACAACACATCGAAACTCTCCGCGTGCGGGTCGGCGTAGAGCTCGCGGACTTTGCTCAGGAATGCGTCTGGGTTCTTGAGCTGGCGCAACGCGATCGCGATCGCGCGATCGTCGTCACCACCTTCGAGCACCGTATCGGGAAGGCGCCACATGCTCGCGAAGCGCTTGTTGTAGCGCGCGATCTTGCCGGATCGGTCGACGACGAGAATGCCGTCGGCTGTCGCCTCAAGCGTGGCGAGCAGCATCGACCGTTCCGCGGCCAACGATGTGGAGGACAACGGCGCCTCGCTCCCTTCTATATCGAACTATCGTCTATTCGCGAGATGGAACGTGGCCCTTGCGAAGCCTGATGCCGGCACGTTTCGGGTGTAAGCGCCATCACAGGCAGGGCGCGCCCGGTTGGCGTGATAATCCGCATGGCAAAATGCCCGTCGCGGAACGGAGCGGTCGCTTGGACCGGCTCCGCCAGGTCGTGCCCGGCCTGGGTGGCGGGCTGTTCGACTCGAGGAGTGCGCGATGAAGTCGGATGCGGTCGCCCTGACGGCAGTGGACGTCACCAACCACCCGCTGGTTCACGACGTCAATGAAGAGCACAACAACAGCCTTTCGATGACGGAGAAGATCTGCAAGAGGATCGCCGACGCGACCGGGGCGCCGCTCGCTCTCGGCCTGGCGATCGCGCTGCAGGTGGTATGGATCGCCGTCGGGGTGTGGACCAAATGGGATCCATTCCCGTTTGTCTTCTTGCTCACGTGCTCCAACGTACTCCAGCTGATCTTGATCTTCGTACTGGCGGTTGGTCAACGTCAGTCATCCGCGCACGCCGAGCTGCGCGCGGAACACGACCACGATTCGATATCGCGCCTGCTCTATCACCAAGAAGTACAGGAGCAGCTGCTGCTTGCGATCGCCTCGAAGACCGAAGCGGACGTCGAGAGAATGAAGTCGATGGTCAGCGAGCTGTCGACCGAAGACAGTTGTCCTTAGGACCCAGATGTGGCGCCGTGAGGCGAGGGCTCAACGTCGCGCGACGATCGGAAAGACGATGCCGGCGACGCCCATCACGATCAAGAATGCGCCCCAGAGCCTGACCCAACGGGGATCGAGCAAGCCCCACAGCTTGAGCCACCGTCGTTGGAAGGCGCTCTGACTGCTCTCTCGATCGAGGACTCGTACGATGTAGACGGGCTTGGCGGCTAGAAAGGCGCCCCACGCAGACACCAAAAGCGCAGATATAAAGGAAAGCCACATCGGATACGCTGCGCTTTGCGCGAGAGTGAGGACGCCGAGCACGCGCGCTCTGTCCAATCTGAAGAATTAGCCGACGGTCAGGCTCGAACTGACGACCTGCGGTTTACGAAACCGCTGCTCTACCGGCTGAGCTACGTCGGCACCGGCGAAGGGACCCACTTTTCTTGTTCACCCTCGGACGTGCCTGCGGCTACAAAAAGAAAAGAACCACCAGGGTGGTTCGGAAGCAGGCCCGTCATGCGTATTATAGCGAGTTAGTCGAAACATTGCAACTGTGACGGCATCGCGCTACGTCGCACTGGCTTGAACTGGAACGGCGTCAGATCCGCGCCGCCGCTCCATCCGCTTTCACGGAAGCTGGAGGCGACGGGAATCGAACCCGTAAGCGCGGTTTGACGGACCTGCTTCCGAACCATCGGCGACCCCAACCGACGTCTAACATCACGCGTTCCGGAATGCTTGTAACGCCGCGGGCGGGCGTTAGTACTCGGAGTGCTCGAGGTCGACGTCGGAGAAGGACGTGAACTTCTTATCGAAACGAAGTATCACGGTTCCGGTCGGCCCGTTGCGCTGCTTGGCGATGATCACTTCAGCGAGGTTTTCGTTTTCGGGAGTCGGTGGATTGTAATACTCATCGCGGTAGATGAATGAGACGACATCAGCCTCTTGCTCGATGCCGCCCGACTCGCGCAGATCTGAAAGTAGCGGCCGTTTGTCGTTGCGCATCTCCGGCGCCCGATTGAGCTGAGCGAGCGCGAGCACCGGCACCTTTAGCTCCTTGGCAAGCGTCTTCAAACCGCGGCAGATGTCATCGATGATCTCGACGCGGTTGACCGCTTTTGTGTTGCTCGACTGCAGCAGCTGCAGGTAGTCGACGATGATCAGATCCAGCCCGTATTTCGCGTGCAGACGGCGCCCGCGCGAACGGACCTCGCTCACGCGAAGGGCAGCCGAATCGTCGATATGGATCGCCAGATCGGCAAGCTCGCCCATCGCGGCCGAGATTTTGCCCCAGTCATCATCCTTTATATTGCCCGTGCGCAGGCGTTGCGCGTCGATGCGCGACTCAGCCGCCAGCAGTCGCTGGATGAGCTGGTTGCTGCTCATCTCCAACGAGAAAACGGCAACGCTTCGGCCGGCTTGCTTGGCGGCATGGACCGCAATGTTGAGAGCGAGTGAGGTCTTGCCCATCGACGGACGCGCGGCCACGATGACGAGCTCACCTGGCTGGAACCCCGCAGTGAACTGGTCCAGCGATTTGAAACCAGACGGCACGCCCGTGATCTGACCTTGCTGATGGTACAGCTTGTTGATTTGCTCGAACGCCGGCTTGAGCAGATCTTTGACTTGCGTGAAGCCGCCGTGCTGGCGATGACCGATCTGGAAGATCATTTGCTCGCACTGGTCGAGCGTTTCTTCGACGTTGTCGGTGGGCTCAAAACCCGCCATCGAGATGCGCCCGCCCGCGGTGATAAGCGCGCGCAGGATCGCTTTTTCGGAGACGACCTTGGCGTAGTATTCGGCCGACGCGGTCGTCGGCACGGCATTGAGCAGTTGCGTCAAGAAATCGAGCCCGCCGACGTCCTCGAGCAAGCGACGGCGGCGCAATTCTTCCGCGACGGAGATCTTGTCGACGGGCTCGCCGCGCTCGTAGAGCGCAGAGATGATCTCAAACAGCGTCGCGTGATGCGGTGCGTAGAAGTCCTCGCGTCGCACGATCTCGGAGACGACTGGCACGAGTTCGCGATCAACCATTAACGCGCCGAGCACAGCTTGCTCTGCGTCGAGATTCTGCGGTGGGATGCGATCGATCGGGGATGCCAGCGCCATGATGCTACATTACATCACACCGCGGCCGCGCGCATCAAGACCCGCGCGCGAATTATTCTGTGGAGAGCGGTGGAGAGAAACTGAGGATGCTGTGTATTGTGTTCGGCAACGCGAGCAACCACAATATGTTGACGCCGGCCCGACAGACCGGCGCAACTTCAGAGCCCGACTGCGACTCTTCTCACTCAGCGACGACGCGAACCGTGAGTTTCGCGTTCACGCCTGGGACGAGCTTCGCGGTGACCTCGTGATCGCCGGCGGTCTTGATCGGTTCGTCGAGCTCGATCTTGTGACGGTCTAGTTCGACACCGAGCGACGACTGCAGCGCCTCGGCGATCTGCACGTTGGTCACGGCGCCGAACAGCTTGCCGCTCTCACCGGCCTTCGCCGCGATGACGATCGGTTTGCCCTCGACGCGCTCTGCCAGCGCCTTCGCCTCAGCCAGCGCAACTGCGGCCTTCTTCGCGGTGGCGGCCCGCTGTTGTTCTGCTTGCGCGAGATTGCCCGGAGTCGCCTCGACCGCGATGCCGCGTGGCAGCAGGAAGTTGCGGCCATATCCGTCCGCGACGTCGTGAATCTCGCCGGCGCTACCGAGCTTTTTGTAGTCTTGTTTGAGAATGACTTTCACAGCGTCACTCCGCCGCGAACGAGAGCAGCCCGATGACGCGCGCGCGCTTGATAGATGTCGTCAATGCGCGCTGATGCTTCGCGCAGGTGCCGGAGATCCGGCGCGGCACGATCTTGCCGCGTTCGGAGACGAACTTGCGCAGCTTGAGCGTGTCTTTGTAATCGATCGCGTCAATCTTATCGACGCAGAACTGACAGACCTTACGTTTGGGCTTGCGCTCGACGCCGTTCTTCTTCTTCGGCTTCTTCATTCGAGGCGGCATTTAGAATGGGACCTCTTCTTCGGATTCGGCGTCGTACTTGTATTCGGGAAGATCGGACGACGTCGAAGCTGCGGGTCGCTCGGGGGCGCCGCCGCCCATGCCCGGACGAGAGTCGAGCATTTGGAAATCGTCGGCGACTACTTCGACGGCGGTGCGACGGTTGTTCTCTTTGTCGGTGTACTCGCGGATCTGGCAGCGTCCTGAGATGAGCACGAGCCGCCCTTTCTGCAGGAACTCGGCGGCGCGCTCGGCGCGCTGGCGCCAGATGCTCACGCCGAAGAAATCTGTCTGCTTCTCGCCGCCGTCACGGCCGCGCGGGCGGTCGACGGCGATGCGGAAAGATGCGACGGGAATGCCGCCTTGCGTTTGGCGCAGCTCGGGATCGGCGACGAGCCGTCCTACGAGTACGATGTGGTTATAAGTACCGGCCATTATGAAAACCCTCCGTTCTAATCTCGTATCAGAAGGGCGCGCAGCACGTCGTCGTGGAGACGCAGTTGCCGGATCGCTTCCTTAGCGCAGTCCGACGGGCCGTCGAACTTCATGCAGATGTAATGGCCTTCGCGCTGTTTCTTGATTTCATAGGCGAGCCGCTTTTTGCCCATCGGCTCGATGGTGATTTCACCGCCGCCGTTGTGCTTGACGACGTCGGAGAAATGCGAAGAGACATCGGTGACCTGCTGGTCCTCGAGTGCAGGGCGAAGGATATACGTGATCTCGTAAAGCGACACCGTGCGTGCGCTGCCTCCCTATGGGCGAAGGCTTGTCCTGACCAACGCAGCGAGGCATTGCGGACGAGCAGGAAGGAATTGCCGCGGTCCCATGCCGGGGCCGCCGTGCAAGCCCGCGTAGTATATCACACGCTCTGCGGCGCTGACAAGGCGGAGAGCGACGTTATCAGCTGGTGGGGAATCGTGCCGGCGCGCTGCGCGACCTCATCTAGGCGCACGCCCTCGACATCTCCGAGCACGATCGCCTCATCGCCCGGGCGCACCGTCACGCCGTAGGGCACCCGGATCATCGTGAAATTCATTCCGATGGCGCCGACGATCGGACAGCGCTCGTTATGGAGCCGGATCTGGCCGCCCACTGCGAGCGACCGCGGCAGCCCGTCGGCATAGCCGAGACGCAAGGTGACGATGCACTCGCCGGCCTTAGCGACGCTCGTGCCACCATAGCCTAGCAACGTCGCCTGTTCGAACTGCTTCGCGTAGAGCACCGTTGCGCGCAGCGAGACCGCGGTGCGCACCGGGAGGCCGCGGATCGGCCCGCCCGGGTGAGAGCCATACAACCCGACGCCGATGCGCGCGGCTTGTCCACCAACACCCCAGAGCGTCGGCGCGGTCGCGGCGACATGGTCGATCGGCACGGGGAGACCTGACGCGCGCATCGCGTCGACTGCGCTATAGAACAAATCGAGCTGCGCTAGCATCTGCTCGCGGCTGGCGATGTGCGTCCACGCGCCTTCCCACCTGATCCCGGGCAACAAGCGCACCGCTCCGGCGAACGCGGTGCCGCGATTCGCTGGGATGCCGCTCCAGCCGGTCCCAGTCTCAACCGCGACATGGGCGACGGCGACCTTGCCGATTCTGATTGCGTTGCGCGAGAGCTCTTTCGCCACTTCGACGTCCTCGAGGGTGACGATGACCTCGTTCTTGATCGCGGTTTCGAGCTCGTCGGCGGGAGTCGCCCAGACTTGCACGATCGGCACCTTGATGCCGGCTTCGCGCAGCGCGAGCGCCTCGGAGATGTCGACGACACAAAGCCGTTGCGCGCCGGCTTCCACGCACGCGTGCGCGACGCGCTCCAGTCCCAACCCATACGCGTTGGACTTCACCACCGCCCAGAGCTCGCGTCCGGCAAGATAGCCGAGCCACGAGCGCACGTTGTGACGAAGAATGTCGAGATCGAGCTCGAAGCTTGGCTGCTTCATGGAAGGTTTCGCTCAACCTGTCGACGCAATGTGCGACCCGGAGGTGCTCGCATATGAGAGCTCGTTTAGTCTTTTCATTGGTGTCCTTGTGCGTTTTGGCGTGGTCGGGATCCGCTCGCGCCGACGTGCAGGTGCCCAAACAGCTTCCGCCGGGCATGACGGCTGAGGTCTACAAGATGGTCATGACGCCCGGTCCGGCTCATCCCGCAGGATTGCCCTCGGACGTCCAGCCTTACCTCGGGTGCATTCCGACGATGGGCTTCCACTACATCAATCCCAAGAACGCGCCGTTCGGCCCGATCTACGGATGGTACAACGGCAAACCGACATTCACCGAGATCATGGTTGCCAAAAGTCTCTTCATGCAGGGCACGAATTGGAATGAGCAACTGAAGCCGTTGCCTGGGTATCACATCGACCACGTCGACTTTTGGTGGGAGCCGCACGGACATCCCGGTTACGAAGCGCCGCACTACGACATCCACGCGTGGTACATCCCGCACGCAGAACATATGACCTTTTGCAACAATCCGTCCGGCACGAAGCCGGCCTGGCTTGGGTCGTAGCCCAACCGCCTCCAACACAACATCAAAACAGCTTCCGAGAATCGAGCAAGATCGTCACGGGGCCTTCGTTCATCAGGCTGACGCGCATCTGGGCGCCGAAAAGACCCGTTTGAACCGTTAGGCCCTCGCGGCGCAGGAGCGCCACGACCCGCTCGAACACCGGTTGTGCGATATCACCGGGCGCCGCCTCTATAAAGGAAGGGCGACGCCCTTTGCGTGCGTCGCCGTAGAGGGTGAATTGCGAGACCGCAAGCACTGAACCATCGACCTCGCGCAGTCCAAGGTTCATATCGCCGGCATCGTCATTGAAGATGCGCAGACCGGCGATCTTCGACGCGATCGCCGCTGCATCGTCGTCGGTATCATCGCGTGCGACGCCGATCAAGGCGAGGAAGCCTCGTTCGATCGCGCCGACGACAGAACCATCGACCTCGACCGATGCCGAAGCGACGCGCTGCACCACAGCCCGCACGCGCGACGCGCCCTAACGGTCGCCGGCGCGAGCTTCGCGCTTGGTGACGCGGTACGCACTGCGCACGTCGCGCACGCGCCCGATCTTGCCAAGCAGCTGGCTCAGATGGTTGAGATCGCGGATCTCAAGACTGACGGAGATGGTCGCGCTGCCGTCGCGCTTCGCGCGCGCGGTCACTGAGGTGGCGTTGGTCTTGTGTTCTGAGAGCACGGCCATGACGTCTTGCAACAAACCAGTGCGATTGGCCGCATCGATTTCGATGTCGACGACGTGCGCATCCGATGGCGACACGTCCCAGGTGACGTCGATAAGCCGGTCAGGTTGCGCGCCAAGCGCGCTCGCATTCGGACACTCCACGCGGTGCACCGACACGCCCTTGCCCTGCGTGATGAAGCCGAGGATCGCGTCTCCCGGCACGGGCCGGCAGCATTTGGCGAAGCGCACCATGACGCCGCCCATGCCGCGCACTTTGATGCCCGATGGTTGCCGGCGCGGCGGCTTGCGCGTGCCGATCGCTTGCCGTTCAAGCGGCAGCGGCACGACGTTGCGCTTCTTCGCCTCTTCGCGCGCGCGCGCGACGATCGAACCTAACGACGCGTCCCCAAAGCCAACTGCGGCGAACATATCGTCGACGCTTGCGTAGTTGAGCTTGGCGGCGCAGCTTTCGAAGAATTGCGCCGTCGCAACCGCCTGCAGCTGCTGGCGTGCGAGCTCGCGCTCGACGACTTCGCGGCCGGCGACGATATTCTCGTCGCGCCGGTTCTTGCGGAACCACTGCTTGATCTTGTGCTTGGCGCTCGATGTCCGGCAGATCGACAGCCAATCAAGCGACGGACCCGGGCTGCCTTTATTGACCAAGGCTTCGACGATGTCGCCGGTCTGCAGCTCGTACGTGAGGGGAACGATCTTGCCGTTGACTTTCGCGCCGACGCAATGATGCCCGACGTTGGTGTGCACGTGGTAGGCGAAGTCGATCGGCGTCGCGCCTGACGGCAAGCCCATGACGTCGCCCTTCGGCGTGAACACGAACACCTGGTTG
>DASRXC010000096.1:0-4643 GCA_035654355.1 Binatus sp. (SeqCode)
GCCCTTTTCGGCCGGTCCATCTGGTTCGACCGCGACCACGATCGCGCCAGATTCAGCTTGCACTCCCGCGTTGCGCCGTAGCGCATCGGAAAGCCTCACCGCCTGAAGGCCGACGCCGAGATATGCGCGCCCACGCCGGCGGCCGCTGAGCAGCTGATCGACGATTCGGTTCACGGTTGAATTCGGAATCGTCAGGTCGAATCGCCGCGAGAGCGCCGATGTGTTCATCCCGAGCACGCGGCCCTGCACGTCGACGAGCGGGCCGCCGGAGAAGCCGGCGTACAGCGAAAGATCGAGCGCCACAAAGCGGTCGATGTTGCCGCCGCGCCAGGTGCGCCATGCACCGCTTGCCGAGCTGATCACGCCGTTCGCGGCACGCACGCCATCTTCGTCGTCGCGCGCGACGGCGAGTACGAGATTGCCGGCGCGCAGGCTGGCCGGGTCGCCGAATTGCGCGGTTGTCGCTGCCCCGCCTTCGGATTTGAGAACCGCGATGTCGGTGTCCGAGTCGCGACCTACCAGCGTCGCGCGAGCCTGCTCGCCGCTCGGCAAGACGATAGCGATGTCGTCGTCGCGGCGTACTGCGTGGTCCGCGGTCACAATGAGGCCGGGGCGCCAAATGATGCCGCTCGATCCAATACGGTGGCGTGCTTGTACCGCGACGGTGCAGGCGCCGGCGCGCTCGACTGCGTCGGCGAGATCGTTAGAGAGCGCGAGAAGCGCGCTTTGTTGTTCGAGTGTCGAAGACATGGGTGGGTGTTGCTCCGGGGTCCTACGAGGTGGCCGGCTTCGTCCGCCCGCAGGCTTGAACGGCGGCCGTCACCAGTATGACGCCGGTCCGGGCGTTTATCTACCGGAAGAACTGCTAGGCAGGCTCACGCGGCCGGCGTGCGCTCTTTCTGCCGGTCCTCGCGGCGCGAGATCAACGCCACCGAATTGCGCGTCGCCCACTCGTGCAGCTGATCGAGGATGGGCAGCAGTTCGCGACCCAACGTCGTCAGCGAGTATTCGACGCGTGGCGGGATCTCGGCGTGAACGCGGCGCGACACCAAGCCATCGCCTTCGAGATCACGCAACTGCCGGGTCAACACTTTTGGCGTGATGCCCTCGAGCGCGCGCTGCAGCTCGCCGAAGCGCATCGTGCGTTGGCCCAGCGAATAAATCACGACGACTTTCCACTTGTCGGCGATCATCGCCATGGTCCGCTGAATGGGGCAGGCCAGTTTGGTTTCGTATGTCATGCTGCACCTCGCTATCTTCAGAGCTATTGTTTGACCGGCAGGACACTACTTCCTTTTTAACCCTAAAAGACCTATACTGACGTGGCTCGGCGGCTCCCACACGCTGCCTGCGACCGCCTCCCAGCGGCCTTAAAACACCCCGCCAAGCCACGAGAAAGGCTAGACCTGATATGGACCTCACCACACGCTTTCCCCGCAGCCCAAGGGCCACGTTGGCTGGGTTGGTCATGCTCGCTCGCACGACAGACAAAGCCCGCGCCTACAACGCCGGCACACCCGGGCCGTACCACTATGGGTGCGGCATGGACAGACACGTGCTGGCCTTTCTAGGCACCGATTCTGAGTCTTACGCGAAGACCGTCGCGGCGCTCGGCGACGATTTGACGATCGAAAGCTGGGCCAAGAGCAAACTGGCCGGCAAGAGCGACTCCGACATCGCGACGTTTAACGCGGAGTTCGCCGAAGATGGTCCCGAGACGGGCAGCGACAGCGAGCGCTTCTACAAAGCCGAGCAGCAGCGGTTGCACCGCGACGACATCAAGAGCTGGTTCGAGTTGCTTGATGTCGACGAAGGGCGCGATGTGCCCCATCGTGCGGCTGCCTGACGGCGCCACGACCGACACAATCAGAAGCGCGGCGATGTGCCGCGCTTCTTTCATTTATGCGACACGAGGTGCGGCTGCCTAGAAGTTCGCCTGCATACCGAACGTCGGTGTCAGCGTGTTCGGACCGAACACATTCCTCTCGCCGTAGAAGAGCATGATCTGCTTGGCGAGCTTGAGGTCGCCGTAGAGATCGAGCGTCGGGTTCTTCGAATTGTACAACCGCGCATCAAGGCCCACCGGGCCTGGCAGATACACCGCCTTCACGCCAAGATTCGAGTAGAGGACGCCGCCGGATACCGTCAGCCCTGGAGCGAGACGGCGGTTCAGCAGCACGTTGTAGGTGGCGTTGTCCCCGAGCGAGTTCGCGCCGAGCGTGAAATTCCCCGAGCTGCGCGGCAAGAACGTGAAGTTCAGGTCGGCGGTCGGGCCGCCGTTGAAACGGTTCATCCAATATAATCGCACCTGAGGCTCTACCAGTTTAAGCGACGCAAGTCCGCCACCGTGCGGCTGGTTGTGCGGCGTCGCCGCCGGCAACGGCGGCGGTACGACGTTTCCAAACGGCGTCGCAAGCGGCTGTGCGCCCGGCGCCGGCGAGGACTCCGGAAGCGGCGCGGCCGGCGTCGGCATCGGCCCGGTGGCGCTTGAGAAGCTGCCGAGGAGGTCGTTCGCTTTCGCGGTCACGTCATTGAGATTCGAGATCGTGCCGCGCAGCTGCGCCTGGACGTTTGGATCGCCGGTCAGCGATTGCAGCTCGGTCGCGGCCACCTTGAGCTTCTCGCTCGCATCCTTGAAATTGACCGCCGTCTGCACCAAACTCTGACGAATCGTCGGGTCGCCGGTGAGCTCGGCGAAGTTGGCCATCGTCGTGTTCAAGTTTTTCGCGGTGTCGGACAATGCGTCGACCAGCTGCTGAACGCGCTGCGAATTGTTGGTGACGAGCGAGTTGAGATTGCCGGTCAGCGAGACGATATTGTTGCCCGAAAGCGCGACCACGCGGTTCAACTGCGCCGCTGTCTGGTTGAGAGAAGCGGATAATTGGGAGAAGTTGCTGTCGGCCTTGGTGATGAGGTGATCGGTGTGCGCGGCGACGCTGTCGAAGCGCCGTGCGAGACGCGGCATCTCGACGTTGACGATCGCAATCGTCTTCGCCAACGACTTGAGCTGCGTCTGGCTTTCGGCGACGAGATCGGCGATCGTCGGCGGCAACGTGCCCCACGGCGCCTCGTTTGGATCGGACGGGATGCCCGGTTGCAGCACCGTCGCATGCGCAAGATCGTGCGGCGGCTTGATCGCCAGGCTCGACTGTCCGGTGAGCGTGCTCTCGACGGTGAACGTCGATTCTCGGTAGATCGGCGTGCCTCGGTTGATCACGGCCTCGGCGAGCACGGTCTGGTCGGGCAACAAGTGGATCTTCGTGACATCGCCGACCGCCACACCCGATACGACGACGGAAGCGCCCTCCTGCAAGGCGCCGACGTCTTTGAAATGAATGGCGATCGGATACCCGCGTGCGCGGGCGCCGATGTCGCTGATGTACAACCACACCAAGAACGTCGCCACCAAGGCGAGTATTGTGAAGATGCCCACCCGAATCTGTTGAGCCGTTGGGCTCGCGCCGCGCTGGCTAGAGCGGTATCGGGCCAAGCTCGCTCCCTTGCAAGAACTGCTGGACGATGGGGTTCGGCGAGCGCCGGATCTCGTTCACCGTCCCTGATTCGATGATGGTCCCCTCGAACAGCATCGCCACGGTATCGGACAACGCGTAGATCGATCGCAAGTCGTGCGAGACGACGACGGACGTCGCCTTCAGGCGCGCCTGAATATCCTTGATCGTGGTCACGATGATGTGCGTCATGATCGGATCGAGCCCCGATGTCGGTTCGTCGAACAGGATGATTTCAGGGTCATTCACGATGGCGCGCGCGAACCCCGCCCGCTTCTGCATGCCTCCGGAAAGCTCGCCTGGCAGGTTTCCCTCTACCTCTGAAAGGCCGAGTGCTTCAAGCGTCTCGGAAACCCGTTTGTCGATCTGCGCTTTGGTCATCTCCGTGTGTTCCCACAGCGGATACGCGACGTTTTCTGCGATCGTCATCGAGTCGAACAGCGCGGAGTACTGAAACGCAAAGCCCATTTTCTTGCGCATCTCGATAAGCTCGCGCTCCGACCAGTTTGTGATGTCAGCGCCGTTGATGTACACGGCGCCTGCATCTGGAAGGCGCAGGCCGTTGATGACGCGCAGAATCGTTGATTTGCCGGCGCCGGATAACCCGATGACGCCTGTGACATGCCCGCGCTTGCAGTCGACCGAGCAATCCGAGAGCACGATCTTCTCGTCGTATCGTAAACCGACGCGATCGAGCCGTATCGCGACGTCTTCTTCGGGCCGCGGAGGGCCCGCTCGTTCTTCCTGCAGTATCACGGACGCCGGCACCTCATCTGAACAACACGTACGACAGCACGAAGTTGAACGCGAAGATCAGGATGATCGCGGTGACGACTGCATTGGTCGTCGAACGTCCGACGCCGTCTGCGCCGCCCTCGGTGCGAAAGCCCTCGTAGCACGCGATAATCGCGACGATGGCGCCGAACACGGCAGCCTTGATCAGACCGTTATAGAAATCGCTCGGCTCGGTGCCTTGCTGCACCGAGTGGAAGTACGTGTACTGCGGAATGCCGGCGACTATGTGCGCCATGTAGTAACCGGCCGAGATCCCGACCACGTCGGCGAAGACGGTGAGCATCGGCACGGTGACGATGCACGCTAACAAGCGCGGTGTCACGAGCACCTTGACCGGAC
>DASRXC010000097.1:0-3473 GCA_035654355.1 Binatus sp. (SeqCode)
GGTCTTCGCCTACCTTTCGCTGCTGACGGTCGGCGGCGGGATGGCCGCGTATCCGGAAATGCAAACGCTCACCGTGCACGTCCACAATTGGCTGACCGATGCGCAGCTCGTGCACTTCTATTCGATTGGTCAGATGGCGCCTGGTCCGAACATGAACATGGTGGCGGCGATTGGCGAATTCGTCGCCGGCCCGCTCGGCGCGGTCTCAGTTCTGCTCGCGTTCTACGCGCCGACCGGCGTGCTGACTCTCTTCGTCGGCCGCGCGTGGACCGCGCTGGCGAACTGGCCCTGGCGTGACTCGATCCAGCACGCGCTGGGGCCTGTGGCTTTGGGTCTCATGCTCGCAGGCGCGATCACGTTCGGCAAGACGTCCCTCAACTTCACTAAAGTGACAGGCGAAATGTTCCAGTTCAACTTGGTTGAAGCTGTGATCGCGGCCACAATCTTAGCCCTCGTGTTGCGCACGAAGATCAACCCAGCGTTGTTGATCCTCGGTTGCGGCGTGGTGGGAGCCATCGCGTTCCGCGCCTAATCCTATAATTGCGCAACGGGATGCCGGGTCGGCTGTTTGAACCGGGGCGCTTTGCTGTGAGCGCCTGTCCTTTAGGAAGGTAGTGTAATGCGATATCGTTCGCTGATCCTCGCGTTGGCTCTCTCTATTGCGGCCGCCGGATGTTCGTCGAGCAGCACGCCCGCGCCGCCGCGACCGGCCAACACGACCATCTTCTACACCTACTTCTCGAGCACGAATCCGGCAATGGCGACGGTCGCATACCCGCTCACAGCATCCAGCGTACCGACCCAGATCAACGCCAACGCGACGAATATGTTCACGGAACCGAACTCACTGCTCATCGACTCAAGCTCGCGCCTGTGGGTCTTCAACCGCGGGACCACGTGCTGTCTTGTCAACACTGTTGAAGTCTTCTCGCTGCCGTTCACGCAAGCCAGTGCTCCGTTATTCACCCTGACGCTGAGCGGCACGAACAACGTCATCGGCGCCACCTTCGACGCCTCGGGCAACCTGTGGGTGACGTCGGAAAACAACACGTCGGTCTTCGAGTTCCTCGGCCCGTTCACCACGACCGCGACGCTTGTGCCGAACATCACGCTGACCAACGCCCTCAACGAGCCGACCGCGCTCGCGTTCGACGGCGCGGGGGACTTGTTCGTCACCAATTTCGCCAACGGCACCGTCGATTCGATCGCGCGGTTCAACGCGCCGATCACAACCGGCATGACGGCATCGGCGCAGCTCAATGGCGTCAATAACGCTGCGGGCATCGCCTTCGACCGGTCAGGTAATCTCTACGTCGGCAGCGGCGGCAGCGTAGCGGCGGCGGGTCCGATTTTCCGCTTCAACGTCGGCAATCAGGGAAATGCAGCTGTACCGGACATCACCAATTCGACGGGGTTGCTCAACGACTCGTATGCATCGACGCTTGCGTTCGACAGCGCCGGCAATCTCTACGATGCCGATTGCGGTAACCCGGCGAAGATTTACGTCTTTCCGACCGCTACGACTGCGTTCTCGTCCACGCTGGCGCCATCAGTGACGTTCGCCGATGCGAATATCACGACGCAGAACTGCGTGTGGGGAATCGCCATCCACTGACGTCAGACTAAAGACTGACGTCAGACTAAAGACGATTAGGCGGCTGGGCGCGGGGCGTCGCCCGCGTTCTCTGAAGAGAGCCCAGCCGCCGCTGCATGGCTCGCAGCATGCGGCGAAAGTGCGACCAATGCGAGGATGGCAAACCCGATGACGCCCGCCAACGGATTGAAGTATCCGAGTACCGTCACCAGTGGGTACAGTCCCATCAACACCAGGTTCAGCCAAGGCCAGCGCTCCTGCGCGGTCGGATTTGCGGCCAGAACCTGAAGGTGCAGCCAAAAGTATGACAATACGATCGCGGTCAGCGTCAACCCGTAGAGGACGACGGCGATCCGCGAGTGTCCAAACACCTGAAGCACCGCCGTGGGCACGGGCACGAAGGCGACAAAGAACAGCAGCACGAGGTTGGCGATCGCCATGCCGTGCGTGATCCTCTCCACGTACTTGAATTGGGCGCTGTGATTGATCCACATGGCGCCGATCGTGAAAAAGCCGACCCCATAGACCAAGAACTGCGGCCACTCGTTGACGATCAGGGAGATCTCTTGTTGGATTGAGGCCTTCGGCGGCAGACCGGGCGTTGCGAACTTCAACACCAGCAGGGTGATCGCGATGGCGAAGACCGCGTCGGAAAAGCCCTTGAAGCGCTCCACTGGAACCGTGAAACGGCCAAACATGTCATATATGACATTCGGCGTGACGTTCCGGCATCGCTCTTCGCCGGAACGGCACCGGCGTCGTGTCTGCCGGAAATCCACGCAGCGCCGCCGAACGCCTTGCGTTCAATGATCCTGGAACAAAGCACCGGCGTCCAAGCCGCGTTCGATCCGCTCATCGAGGAGTGGTTCGCGAGCCGCTTTGCGGGGCCGACCGCACCGCAAATCGCCGGCTGGCCACGCATCCAGTCTGGCCGCGACGTGCTCATCTGCGCGCCGACCGGCTCCGGCAAAACGCTCGCCGCGTTTCTCGTCGCAGTCGATCGCTTATTGCGCGACGCGCGGACGGGTCTTGCCGCGGAGACGAAGATCCTGTACGTCTCGCCGCTCAAGGCGCTCGTCAACGACGTGCACGCGAACCTCGAACGGCCGCTTGCCGAGATCGGCGCGCTGGCGGAGCGGCATCACATTGCGCTCGACCCCGTAAGAGTTGCTTTGCGAACGGGCGACACGACGATGCGCGACCGCGCGCGGATGCTCGCGCACACGCCGCACATCCTCGTCACCACGCCTGAGTCGCTGTTCATTCTTTTGACCGCCGCGCGCTCGCGTGAGGCGCTGCGCACCGTTTCGACCGTGATCGTCGACGAGATCCACGCTATGGTGCCGAACAAGCGCGGTCCGCATCTCGCGCTCTCGCTTGCGCGCCTGGACCGGCTGGTGACCGCACAGGGCGGCGCGAAGCCGCAACGGATCGGGTTGTCGGCGACCGTCAAGCCGGTCGAAGAGGTCGCGCGCTTCCTCAGCGCTGGCGCCGAGATCATCAACATCGGGCACCGCCGCGAGATGGATCTCGCCGTCGAAGTGCCGCGCGACGAGCTCGGGCCGGTTGCCAGCAACGAGATGTGGGGCGAGATCTATGACCGGCTCGCTCAGCTCATCCGCGAACATCGGACCTCGTTGATCTTCGTGAGCACGCGACGCCTGTCCGAACGCGTGGCGCACCACCTCGTCGAACGTCTCGGCGAAGGGACGGTGATGCCGCATCATGGCAGCTTGGCGCGGCACATACGCCTTGAGACCGAACGCCGCCTTAAGCACGGCGAACTGCGGGCAGTAGTGGCCACCGCATCATTGGAGCTAGGCATCGACATCGGGTCAGTCGACCTTGTCATGCAGCTCGGCTCGCCGCGGTCGATCGC
>DASRXC010000098.1:0-12389 GCA_035654355.1 Binatus sp. (SeqCode)
ACGTACGTCCCAGTGTAATTCGGAGACCCGCTCGGGCACGGCGTGATGCTTCCCGCAAAGATGTCGGTCAGCGATGAGGTGTGGCTGTATGAATATGACCCGTCGTGGATCGACGCACCGTTGCCGGCAAGCGCGTACACAGCCGCGATGATCGGCGTGGAAACGCTGGTTCCGCCGAAGACGAGCCAGCCCGGATCGCCACCGAATGTCGTGTACACGGCAACGCCCGTATTAGGATCACCGACTGCAGAGACGTCGTTGTTGATGCGCATCGTGCACACCCCGGGGTTGTTGACAACCGTCGGCACGTTGCTCTGCCACGACGGTTGGGCGATGTACCGGCTACACAGCGCTCCCGAATCGAGCCACGCCGTTTCAGTCTGTGTAGCTTTGCCAGCGTTTGAGAGAGTTGTTCCGCCGACGGCAGTTACGAGCGTGGATGCGGTCGGATAGCCACCCGGATATCCGCTATCCCCGCTCGCGAACGTGATCGGCACGCCGGGATGGTTGAAGTTGACGTCATCGTTTTGTTCGCCGGGGTATTCTGCACCATTCCAGCTGTTTGAGATCTCTGTAGCTGCGCATTTCTGCGCCGCAGAGTTCTCAGCGACGTAAAGATCGCCCGCACCGTTCTGCCCGTTCGCCTCAACGAGCACGATGTGGCAATTCGGGCAGACGGCCGACACCATGTCGAGATCGAGCGCCTCCTCCTCTTCCCAGCATCCTTGCGGACTGCTGCAAGGGCTCGGGTCGGTGCTCGGCAGTGGACTCGTCGCGCCATCCTGGTTGACTTTCAAAAAGCAGCCGTTGGCCGTTGTGCACGGAGGCAACGAGAAAGTGGTTCGATAGAATGCGAGATCCGATTCCGCGTTTGGATCATCAAACGCGTCGACAATAGCAACCGTTTGGAATGTTCCATTCGCCTGCGACGGCAGGTTGTACGCGGCTTGAAGATCCGCCGGCCCGTAACCCGGTGGATTCACAGGCGGCGACAACGCTAGATCGGTGCGTTTCCAGGCCATGCAGCGCATTTGGCCTGGACCCGCATACCCGCACACGCGTCGAGCTGGTCCTGGTCCAATTTTTGTGGTGATCGCAGCCGGTTTGCTCGGGCGCGGCGCGACCCACGCAGCCGTTGCATGCATCAGATGTGCGAGCAAGCAGCTGACGGGCTTGGGCGTCGGAGTCGGCGTCGGTGCTTGAATAGCCGGGCCGCCGCCAGTCGTACCACCGCCCCCGCCGCCGGCGCATCCAAAAGCAACCAGCGTCGCGCCCGCGAGCAACAGCGTGACAATGAATCGAATCGCAGTATTCGGTTGGTGCATTCCGATAACCGGCCTACTTAGAAACCGCCTATCCCATTTGGCGTACCGTTTCCTGTCGGGCCATCATACCCGTGAGCCGCGTTGCAAATTATCGTGCTCCCGCACGGTCCGTTCGCACCCGCCGTGACGTCGTTTAGTGCGCCTGTGTGCGAATATGAGTACGAGCCATAGGTGATGCTGGATCCATTACCAGCCAAAGCGTAGACACCTGCGATAATAGGAGTAGCTGCACTAGTACCTCCGAAAACTCGCCACCCGCCATTCCCGCTGTCATACACTGCGACTCCCGTGCCAGGATCCGCGACTGCTGCTACATCGTTTGCAAACCGGCCGCTGCACACCGCAGTAATCGCCCCTACCGATGATTGCCAAACTGGTTGCGGCTCGAACGCGCTGCACGCACTGCCGGTTCCCGACTTAGGACCACCGAGAGCGGTGCCCCATACGGTTTCGCTCTGGCTCGGAGTGCCAGGGTTTACCAGCGTCGTGCCACCGACCGCAGTGACGTACTGCGACGTTGCGGGGTATCCGCCCGGCCAACCGTCATCGCCGCTTGCAAACGTCATCATCACCCCTGGATGGTGGAAATACGTTAAATCGAACGTGGTTTCGCTCGAGAACTCACCGCCGCTCCAACTATTAGAGATCTCATTGGCCGCGCATGTTGTGGCCGCAGTATTCTCAGCGGTGCCCAAATCGGTGAAGGAATTCGAATTCGCCTCGATCAGCACGATCTTGCATAGCGGGCAGATCGCCGAAACCATGTCAAGATCGAGCGATATCTCGCCTTCCCAATTCAGATTTTGCACCGGATATCCGCCGGTTGTGCCGGTTTGATTTACCTTCATGAAGCAGCCGCCAGCACTAGTGCACGCCGGGAGGCCAAAAGTCGAGCGATACGTCGCAAGGTCCGCTTCAGCCGTTGGATCATCGTATGCGTCGACGATCGCGACTATCTGACTGGCGCCGTCGCTCCCAGAAGCTGCGGTCAAACTGTAAGCTGCTTGGAGCGTTGACGGTCCGTACCCGCTTGGCGTGTTTGGAGAAATATCCGTGCGCACCAAGGACATGCAGCTGGCGTAGCCTCGTCCGTAGGCTGGACAGACTCGAGCGGACGGACCACGGCCGATCTGTCGAGGCGTAATTCCAGCTGGCCGATGGATCATCCAATGCATGCGCTCAAGGACATGCGCCAAGCCGGCTGCCTTGAGCGTTGAACAACTCACGCTGCCGGTGGGCGACGCAGTCGGCGTCGGTGTTGGCGTAGGCGAAGCGGTCGGCTTCGGCGTCGGCGTGGGGGTGGCAGTCGGCGTCGGCGTGGGCGTGGGTGTGCCAGTCGGTTTTGGTGTCGGCGTCGGTGTAGGGGTGGGCGTTCCGGTTGCTTTTGGCGTTGGCGTTGGCGTTGCGGTCGGATTCGGCGTGGGTGTCGGGGTGCCGTGCGGGGTTGGCACGGGCGTTGCAGTCGCCTGGGGTGCTTGTACGACACCCGGATTTGCGCCGCCGCCGCCACCTGAGCAAGAAGCGACGAGCACCGCGAATGCAATTGCAGACGCGATAGAGATGCCGGCTCCCACGGTTGCTCGTCTAGTTGGCATCCGACAGGCCTCGGTTGATGTGCGCCATTGCCACTATGGGACCATCGGCGGACGTTGTTCTGTTCCCTGAGCGCGTAACCGTGTGACCGGAATCACATGCCTGGAAATGACGCCTCGATAACACGACCGGGTCGTCGATTATGCGCTAGAATGGGGCAAACATAAAACAAAGCCGATGACTAGAACAGACATGGGCACGCAGAACCGGACCTGGCCACGTCGCGTCGCAGCAGTGCTGACGCTCGTGATCCTCTCTGCGCTGCTCCCCGAAGTCGGCTCCGGCAACACGCCGGTCTCCGGTTTCTTCAGCCCGCAGTCGTTCTTTTTCCTGACGATCATCGGATACGGCATTCCGATATTGCTCATCCGAGAGCTCGCCGTGCGCCGCAACCTGGGCACGGCCGGCATCGTCGTCGCCGGCTTTGCGTACGCGTTCTATAATGAAGGCCTGTGGGCAAAGACGATGGTGCTCACGTCGAACACGCCGATCACCTCGTACAACGACTACGGCGTCATTCTCGGCATCGCGGTGCCATGGGCGCTATTCATCGCGATCTGGCATGCGCTCGCGTCGGTACTCTTCCCGATCATTTTCGTCAACATGGTGTTTCCGAACGAGCGCGACAAACCGTGGTTCGATCCGCGCCTGGCATGGGTCGCGGCGATCGGCTTGCTGGCCTTTGCCGGTTTCGTGTTTATGCAGCCGTACAAGCAGGCGGGCACTCCGATCCAACTCGGGATCTTCGAAGGTCTGATCGTCGTCGGCATTGTCGTTGCGTCGCGAATGCGCCGGCCCGACAAGCCGGTCGCCGATTCCACGACGTGGCTTGCGATTGTGCTTGGGCTGTCGACGGTGATCCCGTTCTTGGCCCTAAGCGCGATCGCAAACGCGAAGGTATGGGTGCCGCTGTTCTTCGTGGCGTGGTGGGCGGTCGTCGCAAGCTACAGCGCAATCGTGAGGCGGAGCAGTTGGCAGAACGGCCCCAACCTGATGCTCTTCGGGCTAGGCTTTTACATCCAGACCGTCTTCTTTGCGACGCTCGTGCGCGTGGGCACGGTCGACAACGCCCTGGAAACGCTGCTCACTGGTGGGATCCTCGGACTCGCGCTCGCGAGCGCTGCTGTTGTCCTCCAGGTGCGCTCCGCGCGGCAGGCTGCTGAGGAGCCCGAGCCGGTGCGTCCCCGCGTGTGGAAGGCGATCGAAGAGCCGGCTGAGCCAGCTCCAGCCTTTACGATGTTGCGCGCTAGGCAGGCATCCGAACAGCCCGCGCAGTCGTATCCTCGGGTGTGACGGAGCGTGTTTACCGGCATCCGCTAGTCGTTCGGATCACCCACTGGCTCGTCGCCCTCGCGATCCTCGTGCTCACGATGAGCGGATTGCAGATCTTCATGGCGCACCCAGCGCTGTATGCGTCCGACGCGTCTCGCTTTCACTCGCCGGTTTTTTCTATCTTCAGCGATGTCGACGCATCGGGGCAGCCAGTCGGCAAGGTGCAGATTGGTCGCGCCGTGTTCACGACCACCGGGCTTTTCGGTTGGACCTCGGATGGCATGGGCGGTCAGGCATCGCGCGCGTTTCCCGCGTGGTCTACGATTCCCGCATATCGCGATCTCGCTGACGGCCGTCGCTGGCACATCCTCTTCGCGTGGGTGCTTGGGCTCTGCGCGCTTGCGTACGCCGTATGGGCGTTCAAGCTGTTTCCGACCAAAAGCGAGATCCGCGAGTTGCCCGAAGCCGTCAAAGAACATGCGCTGCCCTGGAAAGTCAAGGCAACTCCGCAATACAATCCACTACAGAAGACGGCGTACTTCGTCGTCGTGTTTGGACTCGTGCCGCTCGCGATCGTCTCAGGGCTTGCACTCTCGCCGTCATTTGATGCATGGGCGCCGTGGGTGCCAGCGCTGCTCGGCGGCCGCCAGTTCGCGCGCATCTGGCACTTCGTCGCGATGTGGGGTATTCTCGGATTCTTCGTTGGGCATTTCTTGATGGTGGCACTCACCGGTTTTTGGACCAACCTGCGCGCGATGATCACGGGATGGTTCGTCGTGAAGGAGCAGCAGTGAAGTTGCACCGAGCTCACTTTCTCGGTCTGCTCGCCGCCTCGTCCTTGAGCGGCTGCGCGCGCATCGGTACCGCGCTTACCGAGAACGACAATTTCCGACGCGTGCTCGACGCGCCCGAACGCTTGAATCTCGCCATCTTGGGCGCCGGCCAGCCCCTCTCGCGCGAATATCCGGACAGCGCGATCTCACCCGATTTCCGCCACAACGGCTTCGACCCACCCTCCGATCCGCAGTTCGTCTCGTGGAGCCGCAATGGTTGGCACGGCTACCGCCTGTTCGTGAGCGGCCTCGTGGACACTCCGACGTCGTTCAGCGTCGACGATCTGCGCACGAAGTTCCCCGCGATCACGCAAACCACGCGCCACGATTGCGTCGAAGGATGGAGCGTGATCGGCAAATGGCGCGGTGTCAGGGTCCGCGACGTGCTCGCCGCCGCGTCGCCGCAGCCGCAGGCGAAGTTCGTCGTCTTCCACTGCCTCGACGACGACGGCACCGGTGCGAAATACTACGAATCGCTGGACATGCGACAGGCAGCGCATCCGCAGGCATTGCTCGCGTACGACCTCAACGGCGAACCCGTACCGCTGAAAAACGGCGCGCCCGTGCGGTTGAGAGTCCCGACGCAACTGGGCTACAAGAGCGCGAAGCACGTCTCCAAGATAGAACTGATCGCCGCGTTGGGCGGCGATTATGGCAAGGGTGGCTACTGGGAAGATCAGGGCTACGAGTGGTTCGCGGGGATCTAACGCGACCGCTTCTGACTCACCCCACACCGCACGGTTATCGTGTGAACAACCATGCGAATCCCCCAAGCGATCCGACGAAGACGATGGCGCTCAGCACCCAGATGGCGATGAGGCTGGGATGAAAATCCTGCCGGCCGATCTGGCGATAGACGATTGTGTAATGCACCGTCCCCCACACGAGAAGCACGAGGCCGATCACGGCCATACCGATTCCAAGCTGCTCTGCGCCCACCAGCGTCTGTCCGGAAGTGCTGGCCGTCGAAATCCGATTGCGCTCGAGCAAGTACAGCGCGAAGCGATTGACCGAAATGCCGAGCGACACCAGTGCCAACGACGTGCGAAGGTACGCGAGGTACGTGCGTTCGTTGGCAAGGTGTTCGCGGACGTATTGGATTTGATTCCCGCTCACGGGCGCGTCGTTCTTAGCCAGGCGGCCACGCAACGTTCGTGTCGCGCGTCCAACCCTCGTTCTCAAGCTTGATGGACTCGATCGCGATCGCGTTCATGTTCGCATCGAGGTAGGGCAGCGCTTGGTACTCGGACACCCAGCAGCGATGGATGATATAGGAAAGAACCCGCTGCCCCGACTCGTTGAAGAGGTCGAGGATGACGTCTTTTCGGTAGTTCGCTACCCCTTGGCCCGCTTGCAGATCTAAGACCATATTCGCCCACTGCTCGAAAGCGCGATCGCTGGTGATCCCGCGTTCGAGCGTGATCGGGTCGAACTTCGTCCGGCCAGGTACATCGCGCACCACGGGTGCGTCACCGCCGCCTTCGCGGTATTGCACCACTTCGGTCGTGCGGCGCAGTCCGCTCACCTTGCTGACGCCTGCGACGTACTGGTTATCCCATTTGACCTTGAACTTGAAATTCTCAAGCGGATCCATGGCCCTGATCTCCTATTGGCGTGCCATCGCGATCCTTAGCCGGTCCTCGGCGCTGATGAAGCGATCCGAGTCGGCGCTTCCGGCGTCCAGCTGAACCCCTAGCACTTTGCCGTTGAACGCACTGTCCTCAATAGTGTACTCGCTGCTAACCGCGGTGCCGGTGTCTTTCCCGACATCGCACGTCTCGTCTGCCGAGAACAACATCGGAACGGTCATCTCGACCCGCCCCTCGCCGACCTTGCTGCCGTCGACGAACAGCGTTGCCACGCCCCCTTTGCCGAGGCCACCGCCGTCGTATGCAAACTCCATGCGCACTTGGTGGCTGCCGGCCGGCAGCGCGCTCTGGGCGCGGATGATGAACGACTTCCAACCGAAACAATTGTAGCAATATGTGAGTTTGCCGTCCTTCGCGTACAGGCTCCATCCCCCGAAGCGACCGCCCTGATGGACGATGACGCCCTGCGCGCCCTGGTCAGGGACGATCACCTGGGCCGTGACCGAATACGACTTGTTCTTGAGATTGAGGACCGCGTTCTCTTGCAGGCGCCCCATGGTGCCGAACAAGATTTGCGAATTGCTCTTGATGAGCGTCGGCCGCCCGGCAAGATCCGAATTCCCGCGCTCAACGCGGCGGTCGTCGAGCGGAAGCACGTTATACTTCGTCGCTTCGATCAGGAACATGCGCTGCAGCTCGTGTAGTTTCTCCGGATTCTCTTTTGCGATGTTGCGCGCTTGCGTCCAGTCGTCTGGACCGTAAAGCTCCCAGATGTCATCGTCGAGGGCCGGCAGGTCGGCTTGCATCACCCAGGGCGTGCTGTGGCGCGTGACCGCTGTCCAGCCTTTATGGTAGATGCCGCGGTTGACGAACATCTCGAAGTACTGCGTGTCATGTCGGTCCGGCGCCTTGGGGTCGTCGAACGAGTCCTTCATCGAAAACCCGTGCAGCGGCATTTGCTGGATGCCGTTCACGAAGGCCGGATGCGGCAATCCGGCGGCTTCGAGCACTGTCGCTGCGACGTCGATCATGTGATGGAAGTGGGAGCGGATCTCGCCTTTCGCACGGATGCCTTTGGGCCAATGCACGATCGTGCCGTTGCGGGTTCCACCCCAGTGCGAGGCGACTTGCTTGGTCCATTGGTATGGAGTGTCCAACGCATGTGCCCAACCGACCGCATAGTGATTGTACGCGTTTGGGCTGCCGAACTCGCTCACGCGTTCGGTGAGGAACTCGGGCGTTTCTACTCCGGTGACGCCGTTGAGCGTGAACATCTCATTGAACGTGCCGTTGATCGTGCCCTCAGCGGATGCGCCGTTGTCGCCGACGATGTAGAAGATCAGCGTGTTGTCGAGCTGCTCAAGTTTGTCGATCGCCTCGATGAGGCGGCCGACGTTGTAGTCGGTGTGTTCGAGAAAGCCTGCATAGACTTCCATTTCGCGGGCGAGCACCGGCCGCAGTTTCGGATCCATGTCGTCCCATGCTGGGATTTCCGCCGGTCTACTGGTGAGCACCGCATCTTTGGGAATGACGCCGAGCTGTTTTTGACGCGCGAAGATCGCCTCGCGCATCTTATCCCAGCCTTGGTCGAACTTGCCCTTGTACTTGTCGGCCCATTCCCTGGGGACTTGGTGTGGCGCGTGCGTCGCCCCCGGTGCGAAGTAGACGAAGAAAGGCTTGTCGGGCGCTAGCACCCGCTGTTGTCCGATCCATTCGATTGCGCGGTCGGTCATGTCTACGGTGAAGTGATACGTCGGACTCGGGTCGTGCTCGACGGGCACCGTGTCCTGATAAATCGCCGGCGCCCACTGATTGGTCTCGCCGCCGATGAAGCCGTAGAAATGCTCGAAGCCGCTGCCGGTAGGCCACTGATTGAACGGCCCCACCGGGCTCGTCTCCCAGACCGGCACTTCATGGCATTTGCCGAACTGCGCAGTGCTATAACCATTGAGCTTGAGCGTTTCCGGCAGAGGCGCGGCCGCCTTTGGACGGATTGAGCTGTAGCCGGGCGCCGACGTGGCCATTTCCGTGATCGCACCCATGCCGACCGCGTGGTGATTGCGTCCTGTCAGCAGTGCTTGGCGGCTTGGTGAACATAACGCGGTCGTGTGAAAGCGGTTGTAGCGCAGGCCGCCATTGGCCAAACGGTCGGCGGTCGGCGTGTTGATCACGCCGCCGAACGGGCTGGATGCGGCAAACCCCGCATCGTCGACGAGCACGATGAGCACGTTCGGCGCGCCCTGCGGTGGACGCACCTGCTCGATCGGCGGATACTTCGTATCGGGATCCTTCGCGTCATACGTCGTGACGCCGACATACTGCGGGTCGGGAATAGGTAGCACTTCGCGCTGCAATTCGCGTGCAGAATCAGGCATCGGTTGTGAGTCTCCCTAAAGGCGGAGAGAAGGGACTGCGGTTCGCACGGGCGCCGGCGCCGGCCCTGCCTCGCAGGCTCATGCTTCGTATTACGCTAACGCTTTTGTCGTGCAAGACGTCATTTTGACGTGGACGTTGCGCGTCGCCGATCTGACGGACGCAGTCGCGACGATCATTATTGCGGCCGCCGCAATCGAGGCGGCGATCCGCTCTGCGGTCGCATTCTTACGTTTCCGGCAGCCGCATCGAGGAATTCAGGACATCCGCTGGCGTTTCGGCCGGTGGCTTTCGCTCGCGCTTGATTTCTTGATCGCAAGCGATATCTTACGCACGGGCGTTGCGCCGACGTGGACTGAGATCGGCCAGCTGGCAGCCATTGTGGCGATCCGCATCGTGATCACGATCTCGCTTACACGCGAGACGCGGGAGATTGCAAGCGTCGACGTCACTGAATCGCAGCCGTCATGAGCGCCACCACACGTCCGTGACGGCTCAAGTGCAAGAAACCGTTCGGAGTAACGAGCGTTTCGAATCCGTCGAATCGCGCTGGCCTCCGGTTATTGCGTTGCTACTCATACTGGGACTCGACGCCCTACTACCGGGCCGGTTCAGGGTTGCCCCGTCATGGGTGCCATATGTTGTGGTGTTTGGAACGATCGCGTCGATGCTCGGATTTATGGCGTTTCGCACGCAGCTGTGGCGGAATATCGAGCGGGTGGTCATTGGGGGCTTTGTGCTCGTCACCGGCGCGCTGATGCTGCTCAGCCTTTCTCAGTTGATCAGCTCGATAATAGGGCGCGCTGGGGAGATCTCCGGGTTGACGCTGCTTGCGTCTGCGATCGCGATCTGGGTCAGCAACATCGCGCTGTTCGCGTTTATCTATTGGGCGTTTGACGGGCGCGGGCCGGAGGCGCGCGCGGCCGGAGCATCCTCTGAGTGGTACTTCCCGCAGCAGCAGATTCCGGAGCGATTCAGCGATTGGCGGCCATTGTTCTTCGACTATCTCTATTTGGCGTATGAGACCTCGACCGCTTTTAGTTCGACAGACGACGGGCCGCTTACGCGCCAAGCGAAATTTCTGATGATGAGCCAAAGCGCGATCTCCCTCATCACGCTCGTCATCGTCGCCGCGCGCGCGATCAACGTTCTAAAGTAGCGGACGAAGATCCGGTCAGCTTTTTTCGGCGACCAGCCGCTTGATAGTGTCGTCGACCACTGCGTCCTGCGAATCGCCGACAACGGTCTTACGCAAGACGCCTCGACGGTCGAAGATCATCTGCGTCGGCCATGCGCTGACGCCGTACGCGTTCCAGATCGCAAAATCGTTGTCGATGGCGACGGGCCATACGACACCCTGTTCGCCGATTGACTCGATCAATGCATGCCGCTCGTGCTCGAATGATGTTTCCGGGCTGTGTACGCTGAGAATCACCAGCTCACTGTGTGGTAGCTGCTTGTACAGCGCCCGCAGATTCGGCTCGACGTTCTTGCAGTTGTAGCACTCGAACGTGTAAAAATCGAGCAGCACGACCTTGCCGCGCACGTCGGCCGCAGTCGGCCGGCCATTGAGCCAATCTCGAGCGGCTAGCAGCGGGCTTAGCGTCACGCCAGAACTCACATCCGCGCGCGCTGCGCATCCGAACAACGCGCATGCGACGACAACTGCCGCAAATGCTTTCATCTATTGTCTCCCTTTGACGCTAATACGTCGAGTCGCCAAGAACGGATGTGCCCGTGTAGACGCGCGACGAAGTGCGTAGATGACTAGAGCTTGATGAAAGGCGCGAGGCGGTCGAACTTTGAGGGGCCAATGCCTGGGACGTTTTGCAAGTCGTCGACGGTCTGGAACGGCCCGTTCTGTTGGCGGTAGTCGACGATGCGCTGCGCAAGACTCGGGCCGACGCCGGGCAGCCGCACGAGCTCTTCAGCGCTCGCCGTGTTGACTTCCAGCGTTTCGCCTTCAGCCAATTTGTGCGCGCCATGCGATCCGTGCGAATGAGTGCGCCGGTGGTGGACGGTCATCGAGCTGTCTGACGGAGACGCCTGGTCAATCGCAAGCGTTTGACCCTTATGCGGAACCGTGACTTTCATCGCGTCAGCGAGTGGCGCGGCCAGATTGATCTGATCGAGGTCGGCATCAGGTAGCGGACCACCGGCTTGTTTAAGGGCGTCGATGACGCGCGAGCCCGGCGCGAACGAGTACACGCCCGGTGAGCGCACCGCTCCGCACACGTAGACGGCAACGGTGCTTGGCGTGGGCGATTGGTCGATCGCAAGCGCAGGTTCGCTGGAGCTCATGAGCTTGGGCGGTACCGTCGCGTCTGCAATGGACGTACGCTGCGATCCACCGGGTCTCGGAATCATCAGTCCGATGAGTAATACCACAGCGCCAGCGGCAACCGCAAGCCAACGCTTGTCGAGCGAGGCAAACATGACCGCCACATCCCTCAGGAAAGCGCAGGCGTCAAGGGCACTCGAGTGATAGGTGGGTTACGGCAAAGACCCTGACAACTGGAGGTACTGCATGCCGTACGCCACGTTTGGTATAATCGATGCTCCGATCATCGCGTTGATCGTGCTACCTTTCCTGATCATCTGTGGGTTCTTGCTGTGGCGCTATGCAAGCAAGGCCGGCTTCCCCGGATGGTTGGGGTTGCTCTTCCTCATTCCGTATGTCAACATCGCCCTGTTCATCGTTGGCGCATTCGTTGAGTGGCCTGCCGAGCGCGCGCTCAAAGAGCTCGGACGGGAGTCTTCCTCGCGAACACCCCCGTCTGTGTAAGCGTCGGCGTCATAGCGCTCGTCGCATGCGGATAAAAACGCTGTCGCGCTCGCCGAATCGAGCCCGCCAGCGCCGCACTTCAGTGAAACCACATGCCTGCCAGAAGCGATGCGCCTTCACGTTTTGTTCCACGACGTTGAGCTGCAGTTCGCGCGCGCCACTCGCGCGTGCGGTGTCGGCCAAAGCCTCGACAACGTCGCGGCCCAAGCCGTGCACGCGCTCTTCGGGTGAAAAGAGCAGCAATCCGATGTACCACGCGCTCGGGTCGGGATAATTCCGAAAGGCGTCGAGAACACCGCTCAAATGAAGGCTCGCGTCCGTCGACTGATTCGTCGACATGATCCCGAGCAGGATCTTGTCGCCCGGCTCGGTGCCGTCTTCGGGGCCCGCCATAAAGACCGCGTTGGCGTCCGCGGGGGTTGGCATTCGCCCAAGCACCAGCTCGGAGTAGTCCGCGCTTGCTTCGAGCAGGCGCCAGAGTGCAGGTCCATGCTCGGGCATCAATGGGAATGTGCGAAAACGCTCGCCGCGCAACTCCAACGCGGGTTCGCTCATGACGGCTTCCGAGGGCTTGCTGCGTTGCTCATGGTACAATACTCGTACATCATATGAAGACAGG
>DASRXC010000099.1:0-8425 GCA_035654355.1 Binatus sp. (SeqCode)
CTGCGCGGCGAGATTGCGCACCATCGACTCATCGGCCATCTGCTTGGCTTGCGGATTCAAATCCTCAACCACGGTGCCAGTCTTAGCGCGCGCCGGGCGAAATACTTTGCGCACTCGGTTGGGCCGTCTCGCGTGGGCCGAGCTTGAATTCATAGCCGAGGTAGCCGGCAAAAACATTATCGCCGTGAATCCCACGGCCGAAGGATGCTAAGAGCGCATGCTCTGCGCCTAACGGAGCGATGAAGCCCAAGCCGACCCCTGTTCTCGACTCTTCCCCGATCGTCTGCGAGCCTGAATGATAGATTTCCACGCCGACGGTCGCGCCGCCGGAGAGCTCCCGCTCGACCGCAAGGCCGCTGAACCAAAAATCCTGGTTCCCAGGACCCGGATTGAACCAGCGTCCGCCACCGCCGAAGACCGTCCAGGCTCCGTAGTTCTTTTGCAACCATAAAGGAAGCAAGAATTGCGGCTTGCCCGCACCTCCCGGCCCTTCGCTCCCAAAAATGACCTGCGGGTAGAGCGCGCACTGCGGACGTCCGGCGCCCTCGGGGATGAAGCGGTATTTGGCGCCCAGCTCGGTGCTTGTGAGCCCGTATGCCGCCGGGGTGGTCGAAGCCCGAGTGTAGCTCAACGGTAGGCTTGCCGACAGCTGTAGATTTCGGGCGGCGCCGAAGTTCACTTCGACCAGTGGAAACGATCCGGACACGTCATCCGCGTCGTGTTCGTATTGTGCCGCCGCATAGATCTCGTAGTGGCGGAACTCCACTGGCTCCGGGTCATCGGTGAAGAACGGCGGGCCCGCACGCGCGACGCCCGGCCGCACTAATAGAAGAAGAGAGCCGAGCATAAGAGCCATCAGAAGGGGCTGCCCGAGGGCTAACCTACGTCGCACGTCGTCGTGATTCTGCCCAGCGATGTTTGCCCCCATGCGAGTTTATTACCGTTGTATTAAGACATCTATGAGAGGGTAAGACGTTTCCATGAGAACCACTTGGAAGCCCCACGAAAAACACGGAGACCTTACCGCGCAAGGCGACCTTCCCGACAGCGTCTACGCGTTTCCGAAGCAGCGCAAAGAGCCGATGACGGATGCCAGCCACGTCCGCAATGCGGTGGCTCGCTTCGACCAGGTGACTGACGTATCAGACACCGACCGCGAGCTTGCTTTCGCGAACATCACGAAGGCAGCCCGGCATTACGGCGTGGATATGTCTGAGTCATCAGCAGCTGATCTCGGCGTGCACCCGCAACGCGCCCGGCGAGCTGCCGCGAGGCGCGCGGCTACGACCCGCAAGCGACGCTATGGCAGGCGCGGCACCGCGAAGGCGCGGCGAGCGAAACCGATACGGCGTATCAAGACGTCGCGAGGGACGCGGCGGAAGACGAGGCGTTCGTAAGGTCCATCTCCCCCGGGGCTGAAATTCCACCCCGATCGGCGAACCCTTACGTCGACGGGGTGGATTCATGCCGAAATTTTTGGCGGCAGCGTCGCTTGCGGCGCTGCTAACAGTTTTCAATCCTACGATCGTCGCAGCGGCGACGACGCTCGTGCAGCCGCCAATCGCCATCATCTCATGCCGGGCTGAAAATTTCGGCCAAGAATACGGCGGCGCTGTGGCCGACGTGTTGATCAGCTACAAGAACACGTATTCCGCGGATGCTACAAGCGTGCGCTTCTCGGTGAACTACCAGGGCACGCATGCGTTCATCGTGGACAAGGGTGCGTTCGCCCCCAACGCGGTCATCACGCATCGCTTCCACACGTTCACGGATCAGAATTATCTTGGCAAGACGCTGAGAACATGCATCGTCGTACATGCCGCTTTCGCAGACGGCGCGACGTGGTCGTTCCAGTGAGGGTCGAGGAAAAAGCTCTTGTTCTAGAGCTTGCTCATGGCCGTCGCCAGCAGCTTGCGGACGGCATCGATCGGGACTGCCGATGCGGTGCGAGCAACCGCTAGGACGAGATAGCCGCGTGGGTTGCCGCAGCTTGCGGCATATTCTTGACCGCCCATGAGTTTGACGACGGCGCTATAGCAACCGACGTCGCCGAAATCCTTGATCGAGACCTGTTGGCCGCTCGATTGCATGTCGCGCGGCACGGCGAGCATCGTCTGAACGTCTTTTGGAACGCCCGGTGTGCCGGGCTTCGCGTACTGCAGCTTCGCGCTTGCATCCGCCGAGAAGTCGGCGGTGCAGACCGAAACCGTATCGCTGTCGTTGCCGGCCACCCGCGTTGCTTTTTCGCCTAGGAATTGCTCGAGCTCTGCGACCGGCATGAGCTTGCACACGCGCGCATCGACCGATGCCGCTCCAGGGGTCTCGTCGGCGTAGACGGCGGAAGGGCTCGGCTGAGCAAGCGCGCCGAGAACGAGGATCAGCGCCCCTATCGGCACCGCACGTCGCATTTTTGTCGATCGCACCTTCATTACATCGGTCATTGGGCGGCACTTCAACGCATCCCTCGACCCGATTGAGCGGCGCAGTTGAGGGGAATCACACAGGTGAGGGCTTGGCTGCTGTGACGCGCAACGCCACGCTTGTTCATTTGTGAGGACTCACCATGACGAACCGACTACAGTGGCTGCCTACGCTCGAGCAAGCGCTCGCACAGGCGAAAAGCTCCGGCAAACTCGTCCTTCTCGATTTCTTCAAACCGACGTGAGGGGGCTGCAAAGCGCTGGATGCCGTGACGTATCCACAACCGTTTGTCCAGGATGCCATCAACCAGTACACTCTCCCGGTTCAATGTAATAACACCTTGCCCGAGAGCGCAGCGATCGTGACGCGCTTCCACCATATCTGGACGCCCGATTTGCGGGTGCTCGACGCACACGGCAGCGAGCTTTACCGGTGGAACGGATACTTGCCGCCCGCCGAGTTTATCGCGCAGCTGCTCGCCGCGCTTGCGCATGCCAGGCTTCGCCTCAAGCAATACGACGAGGCCGCCTCGCTCTACCGCGACGTCTTGCGCCGGTTTCCCACGGCGCTCGTCGCACCGGAAGCGAATTACTTCTTAGCGGTCACGAACTATCGCAAGAGCGACGAGGGGAGCGACTTGCTTCACGGTTGGCACGAGCTGGAGAAGACCTATCCTACCAGCGAATGGACGGTGAAGCAGAACTTCGACTAGCGCCGTCTTCGTTCACACGGCGCGGCCGAACGATGCGCCGTCTTCGAAGCTGGGCGCTGGTTGCGCTCGCGAGAATTCATCGTTGATGATGTCAACGAGGCGCTCGAGCGCTACACGTCTTTCGCGATAGAATTGGCGCAACGAGATCCCGAGGTCAGACGCCACGCTCGCGCGCGGTTGTCCTGCGACGTCATACTGCTCGATGATAACCCGTTGACGTTTTCGATGGGACTCACCGCGCCGCGTCCGCTGCTCGGCGTCCAGCAGAGTCACCCAAGTCAAGATCAAGCGTTGCACGAGTTGGACGTCTGACTCGTCAAAAATGCGTGTCGCCGGCGCATGACCACGTCCGGCGCGGATCGCGTTGGCGATTGGGTCCCGGCGCAGTGCGACCGGATGATAGAGGTTTCGCAGCAGTCGCTTCACGACACCCGGCGAGGGTTCCATCAGTAGCCTCATAACGCCGCCGTGATCGAGAAAGATGGCCCCGCAAGGGGCACGCCGCTGTCACCTGGGTTCGAAGGGCGCACGGCAATTCCTCGTCACAAACAGGTGTATATACACGCTTTCAGAAGCCACGGCCGAATATGAAAGGACTGGCCGCGCCGGATCGGCTCGAGAACTGCGTCTGTTTGTGCGTGCGCCGGACCGCCCGTGCGGTCACGCGCTCGTACGATCGCGGCCTCTCAGAAGCGGGCCTCAACTCTTCGCAGTTCGCGGTGCTTGCAGCGCTCGCCGCGGGTGCGCAAACGATGTCGAGCTTGGCAGATCACCTCGTGATGGACCGCACGACGCTCACGCGTAACCTCGGTCCCTTGATCCGCTCCGGCTTGGTCGGCGTGCGCCGCGGCCGCGACGCTCGCACGCGCGTCGTCGAGATCACGGTCAACGGTACGCGAAAACTGAAGAACGCCTTACCGCTGTGGCGCAGCGCGCAACGCATGACCGTCGCAGCGGTCGGTTCCGCGCGCTACTCGCGCTTGATGGCGACCCTTTCGCAGATCACGGACCGTAGCGTTCGCCAGTAGCAGTCCGATAGTCGCTCGGGCTCAAGCCGATCAACCGCTTGAAGGTTTTGGCGAAGTGGCTCTGATCGGCAAATCCGGCAGCTACCGCGATTTCGCTTAGCGTCAGCGCCGTTGTTTCGAGTTGACGGCGCGCGTACTCCACGCGCTGCTCGCGGATGAATTCTCCAACGGTGCAGCCGAACGCGCGCAAGAACGCCTTCGAAAGATGTGCCGGATGAACGTTCGCGCCGCGCGCGAGCTCTTGTAGGCGCACCGGGCTGCGGAAGTCCTGTTCGAGGTGCATGCGCAACCCCTCAAGCCACCGTGGCCGGCGCTCGCGCGCGCCATCGGCGGTGCGCGCCAGCTCAGAGAGCATTTGCACCAGGATGCCTGCGATCGCGACGCTTGACGCAAAGTCGGCGTGCAGCAGCTCGCGCTCGAGACGGCCGCTCAGGCGATATACCCAGCCGCTATTCGAGCTGCATGGAGCGCGAAGGTTCAGATCCCGTACGGGATCGAGAGCCCATGGCTCGCCTAAGCCGACGATCGCAGCGCGCCATCCTCCATCTGGTATGTGGATGAGCCGCGCGTGCGCGGCCGGCTCGAAAGAACACGTGCTGATGCGGTGCGCAGACGTGCGATCGCCGATCTCAAGCGCGCTCCCCGCGAGCGTGATCGTCATCGTGGGTCGCAGCGCAGGTCCTAAATGGACACGGCTGCGCGGCGCGCACTCGATTTCGTGAAGCACGCATCCACGTACGACAAGCCGGCGAACCAGCCGCGATCCTTCCGCATCAGTTAACGCATGCATGCTTTCAGCCGGATTTCAGAAACGCGAGTGTTTGACTAACTTCGATGCAACGTACAAGACCGCTACTCGCACCCATGCTATATTTTGGCGACGGACAAAATCTAGTTACGCAATTTTTGCCACGATTTTGCCCGAAGACGCGAGGAGGAAGTATGCGCGCAATCTTGCACATGGGCGCAACCGCCGCCGCGATCGTCACATTGGTGTTGGCAGTAGAGGCAACAATGACACTCGCCGCCGGCACGACGGGCTCGATCTACGGCACGGTCACCGATCAAAGCGGTGCGCGTCTTGCCGATGTCTCGGTAAGCGCTGCCGCGCCCTCATACACAGCAAAAACAGTCACCAACGCCAACGGATTCTATTCGTTGTTAGGCCTGCCGCCCGACACGTATGCGTTGACATTTTCACGCCAGGGTTATGCCATCGAGACGCGTGCCGGCGTGACCGTCACGCAAGATCAATCGCAAAACATGTCAGTCGCGCTGACGAAACAGCCGCGCACGATCGGCCAAGTGACCGTACGGGGCGCCGCGTCGCTCATGCAGCCGACCCAGACCTCAAGCACGTACACGGTCGTGCCGAAGCAGATCGACGCGCTTGTCGGCGTGCCGCAGCAAATCTTCGAAGGCGCGGTCCTCACGTCACTCCCGGGCGTGTTCACCGACAACGCCGGCGGTATCATCATCCGGGGTGGGGAGACGAACGAAGTCGGCTACCAGCTCGACGGAGTCGAAAACACAGAACCGGTCACCGGCCAGTTCATCAATAGTCTTGCGCTCAACGGCGTGGCACGGCTGGTAGTATCCACCGGCGGCTACGACGTGGCCAATGGAAACACGAACGCGGGCATCGTCAATGTCGTGGCCAAACGCGGCAGCTATCCGGGATTCGGTGACGTGACCGTAGCGCTCAACTCGCCGAACTTCCAGCACACGTTCGGATTCGACTATGGCTCCGCGACTCCGGACAATCACTTCAGCTATTACTTCTCGTTCCGCGGCATCCGCCAATCGCTCATCTACGGCGACGGGTCGACGTTTCCGGTCCTGTACGGCGCAACCCAAATCACGAGCGGCAACGACGATCTGTTCAACTTCTATTACCACTTCGGCAACAACAACGCGAACGAGATCCAATACTTCGCCGACATCGGCAGCAATCTGTTCAACGCCAACTGGGGCCTCGATTTCAACGTCACGCCATACGCGAGCAACAACAATGCCGATCGCATCGTCACGGGCCTTGGCTCCGGCTTGTTCCCGTTCGCGCCGCCGGATTTCAGCGCGGTCGACACGGTCATGCCGTTCCCCGGTCAAGCGGCGCTGCGTCAGATGACCGGCTACTTCGACAATGAGAACGAGAACCACACGATCCAAAAGATCAATTTCAAACACCAATTCGGCGCGAACAGCTTCGGTGAAGTCCAGGTGTTCCGGACGCAGTCCTACGTGCACTTTCTGTTTCCGTGGGATGGCGGCGTGTTCCGCGACGATTTCGAGTTCGCCGATTCCACCAATTCCGGCATCGGCTTCGACTACAGCAATCAGATCAACGCGCAAAACCTGGTCAGCGTCGGCGGCGAGACGATCTTCACCAAGCCCAGTTTCTACGCGAACATCCCGACGTCCACGCTGTTCCAGACACCGTTGGAATGTGGCCAGTCGTGCGCCCAATTAGGCCTGACGTCGGTGTTCAACCCGAACATGCCGCAAGGCTATGTCGCGCCGCTGCAACGGGCGCAGGGTTTTGCCCCAGTCGGGCCGTTGCCGCTGCTGCCGGACAGCTCGTCGCAGGTCATCGACAATCTGCACCGTTCGAACGCGTGGATCAAAGACGAGTTCCGGCCCAACGACAAGTGGACCGTTGTCGCAGGCGTGCGCTGGGACCAAGAGGTCTATGAGTTCCCCAACAACATCCCGGAGTTGAACCTGCAGTACTTCGTCGACCCAGTCACGGGCAACTTCGTGGACGTGCCCGGCCCGACGATCGGCAAGAACGTCTCGCAACCATCACAGGTGAGTCCGCGGATCGCGGTCAGCTTCCAAGCCAATCCGCGCGACATCTTCCGGGCGAGCTACGGGCGCAACATCGAGTTCGTGCCGATGGTGGACATCGAAAGCCGTTGGAACATTCCGGCGTCGTCGCGCAACTGCACGATCGCCAACGGGTGCTTCACCCCGCTGCCCGGCTTTAGTCCGACGTGCTTCAACGGCGTCGACCCGGCGAACGCGAACGCCGCATGCAACGGGATCTCAAATCTGTACCAGCAGACCCAAGAAGATCTCAACACGCACGCGGTCGCGCAGTTCAGCCCGGTGCAGCCGCAGACCGCGACCAACGCCGATTTCTCATGGACGCATGAGTTCAACGGCAACGTCGAGCTGCGCGTCACTCCGTATTACCGCAAAGGTCAGAACTACGTGGTCGGCAACACGCCGATCTTGTTCACGCTTCCAGGGGGAACGCCGGTGTTCGGCACGACGCGTAACAGCAACGCCGGCATCAATCAGTCGACCGGCGTCGAGCTGGCCGTATCGCGGCAGCTCCCAATCGGCCTCAGCTCGCTGATCAGCGCGACCTACGACAACACGCTGGCCAACTACGATAGCGATTTCTTCCCGACGGTCAACGAGGCGGCGTTGCTCGCGGGTCACCTTTTCCACGTGGACTACATTCCTTTCGTGCAGGCGACGGCGAACTTCGATTACGTGAGCCGCACGGGATGGAAAGTCATCGCTGACTTCCCATTCGAGTCCGGCTACCTGTACGGCGTCGGCACCAAGACGTTTGTGTTCGGCCCCAACGGCACGACGCCCGAATACGTGCTCAACACGGATCTGGCGCAGAACCAGATCGGCAACGATCCTGCAGCGAGCGCGTACTACTTCACCGATCCGACAAACCCCGGAACGATTGAACACCCCAACATCGTTGCATCGCGCGGTACCGCCGAAGGGCCGGACCCAGGGTCGCTGCGCGCGCCGGCGATTCTGACGCTCAACCTCACTGTCGCGCACACGTTGGGCAACGGCGAGGTGGGCATCTTCGCTAACAACCTGTTGGGGAACTATACCGCCCCGTTCCCATTCTCGGTGACCAACTACGTGCCGCAAGGGATGGGAGGCTACGGACCCGGCTCAGGTCTTGCGAATCCATTCCTCAAGGCGACCGAGCCGTATCAGTTCGATCTAAATCCGACGTCATACATCACGTATCCGACCGGCTCCGCCCGGTTCTATACGTTCTACTACACGCTGAAGATCTGAAACTCAGCGTGCGCACGGCGGGTAGTCAAAAGCACAAGCGTTCCGGTTCGTAAGCGAACCGGAGCACAGGTGCCCCGTCGAGCGACACGGGGCTGCGCGGGGCGGCGGTAGGAGCCCGCCGCCTTGGACAAGCGGGAGTGCCGAGTCTTGAGCGGACCGACACTCCCGCTTTCGTGTGGCGCTTTCCTGTCACCAGCGGGGCACT
>DASRXC010000100.1:0-5659 GCA_035654355.1 Binatus sp. (SeqCode)
TTCGGCGACTTTCGGATGGTCGACGAATGCGCTCTCCACTTCTGTCGTCGAGATGCGGTGTCCAGACACGTTCATCACGTCGTCGACGCGGCCCAAGAGCCAGTAGTATCCGTCTTCGTCGCGCTTGCAGCCGTCCGCCGGGAAGTAGTAACCTTGCTTTTCAAAGCGGCTCCAGTACGTCTGCAAGTAGCGATCGTGCGCGCGCCATAGCGTGCGCAGCATCGCTGGCCATGGCTTAGTGATGACGATGTATCCGCCACCGCCAAGCGGCACCGAGTTGCCTTCGTTGTCGACGACGTCGGCGAAGACACCTGGATACGGGAACGTCGCTGAACCGGGTTTCGCCGGCGTGATGCCCGGCAGCGGCGTCACGAGAATCATTCCGGTTTCCGTTTGCCACCACGTGTCGACCACCGGACATCTGCCGCCGCCGATGAACTCGTAATACCACACCCACGCCTCGGGATTGATTGGTTCACCGACGCTTCCCAAAAGACGCAAGCTCGACATGTCGTGCTTTTCGGGATAGTGCGGTCCCCACTTCATGAACGTGCGGATCGCGGTCGGCGCAGTGTAAAGAACGGTGATCTTGTACTTCTCGACAATCGCCCAAAAACGGTCCTTGTCAGGGAAGTCGGGCGTGCCTTCGTAGATGACGCCGGTCGTGCGATTGGCGAGCGGTCCGTAGACGATGTACGAGTGACCGGTGACCCAGCCGATGTCGGCGGTGCACCAGAAGATATCTGTGTCTTCTTTGATATCGAAGATGTACTTGTGCGTCGAGGTGATGCCGGTCAGATAGCCGCCGGTCGTGTGCACGATGCCTTTTGGTTTGGCGGTCGTGCCGCTCGAGTACAGGATGTAGAGCTCATCCTCTGCGGCCATCTTCTCTGGCTCGCATTGATCGCTTTGCTTGCCGACCAGGTCATGATACCAGTGATCGCGGCCTTGCTTCATCTCGACGGGGTCGCCGATCCGTTTGAGCACGATAGTGCTTTGAATGCTCGGAGTGTCTTTGATCGCATCGTCGGCGATCTGTTTGAGCTGGATCTTGCCGCCGCGGCGCCAGCCCTGATCTTGAGTGATGAGTACCTTGCATTCGCCGTCGTTGATGCGATCACGCAGACTGTCGGCGGAAAACCCGCCGAACACAACCGAGTGGATCGCGCCGATGCGCGAGCAGGCCAACAGCGACGCCGGCAATTCCGGAACCATGCCCATGTAAATGGCGACGCGATCGCCCTTCTTGACGCCGAGTGCCTTGAGCGCGTTCGCTAGGCGGCACGTTTCTTTAAGCAGATCCTCGAATGTGAGGACGCGAGCGTCGCCGGGCTCGCCTTCCCAATAGTAAGCGACTTGTTTTCCGTGGCCTGCCTTGACGTGACGATCGAGGCAGTTGTAGCTGACGTTGAGCGTGCCGCCGTCAAACCAGCGTGCGCGCTTGGTCTTTTCATCCCATGCGAACGTCTTCGTCCACTTCGTGAACCACTCGAGTCGCTCTGCCTGGCTCGCCCAAAAAGCTTCGAAATCTTTTGAGGCCTTCTCGTAGATGGCGGGATCGTTCCAGTTCGCCTGTTTCTTGAAGTCGTCGCTCGGCGGGAACGCACGGTGCTCGGCGAACAGCGCTTCGATCGCTTGCGTCTTGACGTCAGCCATGTCGGTCTCCATCCGTGGTCCCGCGCTCTCATGACTCTCGTGCGGCGGTTCGCAGATCCGGCGCCGGCGCTTGTGGGCCGGCCCCGCACTGTAGAGAGAGCGCGGGACTACAGGGCGTGGGGGACGGGTGAGTTTGCCGCCGCATGGGGGTATCCTCTCCTGTGATGGGCTGGGCGTCTGCGCGGGCCTTCCGCGCCTCGTTTCGCCGTCGAAAGGTGGCGGCCGCAGGTGTGCTCAAGCGCTCCTCGATCCATCTCGGCGCGCGCCTTCCGGACGCGCACCGTTGATCTTTTCCTTCTGCTCGTTCCACCGATTGGGAGGTTGATAGATGGCTAGTTCCGCTGAACCACAAGTCGCTAACCCCGGGCCGCTCGGGCTTGCTGGATTCGCTCTCACGACGCTCTTGCTCTCCGCCAACAACGCCGGCCTCATCGCAGGGTCCGACATTTGGATCGCCTACGCGCTGTTCTACGGGGGACTCGCGCAGTTCGCTGCGGGCATGTGGGAGTTCAAAGCCAAGAATACCTTCGGCGCGACGGCGTTTTCAACGTACGGCGCCTTCTGGCTTGGAACCGCGTTCTATGTCTGGTTCTGGGCCGGGAAGGCGACCAACGTGCACGCCGACCTCGCCTGGATGCTGCTGGGTTTCGCGATCTTCACGGGAATCATGATGATCAACTCGTTTAAGCTCAACAACGCGCCGGTGATGTGGGTGTTCGTCGCCCTCTTCATCACGTTCGTGTTGCTCACGCTGGGCGAGTTCCTCGGGAGTACCGGTCTGCACGCAGCAGGCGGCTGGGTCGGCATCATCACGGCGCTTCTCGCATGGTACGCCGCGTACAAGGGAGTCGAAGCAAGCCTCGCCTGAGTGCGATGGTCGCGATGCGCGTCGCGGCTTGGTGACACAAGCGGCGGTCTCAAATGGACCGCCGCTCTTCTTTTGCTGGGCAAGACAGGACTCGAACCTGCACGGGTCGCCCCACCGGAACCTAAATCCGGCGCGTCTGCCAGTTCCGCCACTTGCCCGCTGGCGCGTGATTCGCCATCTGAGCTGGCATTCGCTTTCTGAGTCAGACGAGGCGCTGGTGCCGTTGGCGCTTCCACACGAACGTGTAGTAAACGCTTTGCAGGATCAGACCGGTTACGAATGCCGCCGGATAGCCGATCCAGATCCCAGTAAGTCCGATGCGGTGCGAAAGGATATACGCGGTCGGAACTTCGACGCCCCAGATCGAGAAGACGCCGATCGTCGTCGGCCAGATGACGGCGCCGCTCGCGCGCATTATGCCTGACAGCACTGCCGAGTTGCCGAATAAAAGGTAGCTCCACAGCGTGATCGACAGCAAGCTAGTCGCGATGTCGAGCGTGCCTGGGTCAGTGAGGAACCAGCCTGCGATGTCGCGCTTGAACACATAGGCGAGCGCGATGAGCACACCGCCGATGCCGTAGTTCAGCCAGACAGCGCTCTTGACCACGTTCCGCAAGATGTCTTCGCGGTTGGCTCCGATCGCTTGCGCGCCGAAGATCGATGCCGCGATGCCGATGCTCACCGCGGGAAATTGCACGTAGCTCGCGATCTGATTCACCGCGCCGTATGCGGCAGTCGCGTGCGAGCCGAAACGGTTTACGAACGAGATCACTGCCAGCTCCGACAACGAGACGAGGATGAGTTGGACGCCGGTGGGGATTCCGATGCGCACCATCTGGCGCAGAATCGGCCAGTCGATCTTGAGATCGTGGACGGTCTCCTCATCCAGCGCAAGCGGGTGCTCTATAACGCGCAAGTAGATCATCATTATGATGAAGGTAAGCGTGTTCGCACTCAGGGCCGAGACGGCGGCGCTGACAAGGCCCAGGCGCGGCAATCCGAACCAGCCGAGGATGAGCGCGGGCGTGATCGCCGACCCGAACAGCGCGCCGACAAGCAAGAAGATGAACGGCGTCGTCGAGTCGCCGGTGCCGCGCATGAACGCGATGTAGGTGAAGAATACGAAGATGACCGGCAGCATCAGATAGATGATGCGCGCGTAGGCGACCGAGTCGTTCATGATGTTCGCGGGCGTGCCGAGCAGCACGAGAGTCTCGCGCGTGAACAGGAGACCCGCAAGCGCGGCGAGGCAGCCGAGTATGAACGTGAACGTGATGCTCGTTCCGACGATGCGCTTCAGTGTATGTTCATCTCGGGCGCCGTACGCTTGACCGATGAGCACAGTGCTGCCGCTCGAAACGCCGATCAAGAATGACACTAAGAGGAAGAGAACCGGGAAGAACGCGCTGATCGCTGCGAGTGCGTTGACGCCGAGGAGCCGGCCGACGAAGACGCTGCTGATCGTTCCAGAGGCCGACTGCAGAATGTTGCCGAGGATGAGCGGCACGAGGAAGATGCCCATCACCTGCCACAGCGGGCGCGAGTGGTCGAAGATGCCGCGCCTCTCGGCGGCCTCGCGTGCGCTGGGTTGCGCCATGCGGCGGGCTAGTCCGCCGTGCTCGAGCGCTGGATGCGCAGGTGGTTGCGGATCGACCCTTCAGGGTAGGCCATGCGCGCGAGGAAGTCGGCGGCTTGCCACTCTTCTTCGCTTTCGACGGCGCCTTGGATGAGGATGATGTCGGCGATCGCGTCGACAGAAATCGCGCGTCCGGCGAGCCGCTCATGGCGAGCCAGCGCGCGCCGGATGCGCGTGATTGGGGAGCCGGAGGCTGCGACGGCCTCGCTGAAGCGGTCGATGACGTAATGCGCGAGATCCGCGACCTTCGTCGCCGCGATTCCCACTGATAGTCCGATCCGTTCGCGGTCGTGCGTAAGGACGTGGACGAAGCGCCGCCAGCTGCGGCGGATGCGGCGCGCGAGCTCGAGCCGGTTATCGAGCGGAGAGAGCGCGATGCCGGCGACGGCGCCCAACAGCGCGGCCGCAGCGATACCGCTGCCGAGACGTTGCTGCACGATTCATCCTTGTGCGAAGCGGGGAACAAGCGTGCGTCGTGAGGGACTTGAACCCACAACCAACAGATTAAGAGTCTGCTGCTCTACCATTGAGCTAACGACGCGTGAGTCGCTATGGTTCGCAGCCGTCGCCGCACATCTCCTGTTACCCGCATAGGGTGAGTCGCAACCGCGCAGAACGCTACGACCTGACTTCGCGTGGAGGAAAAACGCATGCTGCGCATCCTTGTCGGATGTTTGTTGTTGGCGGTGTTGACGCAAGCCGCTGCCGCCGCGGCGCTCAAACCGCCGAATACGGCGATCCAGCCGGTGACGTCGACGTATTGGGGCGTCGCGGTTGAAGATCCATACCGATGGCTGGAGAGCGACACGCCGGAGGTCCAGCGTTGGATCAGCGCGCAAAACGATTTTTCTGCTCGCGTGTTCGCGACGTTCAAGTATGCGGATGCGATCAATGCGCGCTTGAAACAGCTGTCGATCACGGGCCCGCAGCAGATGGATCCGAAGCTTGTGGCCGGCACGCTCTTCTATTTGAGGGAAACGCCGCCGCAGCCGCAGCCGGTGCTCGTCGCGCAGCCGTGGGGCGGCGGTGCGCCTCAGGTGCTGGTCGATCCGAACCCGGCGGGCGGGCTGCTCGCAATCGAAGGCTATTGGCCGTCGCCCGATGGCTCTCACGTGGCGTACGCGACGCAAGAAGCTGGTGCAGAGCGAACGACGATTCGCGTCGTGGATGCGCAGGGGCACGCGTTGCCGGATGTACTGCCATGGATCGGCGGCGGCACGTCGACCGATGCGCTCGCCTGGGATGCGAATGGACGCGGGTTTGTGTATACACACGTGCCGCCTTCGACGTCTGCCGATCCGACGGTATCATACTTCAATTCAAGCCTCTATCACCACACGCTCGGCAATCCAGCCACAAGCGATACACCTTCGCTTGGCCAGGGGTTTTCACAGGTCGCCGAATGGAATGCGATGAGCGCTTCCGACGGAACGATCGTCGCGCTCGTCCATTACGGCGACGGCTCGTATAACGCCGTCTACGAGCAGAGCGGTGGTTCG
>DASRXC010000101.1:0-16178 GCA_035654355.1 Binatus sp. (SeqCode)
GCCGCGCATGCGTGCGGCAATCGCACCGGTCTTGACGCCGCGGCCGGCGCACACGTCGAGGACGGTCTCGCCACCAGCCGGCGCCAACAAGTGCACGGCGTACTGGCTTTCTTCGCTTTGAAACGTTAGGCGCCCATCGCCGAGCGCCGAGTCGAGCATGCGGCGGTCGCCACGCGCTGCATGTTCGAGTACGATGCATTCGGGAACGCCAAGCTGGCCGTATGCGGCTTCGAATCCGCCCTCTTCGAGCGCTGTGCGTGCCTGCGCGTCGGACCAGCGCGAGATATCTGCACGCAGCGCGCGGCGCGGCGGCCCATTGATCGCAGCGCCGATCTTCACCGCTTCGTCGAAACCGAAGCGGTCGATATACGACTGCGCGATCCAGTCTGGCAGCGACGCGTACAAGCCGAGTGAAGCCGCGCCGCCTTCGAGCGTTGGCATCGGCGGCTGGGGCCGCTCACGGCTCACGCGCCGCAACACCGCGTTCGCCGTCGCGGCGATGCCGGCATGACCAAACCGGCGCGCGAGCGCAACGCTCTCATCGACCGCGCTGTGCGCCGGCACGCGCTCGAGATAGAGCAGTTGATATGCACCGAGCAGTAAGATCCACTGCAGCGTGGTGTCGAGCTTGTCGAACGGTTTGCGCAGCGCGCTCTGCACGGCCCAGATCAGCGTGCGCCGGCGTTTGAGCGTGCCGTGCGCCAACTCCGTGGCAAACGCGCGGTCGCGATCATCAAGTCGAGTTTCTTTGAGCACGCGATCCAGTGCCGCGCCTGAATCGCCGCCGCGCATGAGGGCACGAAGCGCGGTCTCGCGCGCGGTCATCGCAGCGATCTTGCGAACTCGCTACCGGTCATCGATGGCCTGCCTTCCGGTACTACTTGTAAGAGTCGCAGACCACCGGCGCCGCATGCGACGAGCGGTCCATCGCCATCAAGTGATACGATTGCGCCGGGCGTGCGCGCCTCTGCGGCCTTGCCGTCATCTTCGGCCCGCGCGCGCAGCACTTTGATCCGCTTGCCGTCAAGCTCGATCCACGCTCCGGGCTTTGGGCTCAGCGAGCGCACGACGTTCGCTGCGCTCCGCGCGTCATCGAGCGGAACGCGCAGATCTTCCTTGCGGATCGGTCGTGTGTATGTCGCCTGCGCATCGTCCTGCGGATGGCGCCCCAGCGTGCCGCCGGCCAATTCGATGAGCGCACGCACGGTCAGCTGCGCGCCGATCTGAGCCAAGCGATCGTGCAACGAGCCATAGTTGTCGTCGTGTGAGATCGCAACCGCCTCAGCGATGGCGACATCACCGGCATCCATCTTCTCGTTCATCCAAATGATGCTCACGCCTGTCGTCGTGCATCCGTCGCGCAGTGCCGACTGGATCGGGGTCGCGCCGCGGTATGCAGGGAGCATGCTAGGATGAACGTTGAGCGCGCCCAGCGCGGGAATCGCAAGCAATGCGCCCGGCAAAATCTTTCCGTACGAAATCGTGACAAGCGCTTCAGGTTTCAGCGCGGCGACGGCGTCGCGGAAATCCGCATCGAGGCGTGGCGGCGTGAAGACGGCCAAGTGCGCGCCGGTGGCCGCGGTCTTTACGGGCGTGGGGGTGAGCTTCATCCCGCGCCCCGCCGGCTTATCCGGCTGGGTGTAGACCGCGAGGACGTCATGGTCTCGAGCGACCGCGCGCAGGGTCGGCACCGCGAACTCCGAGCTGCCGAAAAAGATCACGCGCACGCGACGCGCCGGCCTCTCAGATGGCAGCGTTGCGAAGAGGCTCTTCTTTCTCTGCGGCCTCGGCGTGCGCCGGCACCGCTTCGCGGATGTTGGTCGCCTTGTCGAGGATCAAAATGCCGTCGAGGTGATCGACTTCATGCTGGAAACAGCGCGCGAGCATGCCCTCGGCGCGCAGTTTGACTTTCTTGCCCTCGCGGTCGAGCCCGGTCACCGTACATGCCGCTGCACGCTTGACATCGCCGATCTTGCCCGGGATCGACAGGCAGCCTTCGACGCCTTCTTCTTCTCCCTCGAATTCGCTGAGCACGGGATTGATGACGGCGTATTTCGGGTCGTCTTCGCTGCCGACGTGCACGACGATGATGCGCTTGCCGATGCCGACTTGCGGCGCGGCCAAGCCGATGCCCGGCGCGGCGTACATCGTCGCGAACATGTCGTCGATCAGCTGCTGGGTGAGCGGCAGTTTGAGCTCGAGGTTCGTGACCTTCTTCGCCACCTTGTGCAAGATGGGGTCGGGCTCGAGAACGATGCGCCTTGTGTACGCCATGATCCCTACAATATATATTGCGAGAGGTCTTGGTCTTTCACAATGTCGGCGAGACGCTCCTCTACAAACGCCGCGTCGACGACGACCGCGCCGCCATGCTCGGGCGCTTCGTAGCTTGTCCCTTCGAGCACTTTCTCCAGCATCGTATGCAAGCGGCGTGCGCCGATGTTCTCGGTCTGCTCGTTGACGAGCGTCGCGAGACGCGCTATCGCGTCGATGCCGTCGTCCGTAAACGAAAGCGTGACGTTGTCGGTCGATAGCAGTTGGCGGTACTGCTCGATGAGCGCGTTCTTCGGCGTCGTCAGTATCGTCTTGAAATCGTCCTTGCTCAGACTACCGAGCTCGACGCGGATCGGGAAGCGACCCTGCAATTCGGGGATCAGGTCGCTCGGCTTGCTGACATGGAACGCGCCTGCGCCGATGAACAACACGTGATCGGTTTTGACCGGGCCATATTTGGTCATGACGGTCGAGCCTTCGACGATCGGTAGGATGTCGCGCTGCACGCCCTCGCGCGAAACGTCCGGTCCACCCATCTGGCGGCCTGGTCCCGCGATCTTGTCCATCTCGTCGATGAAGACGATGCCGTCTTGTTCTGCGCGGCGCACCGCTTCGCGCTTGACCGAATCGTTATCGACGAGTTTCGCAGCTTCTTCTTGCGTGAAGATCTGCTTCGCTTCCGCTACTGTGACGCGCCGTTTGGAGCGCTTCTTCGGCAGCATCGATCCCAGTAGATCGTTCATGTTGCCGCCCATCTCTTCCATCTGCGGACCGCCGAACGTGATGACCGTCTGCGGCTCTTCGACATCGATTTCGATGACGCGCACATCGTAAAAGCCCGCGCGCAATTCGTTTTTTACGCGCTCGCGGCGCTCTTCGATCTCCGGCGTGCGCGCTTGAGGCGGCGCCTGCGGCACTGAACGCGCGCCGCCTTGGCCGCTCAGCATCGCGGACAGCGCGGAAAAGGCCGTCGATCCATCACCCGTCATGCGCGTTGACGGGTCGATGATGTCGGCCAGGCGCTCGATCGCGGCATCTTCCGCGGCGACACGCGTCTCTTCGACGCGCTCGGCGCGCACCGTCCGGATCGACGCTTCGACCAGATCGCGCACCATCGACTCAACGTCGCGTCCGACGTAGCCGACTTCCGTGTACTTGGTCGCTTCGACCTTGATGAACGGCGCACCGACCAGCGTCGCCAAACGGCGGGCGATCTCGGTCTTGCCGACGCCCGTCGGCCCAATCATCAAGATGTTCTTCGGGATGACTTCATCGCGCATCTCGCCGGTGAGCCGCATGCGGCGATAGCGGTTGCGCAACGCGATGGCGACGGCGCGTTTGGCATCGGCCTGGCCCACGATGTAGCGGTCCAGCTCTGCGACGATGCGGGTTGGTGTGAGGGTGTCAGAATCCATGGAAAGGATACAGTTCGCGAGCGCTTCTGAGCGCCCCTAGCTCGCGCCCCTCCCAATGGTCTTAAGGATGATTCACATGACGCCGGGGTGTTCTTCGCTGGCCCATGCTTTTGAGGGATCCGTTTCAAACGGCCAGACGTGCACCATCCAATTGTAGATCACCGGCTTGAACGTGCCGCCGGCGGCCTCGCAAGCCGATGCGGTCGAGATCGAGCCGGCGAGGCCGAACTGCGGGTTTGGTCCGGTCCACGAGACATGACGGCCGGCCGGCGGCAGGCAAAGATTCGTGTGCAGATGCCACGTCGCGATCGAGAGCGGTACGCGAGCGTTCAACTGGTCGTCGGTCGCCTTTTCGGGCGCGGTGTACATAGCGCCGATAAGTTCGTAGCCGCCCGGCACGCGCTTATACATCAACGACGTTGGCCGCGCCGGATCGAACGAGAAGACGTTGGCGACGGCATTCGCATAGTTCGTGAAGTGATACATCGGTTGCGGAAACTGAGGAAGGAACGGCACGTATCCCGCGGACTCAGCTGTGCGATAATCTTTGTACGGTGCGATGGCCGTGCGCAGAGCCGAGAGGATGTGATCGGCACGCGCTTGGTCAGCCGCGCTGGCGGGGCGGGGCATCGTCATCGTCATGTGTGCGCCGTGTGACATGCGTTGGTCAGCCGGCGCCGGCGAGCTCGTGCTGTTCATCCCGGGCATGCTCTCAGAGCTCATCCCCGGCATGTCGCCCATCGCCACCGTTTGACGCGTCGCCTTCGTGTGGTCGGCGATGTTGCACGAGTCCGCGCACGGTCCGGTCGCACTCACGCCGGTGTGCGTGAAATAAATCAATGCCGCGAGCGCTGCCGCGCTTGCAAGGACGATCGCCGGTTTGATCATCGTCGCGCTGACCTCCGCATCTATGGTACACGGCGCGACGAAGCACGCAAAGTAGATCACCTGTGAGCGACGTGAGAACAGGGTGAGACGCCGGGACGCTTGAAGGAGGCCGTAGTAGCCGAAGCGCGTCTTGAGGCGCGTTTTTTTGGGCGCGTCCGACCATGAAAGGCCACCTTTGAACATCGCGGTACCTAAGGAGATCGCGCCTGGCGAGCGCCGCGTCGCGCTTACCCCTGATGTAACTGGGCGCTTCGTGAAAGCCGGAACACCGGTCGTCGTGGAGCGCGGCGCCGGCGAAGCGGCCGGCTTTCGCGACGCCGACTACACCGCCGCGGGTGCGACGATCGCGCCGTCTGCCGCGGACACCTACCGCGCAGCGGGCATCGCAGTCAAAGTCCAGCGCCCGCTGACCGACGGTCCGGACGAGCTCGCGTTGATTCCTGAAGGCGCGACGCTGGTCGCATTTTTGCAGCCGCTCTCCGATCCGCAGTACGCGACCAAGCTCGCGCAGCATAAGATCACCGGCTTGTCCATGGAGCTGATCCCGCGCATTTCGCGAGCGCAAAGCATGGACGCGCTGTCGTCGCAAGCGACCGTATCAGGGTACAAGGCCGTGCTAATCGCCGCGGACGCGCTTCCTAAATTCTTTCCGATGTTGATGACCGCAGCGGGCACGATACCCCCTGCGAAGGTGCTCGTGTTGGGTGCAGGCGTCGCCGGGCTGCAAGCCATCGCGACCGCACGTCGACTCGGCGCGGTCGTCACCGGTTTTGACGTGCGCGCCGTCGTCAAGGAGCAAGTCGAGAGCCTTGGCGCGACGTTTTTGGGTTCGCCGCCGCAAGACGCCGAAGCCGCCGGCGGCTACGCGAAGGAGCTCGCCGCCGATCAGCAGCGTCGCGATCAAGAGCTCGTCGCGACCACGGCGACCGGCATGGACGTCATCATCACGACGGCGCTGATCCCAGGCCGTCCAGCGCCGCGCTTGATCACCGCTGCTGCGGTGCAGAACATGCGGCCGGGTTCGGTGATCATCGATCTCGCCGCCGAAGCGGGCGGCAACTGCGAGCTCAGCGAGCCCGGTTCAACGGTGGTCAAGGACGGCGTCACCATCGCGGCGCCGCTGAACCTCCCGAGCACGATGCCGCAGCACGCGAGCATGCTGTACGCCAAGAACGTGCTCGCGTTACTGACGCCGTTCGTCAAGGACGGCAATCTGACGTTAGATATGAACGATGAGATCGCGCGCGGTGTCTGCGTGACGCGCGATGGCGAGATCGTCAATGAAGCCGTGCGCTCGCGGCTTGCGGGAGTTACGGCATGACCGAACATTTCCTCATGGAGCTCACCGTCTTCGTGCTGGCGATCTTCGTCGGCTTCGAAGTGATCTCGAAGGTGCCGTCGATGCTCCACACGCCGTTGATGTCGGCGACGAACGCGATACACGGCATCGTCGTCGTTGGCGCGATGCTGATCGCGGGCGCGGCGATCGGCGGCACTATCGGGCATGTGATCGGCATCGCCGCGATGATCCTGGGCGCGATCAACGTCGTCGGCGGCTTCGCCGTGACCGAGCGCATGCTCGAAATGTTCAAAGGTAGGACGGAGAACCGGCCGCGATGACCGCGACGCAGACCATTCTCGGACTCGCCTACCTCGTCACGGCCATACTCTTCATCCTCGGCCTGAAGTTCTTAAGCTCGCCGCGCAGCGCGCGCACCGGCAACATCCTCGCGATGATCGGCATGGTCATCGCCGTCGTCGCGACGTGCTTCGACAGCGGCATCGTCACCTGGACGGATATCATCCTCGGCGCCGTGATCGGCGCGCCGATCGGCTTTATCTCTGCGCGTTTGGTCAAGATGACCGCGATGCCGCAGATGGTCGCGCTGTTCAACGGCGCCGGCGGCGGCGCCGCCGCGCTGGTATCGACCGGTGAATTCTTGCGGCTGCTCAAAAGTGGGGCGGTGCCGACCTGGGATCAGCTGCTGCCGATCGTGTTGAGCACGATCATCGGTTCGGTCAGCTTCTCGGGCAGCATCATCGCGTTTGCAAAGTTGCAAGAGCTCATGACCGGACGGCCGATCACGTATGCGGGCCAGCAGATCGTCAACGCGATCGTGCTGATCGCGGTCGTCGGTCTGTCGGCCTGGTTGCTCCTCGGGAATGTCGCTGTGCCGGTGTTCGCCGGCATCGTCGTCGCGTCACTGCTGCTCGGCATCCTCGGCGTGTTGCCGATCGGCGGCGCCGACATGCCGGTGGTCATCTCGTTGCTGAACTCGTTCACCGGCGTCGCCGTCGCAGTCACCGGCTTTGCCCTCAACAGCACGGTGCTGATCATCAGCGGAACGCTGGTCGGCGCATCTGGTACTCTGCTCACGATGTTGATGGCGACGGCGATGAACCGTTCGCTGGCCAACGTGCTGTTCGGCGCATTCGGCGCGGCGCCCAAGGGCGGCGAAGCCGGACCCGCTGCGGCGGCCGGCGGCGGCGCCGTGCGTTCGGCAAGCGCCGAAGATGTCGCGACGATGCTCGCGTACTCGCGCAGCGTCATCATCGCGCCGGGCTACGGGATGGCCGTGGCACAAGCACAGCACGCGGTGCGGGAGCTCGCCTCCAATCTTGAAAAGCGCGGCGTCGATGTGAAATTCGCGATCCATCCAGTCGCAGGGCGCATGCCGGGCCATATGAACGTGCTCCTCGCCGAAGCGAACGTGCCCTACGACCAACTGCATGAGATGGACGAGATCAATCCGCAGTTCGAAGCGGCCGATGTCGCGCTTGTGATCGGCGCCAACGATGTGACGAATCCGGCCGCGCGCAGCGTCCCCAATAGCCCGATCTACGGCATGCCGATCCTCGATGTCGACAAAGCAAAAAACGTCGTCGTGCTCAAGCGCAGCATGGCCACTGGCTTCGCCGGCATCGACAACCCGTTATTCGAGAACCCTAAGACGATGATGCTGTTCGGCGACGCCAAGGACTCTGTGCAGAAACTCGCAGCCGACGTCGCTGCGGCCTAAGTATTGCCCTATCCCCAGGGGTTGAAAGAGCCGATAGTTCTTCTGGTGAGCTCTCCTCCTTGTGGTTAACATGAAGGGCGGATCATGCTACTTCTCAGAGTTGTTTCAGCACTGCGCGGCGGCGCGCTACTGATCGGAATCGCGCTCGTTGGTGTTGGTTGTTCGACTAGCTCGACATCCTCCACGCCACCCGCGCCATCACACGTCTTCGTCGTCGATGAGAACAATGTCACCGTACAAGAGTACGATCTGCAGGGCAACAAGATCACATCGCCCGGCGGCTTCACTGGCCTGACCAACCCGTTCGGCATCGCGTATGCCCCGACCACGAAATTCTTGTACGTGACGACGCAGTTGTCGAACACGATCAACGCATTCGATCTGAACGGAAACCCGAAGACCGTGACCGGCACATTTGCCGGCCTCAACGATCCTCAGGGGATCACCTTCGTACCGGCAAACGGCTTCTTGTACGTCGCAAACCGAGACGCGAACACGATCTTGGTGTTCGACACGCAGGGAAACACGCAGACCGTGACCGGTTCATGGACGGGAGCAACGGCTCCCGAAGCCATCGCGTTTAATCCCACGAACAACTTGCTCTACGTGGCGATGGACACAGGCCCGGTGAAGGTGTACGACTTGCAGGGCAACCTGCAGACGACGACCGGCAATTTCGGCGCCCTTACAACGTGCGTAGAAGGAATCACTATCAATGTCGCCGCCCAGCTTGTCTACGTGCCGCTGACGTGCGCCGGTGGTCCGATCGACGTTTTCGATACACAAGGGAACGCGCACGCGGTGACGGGCACGTGGAGCGGCGCAACAGACCCGACCGGCATCTTCTACTACGGAGTTAACGGACTACTGTACAATCCGAACTCCAACCCGAACACGATCACCGTATACGATCAAAACGGCAACTTGCAGACGACTACCGGCACATTCCCAGGCACGGGCCGGCCGGACACTATAATCGTCGCTCCGTAGCCTAATCGTTCGAACGAGCGGCCGTCGCCGATCGAAAGATCGGCGATCTTTTTTTCTATGCCAGCTTGCGCGATGCGCTAGCGCTGTGTCGAGCGAACCTGCTTTTCGTAGATGTGATCGGTACGGCCGGGAATATCGTCACTTGGTCCTGTCCAGATGCGCTCAAAGCTAAGGGATTCGAGCAGTCGTACCGACGCGACGTTCTCAACGTCGACGACGGCACGCACGACGCTGACGTCGCATTGGCAAGTGAGGTACTCAAGCATCGCTGCGCCCGCCTCGCGCCCGTAGCCGTTGCGCCAGAACGGCACGAAGATATCGTAGCCGATGATCGCATGCGTGTCTTTAATCGTGGCCTGCATCCGGCCGACGGCGGCTCCGTCGCGCGTGCGGACAACCCAATTGTACCAGCGTTGATGCCCATCGGGCGACCGCCGCGACTCGAGCGCGCTGAAGCGAACCTGCAACTCCGCGATGCTCGCGGGCGGCTCGCCTGCGTAATACCGGTATAAACGCTTATCGCGCAGCGGCTCGAACAGTTCGGTGGCGTGGTCCTGTGTCAAAGGCTCAAGCCGCAGGCGTTCTGTTTCGAGGACGGCCATTGGTCTCTCCATCAGCTCGATTCGACGCCGACGAGGCGGTCCGGCGACGCCGCCTTGACGATGCGCTCGAAGCTCTGCGGCGGCGCAGCATCGAGTTCATTCTTGAGGAGGGCCCGATAGTCGCGATAGGAGCGCAGTGCTGCGCCATGATCGCCCATTCCGAGCAACGCGCGCATGATGATCTCTTGAGGCTGCTCGTCGTACGGGTCGATGCTCTCAGCGATGTACGCGAAACGCAGCGATTCCGAATACCGCTGAGACGCAAGCGCGTCGAATGCAAGCCGGACCGCGAGCGTGCGCAGTGACTCCACCAAGCGGCGATCGAGCGGTTCGAACCAATCCCATGATTCCAAGTCTCTCGGTCGCGCTGCTTGCAGGTGACTGACGACCTGGCGCAACTGATCGCGAGCATCCGGCGTCAGCTCGCCGGTGCCATGCGCGAGGTGAACCGCCTCATCGATTCTTTGGAGATCGATGTCGGGCCGTTCCCGCAACTCCAGACCTCGAGCGGTCGTTAGCACGAGCTCCTCATCACCGATGCTGCGGCGCAAGCGATGGAGTGTCGTCTTCAGCGCGTCGCGCGCCGACTTCGGGTCTGCGTCGGGCCACAACACGCGAGCGGCCGTTTCGCTTTGGATAAGTCCATTCGTGCGCGCGACGAGCATGAGCAAGCGTCGCTCGCGCGGTCTAAGCTCGACGACGCGCCCGCGGTGGCGGACGATGCCCGTCGTGAACTCGACCGACAAAGCGGACCGTTTGGTTTTGCGCCGCCGCAATCGTGCGACAAGCGCTTCGAGCATCCCCGCGTGCGGCGCTCCACCGGCGAACGCCTCAAGCGACGACCGCAGATCGGCGGAATCGATCTCCCCAGCGATCACTGTGGCCTCGCGTGTCACGCGCTCTGCCTCGCGCGGCGCCTTCTCGGCGGTCGCGATCCGCGCAAGGATGCGTAGGAATGGCAAACCTGTTATGTCGGCGTTTTGCAGAGCGGCGCGAGCGTGCCGCTCAGCCGCAGCCGCGTCGGCGCTGGCGCCGCAAGCGAGCAGATGCCCGTGAGCGAGCCACGCGGGCGTTTCAAGTCCTCGCGGCGAGTCTTCCGTGAACCCGCGCAAGCAGCTCAAAAAGTGGGCGAATCCAAGAACGCCTTCGACATCGACGCTGTGCGCGAGACCCGATGCCTCGCGTTCTGCCTCGTCGTCTTCGCCAGCGAGCCAAGCGCCGAAGACAGCCTCAGCGTGGGCTCTGCCAACCCGGCACGAGATTCCGGCGCGCTCGCACCGCTCCAGACCTTCGGCGAGCAGGCGACGCTCTTCGCCGCGATGGCCGCGCGGGCGCGCGATGAGTGCGGCGCGCGAAATGCACGAGGCTCCCATCACCTGATCCAGATCGGTCACCAGTGGCCACGCGGCATCGAGTAACGCTTCGCTATGTTCGAGACGGCCAAGCATCGCGCTGTTCATGCCCTGATAGAGCAGGACGTGCGCATGAAAGCTGCTCGTCGGAGTGCGTGGGACTCGCGCCGCCCTCGCGAGTTGTTCGGCGATGTCGCGACCGGCTTCCAGATCCCCAAGCTGGTCGGAGAATTCGATTCGGAAATAGTCAACGTACGCTCGGTCCGAGAGCGGGGTGTCTGCCGGCAACGCGTTGCTGACCGCCTCGGTCTCCGCCATGAGAGTTCGCGGCGACGCGATGTACTGACGGTAGTTCATGGACGAGGCGAACAGACGCGGGAAGCTTGCGAACGTCGAGGTGTCGAGCGCGGCGAGCGTCCGAGCATACGATGCGGAAAACGCCGACGTCTCCCTGATCTCGATCTCATTGAGCGCTCGGGCGGCGGATAGCCGGTCTCCACACGCGCAGAAAAGCTCCGCTGCGCGAACGTACGCTTTGCGCTGCAGCCATGCGTTCGCCACCGCCGCCGGCAACGCTGTGAATCGCCCGGAGTGACGGGCTCGCAGCGTCGCCTGCATGAGCGGGTGAACAGTATAGGAGTACTGCGCGTTCTTGGATAGGAACGGCGAGTCGGCGACGATCCCGTCCAGCATCGTTTCAGCATCGCCGACGCCGAGCGCTGCGCCGACATCCTCAGCGGTCGCCTCAGGCAGCGCCGCGCATGCGATGAGCGCGTCGATGGTTCGTTTCGGGTACAGCCGCAAGATCTCGTCGCTGAAGTAGTCGTAAAGGTCCTCAGCGCGCACCTCGCTGAGTCGCTCCAGCGCGGGCTCGCCGCCTGCCTCGGCTACCAGCGAGCGCACGATCTGAGCGCCGATCGGCCAGCCTTGCGACAGCGCGAGCGCTCGCTCGATGACTGAAACGTCGACCTGCACGCCGGCGAAAATAGAGCGCAGCTCGTCTCGGTTGAAGCGCAGGTCATCCGCTCGCAGCGCCATGAGATCGCGCTGCGAGGCAAAGCGACCGAAGTTAAGGCGAAGGTTCACCCGCGAACAGAGGATGACCGCACGCGACTCGGGGCGGTTTGCAAGCAGTTGCGTGAGTAGGCCCATCGCGGCGCGATTCCCATCGAGCGACTCGGCATTTTCAAAGACAAAAATCGCTTGGGTGGCTTCAGCGCTCCACGCGGCGATCGCCGGCGCAAACCTCGTTCCTTGGTCACCGGAACCGTCTCCGGTCGCCACCATCAACTGCGCAAGGGAGTGCGCACGCTGTGGAGTCTCTTCGGCGAGTGCAGCAAGTACGCGACGCGCAAGATCGTCCTGGTGAGCGAGCGCTGCGCAGTCGCACTCCACCGCCGCACGGCCCAGCTCAGCAGCGAATTGCCGGGCGAGCGTGCTCTTGCCGAATCCGGCGGGCGCGACCATTGAAACAATTGCGGGGCGGGCCGTCCGAAACGCGCTCACCAACTGACGGCGCTTGACCTCGGGGCCCTGCGCTAGCGCGGCCGCCATAGCACGGGCCTTCGGCCGGAATCGCCTCTTCCCCGCTCGTTTTGTTACCGGCTTGTTACGCGCCGTGTCATCCGGCTATGGTAAGGATGACCCCAGAGGAGGGTTTCACGATGCTACGGTTCTTAGTCGCAACCGCCTTGGTGTTCAGTTGGATTTCGGCTGCGCACGCCGCCGAGACTTCTCAAGCGCTGATCGCGCGAGCTCTGTCCGCGGCGCCGGAATTTGTCAGGGCCGGCGCGGCCGTGATAACGGTGGACGAGCATGGAAAGCAAACCGTGCTCCGGCAGGGCACGAACGGGTACACGTGTCTGCCGGGCACGCCTGGGGTGATCGGCGACGATCCAATGTGCATGGATGCACAGGCACAACTCTGGGTGAAATCGCTGATCGCACACGCTCCGAAACCAGCGAACACGGCTCCCGGGATCATCTACATGCAAGCCGGGGGGACAGACGCGAGCGTGACCGATCCGTTCGCCGCCACGACGTCCGGTCAGCCGTTCCGCGACCCGCCCCATTGGATGATCATGTGGCCGTTCGATCCGAAAACGACCGGTTTACCGGCTCACTGGAGCGACTCGGGAACGTGGATCATGTTCCCCGGCACGCCCTACGCGCACCTTATGATCGTGCAGAAGCTCTAGTCAGAGGGACTCGACGGCGATATCGTCGTTCGTGTAGATGTCGATGCGGCCGGCAACCCGCAGCGCCTCTTGCACGATGTCGGCGGCGCCGAGCTCCGTGTTCTTGATGAGCGCAAGCGCTGCGGCTTGCGCATACGGACCGCCGCTGCCGATCGCGGCGATGTTGTCATCGGGTTCTACGACGTCGCCCGTTCCCGACAGCACGAAGAGGTGCTCGGTGTCGCCCACGATGAGCAGCGCTTCCAGCCGGCGCAGATAACGGTCTTGGCGCCAGTCCTTGGCTAGCTCGACCGCCGCGCGCGTGATGTTGCCGCGGAATTCTTGCAGCTTGGCTTCGAATTTGTCGAGCAATGTGATGCCGTCCGCGGCCGACCCGGCAAAGCCCGCAAGCACCTTGCCTCCGCCGACTTTTCGAACTTTACGCGCGTGATGCTTCATGACGACACGGTCAAGCGTTACTTGTCCGTCGCCGCCGACTGCGAGATGACCGTCGCGCAGGACCGCGACGATCGTCGTTGAGCGAATCATACCACCTCTACTGAATTGAGCTCCGATGCGATGCGATCGATCTCACCAAGCGCGCGTTCGGCAAGCGCTCGACGCCGCGCCTGCCGGTCCAAGCGCCCGCCCGCAAGTGGCTCAAAATATGCGAATGTCACGTTCTGCGGCTGGAAGTCGTGGCTCGTCCCATCACGCAGGTACGCGAGCAACGCACCGAGGGCCGTCGTCGCCGGTGGAACGAACGTGCGCTCGTCGCCGCGCGCGCGGCGCGCGGCATTGACCGCGGCGACGATTCCAGTCGCCGCCGCCTCGACGTAACCTTCGCAACCGGTGATCTGCCCGGCAAGAAAAACGCGCGGCGCCGCGCGCAAGCTCAGATCAGATGACAGCACCCGCGGCGCGTCGACGAACGTGTTGCGGTGCATGACCCCCAAGCGGAGCCACTCGGCATTCTGCAGTCCAGGCAGTTTGCCGAACGCAGCCTTTTGCGCCGGCCATGTCAAGCGCGTCTGGAAACCGACGAAGTTATAGGCGGTTCCCGCCTCGTTCTCGCGTCGCAACTGCACGACCGCGTACGGACGCCTGCCGGTGCGCGGATCGACAAGTCCCACCGGTTTGAGCGGCCCATACCGCAACGTGTCGACGCCACGGCGGGCCATCTCCTCGATCGGCAGGCAAGCCTCGAAATAGGGCACTTTGCCCGCTGCGGCATCGAGCTCGAATCCGTGCGGCTCGTGTTTTTCGCCGTCGATCAAATCGCGCACGAACTGCTCGTACTGCGCGCGATCGAGCGGCACGTTGAGATAATCCGTTCCGTCGCCTTTGCCGTAACGCGACGCCTCGTACATCTGCGTGCGATCGATCGACTCCGCGGCGACGATCGGCGAGGCGGCATCGAAATAGTGCAACCGCGGCCCGCACAGGCGCTCAAGCTCAGAGGCGAGCGCGTCGGACGCGAGCGGCCCGCATGCGATCACGCTCACATCATCCTCGCGGATCGCCCGTGCCTCTTCGCGCCGGAGCTCGATCATCTGATGCTCGGTGATCTTGCGTTCGATATACGCGCTAAAAAGCTCCCGATCCACGGCGAGCGCTCCGCCGGCGGGCACCGAAGTCGCTCGCGCCGCTTCGACGATCAGCGATCCGAGCCGCGCCATCTCTTCTTTGAGTAAGCCGACCGCGTTCTCGATCGACGCCGCGCGTAGCGAATTACTGCATACGAGTTCGGCGAGACCGCCGCTCACGTGCGCGCCGGTCTGCACATGCGGTCGCATTTCGAAGAGCGTCACGGCCACGCCGGCCTGGGCGATCTGCCAAGCGGCTTCGGAACCCGCAAGACCGCCGCCGACAACGATCACTCGATCATGCATCGTCTTTGACCTTCGTTCGCCAAGGGTACCCGCCCCGCAAAGCAAGGCGCCGGGCCGTAAGGCTCGGCGCTGGTGACGAGCGCGCGATCGAACCGCCAAATCGCGCAGGTTAGGCTGAGCGCTTCTCTTCTTCGTGCTCGTGCTCGAGCACGTGACTGGACGCGACGCCATTGGTGGAGGCGCGTTCGGGCTCAACGTAGCCGTGTTGATGATGCGCGTCGTTCGCGCACACGACGCGGCCGCCGTTGCGCGCCCACTTGCGCACGAGGAACGACCCGCACTCCGCGCACGACGACCCGACGATCGGTGGATCCCACGCGACGAAATCGCATGCCGGGTACTTCTCGCAGCCGTAGAAGATGCGGCCCTTCTTGCTCTTGCGCTCGAGGATGCGGCCGCCGTCGCGCGGACACAGCACGCCGGAATCTTTGACGATCGGTTTGGTCGTCTTGCACTCCGGATATCCCGTGCACGCGATGAACTTGCCGAAGCGGCCGTTCTTGATCTTCATCGGGCGCCCGCATGCCGGACATGCCTCGTCGATCTCTTCCTCTTCGATCTCGATCTTCGGGAAGAACTCTTCAGCGCGCGCGAGATCCTTGGAGAACGGCGCGTAGAAATCACGCAGCAGCGATACCCAATCGTCGTGCTTTTCCTCCACGCGGTCGAGACGCTGCTCCATCTCCGAGGTGAACGTCTCATTGAAGATGTCGGGGAAGAACTCGACGAGCACGTCGTTGACGATGATGCCGACCGGCGTGGGCCGGAAGCGGCGCTGTTCGAGCTTGGTGTAGTGCCGCTGAATGGTATCGACGATGGTCGCGTAGGTGCTCGGCCGGCCGACGCCTTTTTCTTCGAGCGTCTTCACCAACGTCGCTTCGGTGTAACGCGGCGGCGGTTCAGTCCAGTGCTGCGCTTTGAGGATCGCACGCAGGTCCATCGCCTGACCCTCATCGACAGGCGGCAGGTGCTTCTTGCGCTCGTCTTCTTCGGTCGCGTCCTCGTCGGGCGACTCTTCATAGATCTTCGTGTAGCCGGCGAACTTGAGCACGGTGCCGGTCGCGCGCAGGCCGCACTTGTCCGCGTCGATCTCAACGGTCGTTTGGTCGTACACCGCCGGCGCCATCTGACTTGCGACAAAGCGTTCCCAGATCAACCGGTAAACGCGCAGCTGCGCGGCATCGAGGAATGGCTTCAAACGCTCCGGCGTGCGCTGGACGTCGGTCGGCCGGATAGCCTCGTGCGCGTCCTGAGCGTCAGCCGACACTTTGAACTGCTTGCCGTTGTGGAACTCGGCGCCGAACGTCGCGTGGATGTATTCGCGCGCCTGATCCATCGCAAGGCTAGACAGACGTGTCGAGTCGGTGCGCATGTAGGTGATAAGGCCGGTCGTGCCTTCCTCACCGATGTCAACGCCTTCGTAGAGGCCCTGAGCGATCTGCATCGTGCGGCGCACGCGCATCTTGAGGCGGCGCGACGCTTCCTGCTGCAGCGTACTGGTGGTGAACGGCGCGGCGGGCGAGCGGCGCACCTCGCGAGTCTTGACGCTGGTGACGCGATACGACGCC
>DASRXC010000102.1:0-7714 GCA_035654355.1 Binatus sp. (SeqCode)
TGCACTGCTTGGCATACGGCGTGACCACCAATCACACGTTGGGTGTCGAGATCGTCACGCCGGAAGGCGAGCTCATCTGGCTTGGCGGCAAGACGGTCGACACGCCCGGGTACGACGTGCTCGGACTGTTCGTCGGCTCCGAAGGCACCCTCGGCATCGCCACCAAGGTCGTCGTCAAGCTGACGCCGATCCAGGAAGCCGCGCGCACTATGCTTGCGGTCTTTGATTCGGTCGAAGATGGATCAAAAGCGGTCTCGGCGATCATCGCCGCGGGGATCATCCCGGGCGCATTAGAGATGATGGATCGCGTTTCGACGCAAGCGATCGAAGCGTTTGCGCATGCCGGCTTTCCAACTGATGCCGAAGCGATCCTCATCGTCGAAGTCGACGGCTTGCGTGCGGCAGTCGATGAAGTTGCCGCAGACGTGCGCGACATCTGCCGGCGCAACCACGCGCGTGAGGTGCGGCTGGCGCAGTCGCAAGACGAGCGCGATCGCATTTGGAAGGGGCGCAAGGGCGCCTTTGGTGCGATGGGCCGGCTCAGCCGCAACTTCTACGTGCAAGATGGCGTCATCCCGCGCAGCTTGCTGCCAGAAATGCTGCGCGAAGTGGCTGCGATCAGCGAACAGAGCGGCCTGCGCATATGCAACGTGTTTCACGCCGGCGACGGAAACTTGCATCCGTTGATCTTGTTCGACGAAAAGAAGCCCGGCGATATCGAAAAGGCGGTGGTCGCCGGCGAGGCTATCCTGCGCGCGTGCATCGAACGCGGCGGCAGCGTGTCCGGCGAGCATGGCGTCGGCACTGAAAAACGCGACTGCATGGCGGTGCAGTTCTCGCCATCCGACCTGGACCTGATGGGGCGCGTGAAGTCGGCGTTCGGCAACCGTGGGCTGTGCAATCCGAACAAGATCTTCCCGACCTCGCGCCGTTGCGGTGAATCGTCGCGCCGCTTGCAGCGGCTCGCGCCCGAGACCGCGGCCGCCGCCGGGCAGGCCTTCTAACTTCGATGCTCGCATCGACCCCGTTCACCATCGCGCTGCGCGACGTTCTCGGAGAACGCTTTCGAGTGCATCCCGACGAGTGCGCGCAATTCAAAGTCGACGGCGCCGCGCCGAAACTCGTGCTCTCGCCGCGCACGCTTGATGAGGCGGCCCGTGCGCTCAAGATCGTGTCCGGCGAGCATGCCACAGTCATCATCCGCGGCGCCGGTACGAAATCGCGCCGTCCCCCGCCGCGCGGCGATGTCGATGCGGTCCTCGACACAAGTGAGTTGCGCGGCGTGCTCGAGCACACGCCGGGCGACCTTACCGCGACCGTCGCGCCGGGAACGCCGCTGCACGAGCTGCAATTCGCGCTGCGCAAGCACGGCCAGTTCTTCCCAAGCGACGCGCCGTTCGCGGCGACCGCGACGCTTGGCGGCACGCTGGCCGCCAACGCCAACGGCGCGCTGCGCCAGCGCTACGGAGCGTTGCGCGACAACGTGCTCGGCATGCGCCTGGTCCTTGCGGACGGCACGGTCGCGTTCAGCGGCGCCAAAGTGGTCAAAAGCGTGGCGGGTTACGACACCCACAAAGCCTTCATCGGATCGCGCGGCACGCTTGGCGTCATAGGAGAAATCACGCTAAAGATAGCGCCGCTTCCGGCCGTGCAGCGCGCCCTGATCGCTACCTTTGAAGATTGTGCGACGGCGCGCGCCGCTGCAGGCGTCATCGCCGCATCGCCTCTGTTTCCGCTGGCGACGACGATGCACGATTCGCGGTCTGCGGCGCGTGTTGGGGCGCTGCGCACGTCGGGAGCCGCCGTCTGGTCGCTCGTCGTGCGCTGCGGCGGTTCGCGCGCGGCGACCGCGGCGCAATTCGAGGGCGCTGCAGTGCTCTGCAAGGAAGCGGGCGCGTCGACGGTGCGCGACGTCAGTGACGAGCTGGTTGAGACCGTGTGGTCGCAGATCGCCGAGCTCGCGGGCGGCGCGAACTATGACCCTGAAGCGTTCGTCATCGCGAAGCTCGTCTCGCTGCCGGCCCAAGTGCACGAGCTCATCGCGGCGGTTCGCGCGGCCTGGCCTGAGGCCGAGGTGACGGCGCATCCACACGCAGGCGTGCTGTTCGCCAGTATTCCGGTCGCCGGCGCGACGTCTCAACCCGGCGCCTTGTGGCACGCGTGCGCGGCGCGCGGATGGACTGCCGAGTTCCTCTCGGCGCCGCACGTGCGCGGCGAGGAATTCATCGCGCCGCTTCCGGCGGGTCTGGCGATGAAGCTGCAACGCCGATTGAAGGCCGCGCTCGATCCCGCGGGCACGCTGGATCCGGGCGGCTTCGTTGGCGGGATCTGACATGCTTGACGCGAGCACGCCGCAGCAAGGTTACGTAGGCCCGGATCGCCCGGCCGACGACGATTTAAGCCGTTGCACCCGCTGCGGCTTGTGCGAGCAAGCGTGCCCGACGTATCGCGAATTGCGCGTTGAGCCCGATTCTCCGCGTGGACGCGTCTTCTTAATGAAGCAAGTCGCTGATGGTCTCGCCGATGTCGATGCGCATCTCGCCGAGCATCTGTACGTGTGTCTGGGCTGCCGCGCATGCGAAACCGCCTGCCCCTCGGGCGTGCCATACGGGCGTATGCTCGAACTGGCTCGCTATCAGATCGAACAGCGCGGTGAGATCACACCGCAGCGCCGCGGCTGGCGCCGCTTCCGTCAGTTCGCCTTCGAACAACTGCTGCCGAACGAGCGCTTATTCAAGCTCGCGATGGCGCCCGCGCGCATGTTGCAGCGCGCGCCCTGGCTTGCGTCCCTGGCCGCCGCGATCGCGCCCGGGCGGATGCGCCGGATGCTCGACATGATCCCGCACAATGGCGCCGCGCATGGAGCGCTGCCGCAAGAGATCCCCGCCGAAGGTGAGCGCCGCGCGCGCGTGGGTCTGTTCACCGGCTGCGTCATGGGCTCTCTCTTCGCGCACGTCCACGAATCGCTCGCACGTGTGCTGCGCCACAATGGCTGTGATGTGGTCGTCGCGCGCGAACAATGGTGCTGCGGCGCGCTCAACGTCCACGCAGGCGAGCGTGACCACGCGCGCGAGATGGCGCGGCGCAACATCGATGCGTTCGAACGCGCGAACGTCGATGCGATCGTGCTCGATTCCGCCGGCTGTGGCGCGGTGATGAAAGAATACGGCGAACTCCTGCGCGACGATCCGCAGTACGCACAGCGCGCGCATGAATTCGGCGCAAAGGTCAAAGACGCGAGCGAACTGCTCTTCGACCTCGGCATCCGCACGGATTTTGGCGTGCTCAGGCGCCGCGTCACCTATCAGGATGCGTGTCATCTTGCGCACGGCCAGCGTGTTCGCACGCAACCGCGCGCGCTGCTCGCACAAATCCCCGGGCTTGACTACATCGAGCTGCAATACGCCGATCGATGCTGTGGCGCGGCCGGCGTCTATAACCTGACGCAGCCGGAGCTCTCCGCCAAAATCTTGGAAGAAAAGCTCGATGCCATCGAAGAGACGAACGCCGACTATCTGGTCACCGGCAACCCGGGTTGCCACATGCAGATCCAATCGGGCATGAAGCGGCGCGGCATGACGACCAAAGTCAAACACCTCGTTGAGGTGCTCGACGAGGCGTATTCGCTCAAGAACGCCGCACTCTAGGAAATAGACGCTCGTATAAAAAAGGCGGTCTTCGAGCGCGTGTTACCCGTTGCTTAGGCCGACGTTTTGGACCGTCGTCGCGTCAGGGTTAATGGTGGTGCTGCCGGTGTACGTCTGGAAGCCGGGCGAAGACACCGTGTAGACGATCGCCCCGGACGGGATGCCTGTGATCTGGTAAAAGCCGCTCGCGTCGGTCGTGCCGGCGTGATAAGAGTTGTCGGTTGGCGTAACTGTGACGCTGGCTCCCGCGACTGGACCGCTCGGCCCGGTGACAACGCCCTGCAGCGTCCCGGGTTTGGGTGTCGACGATGGCGGATTGGTGTTGCAGCCTGTGGCTAACACCACCGCTATGACGATAAGTCCAATAGAGCGGAACACAGCGGCTCCGGATTCGGGCCGGTCCGGAGAGCCCCCTTGGGCACGGTCGGCCGGTGTTTAGGAAGTGTCACATTTGGGCGTGTGGGGCGGTCACATAGGAATACCGGTAAACCGGAGGACGTGAGCGATTAAGAATCTGCCACAGTCTGGGAAAGGCGTACCCGCGGCGTGGAGGCCGCCTTCAGCGCAACCTGCGGGCTTTAACCCGCACCTCCGCTCCGAGGCGTCTACGTTACCCTGGGAGTCGTCTTTTTACGCGCAGCTGCTCTCGATCGCTGCGGGGCATCCAGAAGAGCAGTTCTTCAGTCACGTGCATACGGCACTGCGCTCCTATGTCGACACGCCGATCCTCGTCGCCGCAACCGCTGACCCGACTGCGCGTGACGGTTTCCGCATCCGGTATCAACGCAATCTCGACGATCGCAACTCGCTTCCGGTGATCGAGCGCGGCTTTATCGCACAGGCGATGCGCGCCGGCCGTGCACTGCAGTTCGGCCGCCCTGCAAATGCGCCGCAGACGCTCGCCAGCCGCGGCAACATGCTCACCAACATCGGCTCGGTCATCATCGCGCCGATCCGGCACGACGGCCGCAACCTCGGCTATATCGCGACGCGCAACCCGCGCGACGGCGTGTTCGGCGAGAAAGAACTCGAATTCGTGGCGGCCGCCGCCGACGTCGGCGCGCTCGTCGTGCGTAACAAGAACTCAGCTGAAGAGGCGCGTGCGCGCAGCCAAGAGCTGCGTTTGATGCTTGAGACGGCGCGTGCGCTCGCGTCGGAGCGCGATCTGCGCCGGCTCTTCCACCGTCTGCACCGGCTGCTGGGTGGCGTTCTTGACGCGTCCACGTTCTGGGTCGCACTGGGCTCGTGGGAACAGGGTCTGATGACGATCCCGTACTGCGTGGACCACTATCGTGTGCTGGACGTCGTCGATCCGATGCCGTTGCAAGGCTCGCTGTGCGGCCAGGTGTTCCGCGAAGGCGTGCCGCTGCTCATGCGCACCCCTGAGGATTGGAAGCCGTTCCCCGTCATCATGCACGGCGACGCGAACAGCGACGACGTTGTGTCGGCGCTGGTCGTGCCCATGAGCATTGGCGCGCGTACGATCGGCGTGATCTCGGTGCAGAGCTCGCGGCCGCACGCGTATACCGAGCGCGACCGCGACCTGGTCGTCGCCGTCGCCGAGCAGGCTGCGATCGCCGTCGAGAACTCGCAGGCGGTCGTGCAGGCCGACCAGCGCGCGCGCGAACTCAAGATGTTGGCCGAAGTCTCGCGTGCGCTCGCCGCACAGCTCAGCTTGCGCACGTTGTACCAGACGGTGTGCGAGGAAGTACGCCGCGTCATCGAAGCGCCTGCATTCTTCGTCGCCTTGCGGACCGAAGACGGCTCCGCCATGCGCCTCGAATACTTCATCGAGGGCAACAACGCCATCGAGCCGCGCGACACGCCGCTCAAGAGCTCGATCGCCGAGCGCGTCATGACGTCCAACCGGACGCTCGTCTTCCAGACGCTCGAAGAGATCAACAACCAACCGCACGGCATTATCGGCACCGATAACGTCTCCAACGTCCGCTCGCTGGCGATGGCGCCGCTGCGCTTGGGCAACCGCTGCATCGGCGTGATGTCGGCGCAGGCCTACCGCGAAAACGCGTACGACGACTCGAGCGTCCGCCTGCTGACCGCAATCGCCGAACAGCTCGCCGTCGCTGTGCAGAACGCGCAGCTGTACGACCAAGCCGAGTCGCGCGCTGACCGCGATCCACTCACCGGCGTGTTCCATCACCGCTATCTGAAGACGCGACTCGAGGAAGAGCTGCGCCGCTCGCGCACCGGCGGCCAGGCCGTCGCGGTGGTCATGATGGACCTCGACAATTTCAAAAACGTCAACGACACGTACGGTCACTTGGTCGGCGACGATGCGCTTAAGATGGTGACGGGCGTCGTGATGGGAGCCGTTCGGTCGACCGACGTCGTCGGGCGTTACGGCGGCGACGAGTTCATGCTCGTGCTGCCCGACACGACGCGCGAACAGACCGAAGCGATCATCAACCGAGTGACCGCCGGGTTGGAAGAGCGCGATCTGCGCCTTGCTGACGGCGCGGTCATTCCGGTCAAGTGCTCCATCGGCTATGCGCTGTTCCCGCAAGACGCCGATACGCCGGCGGATCTCATCGCCAAGGCCGACGCGGCGCTGTACCAAAGCAAGCGAATGGGGCGCCCGGCGACACGGCTGCAGCGCATCGGCACGACGCAATTGCGCCTCGAAGGCGACTTCGCGCCCGTGTCCGAGTTGCTCGCCGCGCTGCTCGCACGCGACCGCTCGACGCGCAGCCATCTGGAGCATGTCAACCGCGTCGCGCGTGAGTTCGGCAACGTCTTGTCTCTTTCCAAAGGGGACATGGATTCGCTGCTGCGCGCGTCGGTGTTGCACGACGTCGGCAAGATCGCGCTGCCTGCGCGCCTGCTCGCCAAGCCAGGTCGACTGGCGCCGGCGGAATATGAATTGGTCAAGCGCCACGTCACGATCGGCGCGATGCTCATCGAGAACATCCCGGGCTTCGCCGACGCCGCATTGGCCGTGCGCTACCACCACGAGCGCTTTGACGGCAAGGGATATCCCGACGGGCTCAAAGGCGAGAAGATTCCGCTGCTCGCACGCATCGTCGCGCTGATCGACGCCTACTCGGCGATGGTCATCGACCGTCCCTACCACAAGCGCATCGAGTACGATCAGGCGGTGCGCGAACTGCGTGCTCGCGCCGGGTCGCAGTTCGATCCCAAGCTCGTCGATAAGTTCGTCGCGCTCGTCGAATCCGGTGGAGGCCGCTAGCTAGCTTCGCCGCGAACTACTCGCGCGTGGAGCTGCATTTTGCCATCACGGCGTTTGCCACTGCGCTGACCATCATCGATCCGGTCGGCATGGTTCCGTTGTCGCTTGCGGTCACCGCCTCGGCCACGCCCGACGCCCGCCGGCGCATGATCGATCGCGCGGTTCTCGTGGCCGCGGGCGTCATCGTCTTCATGGCGCTGGTCGGCCGTTATGTTCTCACGTATCTGAGCATCACGCTGCCGGCCTTCTCAATCGCCGGCGGCATCCTGTTGCTGCTCATCTCGATCGACATGCTCTTCGCACGGCCCTCGGGCACGCGAGCAAAACCGGAGGAAGAACGGGAAGCGGTCGAGCGCGAGAACGCCGCGGTTTTTCCACTTGCTATTCCGATGATCGCCGGCCCAGGCACGATCGCGACAGTACTGCTGCTTATTAATCTTAGCCGCGGCGACACGACGCGCACGATGATCGTCTACGCCGCGTACGCATTCGCGCTGCTTGCGACGTGGTTGTGCATGCGTGGCGCGGACGTTGTGCTCAAGGGCATCGGGCGCACCGGCGTCGGCGTGTTGACGCGATTGCTCGGCATCATTTTGTCCGCGCTCGCGATCCAGTTCATGATCAACGGGTTAGTCCAAACCCCGCTCTTCCATCACGCGTAAAGCCTTTCACCACTTACTAAATAGGAAGGTCGCATCGATCAGGTGCAGTACAGCGCCCTCGTCACGGTCGTGATTTTGACCGCGATCGTGCCAACAGTGATCGCGCAGCTGCATTTCCCGCCAACACAGGAAGTGCTCGAAGCGGAATCCGGTGGTCTCGAAGAGATCGAGGTGGCCGAGCGGTCCACGGTCGCCTC
>DASRXC010000103.1:0-5678 GCA_035654355.1 Binatus sp. (SeqCode)
GTGCACCCGCCGGAGTCAGCGCGAACTAGACCTTCAGTTCGACTTTCTCAAGCGCCTTAGCCGTCGGCACGACGTGATGGTTAAGGCGCAGCTCTTCGGGCGAGTAGCCGAACGCGAGCCCGAGCAGCTGCGGCAGATGGAAGATGGGCGTGTCGATGACCTTGTGAACGACGCGCGCCGCATCGGGCTGCTGGGCGTCGAGATTGAGATGGCACAACGGGCAGGGCGTCACGAGTAAGTCGGCGCCCTTCTCTTTTGCCTCGAGGATGTGATTGGCGCCCATCGTCAGCGATGCATCGCGGTTCATCGTCACCATCGGGAAGCCGCAGCACTTCGTCTTGCCCTTGTACTCGACCGCCTCACCGCCCACGATCTCGATAAGCTGTTCGAGATAGGTCGAGCGTTCCGGCCGTTCTTTCAAACCGAGATATTCTTGCGGGCGCAGGATATAGCAGCCGTAGAACGGCGCGATCTTCAAGCCGGTCAGTTTGCGTTTCACCAGCGAGCGGATTTTGTCGAGACCGATGTCCTCGACCAGGATCCACAGCAGATGCTTGACGGTCGTCGTGCCTTTGTATTGATAGCCGCTGTCGGCAAGCACGACGTTCGCAGCAGCGAGCCGCTCGGGGCTCTTCTTGAAATGGTAGTTGTGGTTTGAGAGCACGCCCTGGCACGTCGAGCAGATCGTCATGAGCGTCGCGCCCTGACGCTCGGCCATCGCCAGCGTCAATCCGTTGAGCGAATCGGCGAGCGGCGGGTTCTGTTCGGACAGCACGCCCGCGCCGGTGCACGACGCTTCCCACAGCTCGAGAAGCTCGAGGCCGAGCGCCGGCGCGATTTTTTGCGTGGAGACGTAGAGTTCCGGGCAGGCGCCCTTCGAGACGCATCCCGGCCAAAACGCAACTTTCATTTGAATCTGCCACCGATCTTCTTGAAGATGTTCTTGATCCGCTCGACGTGCGGAATGGCGTGATGGATGAGCGGAGGAAGCTTACCCGCGCGCAGCAAGTTGAAGGCCGCCGGCAACGACTGGATCTGCGCCGGGATATTGAACAGCCCGACTGATTTCGGCAAGAGCGTCAGCTCGTTGAGGCGGCCGCTGTCGCGCACCGATTCCGCGAACGCGTCGGCGTGGCGCGTGCCGGCGTTGTGGGTGAAACCAGAATCGACCGCCATCTTGCGCAGCTTGAGGATTTGCTCGAGCGGGGCGACGCCTTTCGGGCACTGCTGGACGCACTCGTAGCAGTGCGTGCAATCCCACACGCCGTCGGGCTTGCTGTAGTTCCCGAGCCGGTCTTGAGTTTCGGCGTCGCGCGGATCGGCAGTATATCGGTAGGCCTTCGCTAATGCCGCGGGCCCGACGAAATTCTGGTTGACCGCGAACGACTCGCAGTCCATCAAGCACGCGCCGCACGAGATGCAGCTCACCTCTTGGATGAGCTCCTCCATCGCGGCGTTGGGCACGCGGTATTCCTCGCCTTGTGGGATCGGCTGTTTGTTCTCAAGCCAGGGTGTGACCGCGCGGTTTTTGTTCCAAAACGGGGTCATGTCGCACACGAGATCGCGCACGATCGGCATCGACGGCGGCGCCTCGACTGTGACCTTGCCGCCGACCGTGTGCTCGCGCAGCTTGCTCGTACAGACAAGACGCGCGTGACCGTTCACCCACATGGCGCATGACCCGCAGATCGCGCTGCGGCAGGCGCAGCGCACTGCTAACGACTCATCCTGGTACTCGCGCACGGCGATGAGCGCGTCGAGCACCATCGCGTGTTCGGGCAAATCGACCTTGAACGTCTGATACGTCTTGGGCGGCGCTTTGTCGTACGGCGCCTTGTAGGGAACGCCGGGCACGCCTTTGGGTTGCGGTTCGCCGGGCGGACTGTAGCGGCCGACGACGACGGTCCACTCCATCTTAGTATTTCCGCTCCTGCGGCGGCCATTTGGTGATCGTCACCGGCAGATAGCTGATGGCGGGCGCTTGGCCGTCGCGCTTGGTGATGAGGATATGCTTGAGCCAATTCGCGTCGTCGCGCTGCGGATAGTCGGTGCGCGACTGCGCGCCGCGGCTCTCTTTGCGATCGAGCGCTCCCAAAATAGTGGCCTCCGCACAATCGAGCATGTAGCCGAGCTCTAGTGCGAAGGTGAGCGCCTGATTGTAGATGCGCCCTTTGTCGCGAACCGCGACGGTCTCGTAACGCTCTTGCAGATCGTGCACCGCGGCCAACGCTCGCTGTAGACCGGCCTCATCGCGATACACGCCGACCTTCTCGTCCATCAGGATGCCCAACTCCAAGCGCAGCTTCGCGTGCGTCTCGCCGGTCGTTGGCCGGTCCATCAACGCTTGAACGCGCTCTTGCTCGGAGGCGAGGAATTGTTCGCCGGCGGCATCTGACGGCAATGACGTGACGGTCTTCACATATGCGGCCGACGATTTGCCGCCGCGCCGCCCAAACACCAGTGTGTCGAGAAGCGAGTTCGCACCGAGGCGATTGCCGCCATGAACGGACACGCACGCGACCTCGCCCGCGGCATACAGACCTGGTATCGGCGTGCGCGCATCGGAGTCAGTCTTGATGCCGCCCATGATGTAGTGCATGCCGGGGCGCACCGGAACCGGTTGCTGGATCATGTCGATGCTGAGGAAGTCGAGCGCCATCTCGTGGATCTGCGGCAGCTTCTTCAAGATGACGTCGGGGCCGAGGTGACGCAAATCGAGCAGCACGCAGCCGTCGACGCCACGCCCGGCGGCGATCTCCTGCCACTCGGCACGCGACACGACGTCGCGCGACGCCAACTCTTTCATGTTCGGCGCGTACTTCTCCATGAAGCGCTCGCCGAGGCTGTTGAGGAGGTAGGCGCCTTCACCGCGCGCGGCCTCGGTCATGAGGAAACCCGAGCCCTTGAGTGTGGTCGGATGGTACTGCACCATCTCCATGTCCATGACCGGCGCGCCGGCACGATACGCGAGTGCAATGCCGTCACCCGTGCAGATCAGCGCGTTGGTGCTCGGTTCGTACACGCGACCCATGCCGCCGCTGGCGACGAACACCGCCTTGGCGCGCAGCAGCACGAGGTCGCCGTTCATCATGTCGAGCGCGACGACGCCGCGACATTCGCCGCCCACCATGAACAGCGATGTCGCGAACCACTCCTCGTACACTTTGACGCCCGACTTGAGCAATTGATCGTACAGGGTATAGAGCAGCGCTTGGCCGGTGATGTCGCCGACGAAATACGTGCGTGCCTTGGAAGCGCCGCCGAACGCGCGGGTGCCGAGCCTGCCGTCGGGCGCGCGATAGAAGATGACGCCCATGTGCTCGAGCTCGATGATGTCTGAGGGCGCCTCGCTGCACATGATCTCGACGGCGTCCTGATCGGCCAGGTAGTCGGAACCCTTGATGGTATCGAGGGCGTGGATCTCCCACGAGTCGCCCTCGCCGATCGCGGCGTTGATGCCGCCCTGCGCTGCGCCTGAATGGCTGCGGACAGGGTGCACCTTGCTGAGCACGGCGACCGAAGCCCCGTTACGCGCTGCTTCTAACGCCGCGCGCATACCCGCAAGACCGGCGCCGAGCACGATGACGTCGTAGTCGACTATCACCCTATCTCACCCCTGTCATAATGGTCGTTTTCAGCGTTCCCTCCGCTCGCTGGGGCGCCCTACTATCGTGCGCACGTTCGGGCGACTTTAGTCACCCTTCCTTATATAGTGCGTTTTCCGGCACGCAATTCAAGCGTGGAGCGCCGGCGTCCGATGAACCTTGTAATCTGCGCGTGCGACCAATGCGCACGGTGGGAAACGACATGCAGCCAGTACACGATGCCGATGCCGCGCGGGAATCCGAGTGGCTGACGCTGACGGCACGCGGCGATCGAGCGGCGTTCGAGCGGCTTTTCCGTGCCTACGAACACCGGCTCTATCGCTTTTCCTTGGGACTCGTCCGCGATCCGCAGCTCGCCGAGGAGATCACCGGCGACGTCATGCTCGACGTGTGGCGCGGCGCGACTCGCTTTCGCGGCGACGCGAAGGTCTCGACGTGGATCTTCGGCATCGCCCACCACAAATGCGTCGACGCCTTGCGCCGGCGCCGTCCCGAACATGTCGAGCTGCAAACGCTGAGCGCGGTCAGCGATGCCGGCGCCGGCCCTGAAGAGCTCGCGCTCGCCGACAGCTTCCGCCGTGCGTTGGGCGATGCGCTGCTTGAATTGACGCCCGAGCATCGCGCGGTTCTGGAGCTGACGTTCATCAACGGCTGCTCGCAGGCGGAGATCGCCGCGATCGTCGGCTGCCCGATCAACACCGTTAAGACGCGCGTCTTCTACGCGAGACAACAGTTGCGCCGGATCCTCGACCGCCGGGGCGTTCGGAGAGAGATGCCATGAACCACGAAACCGTCACCGAACTGCTTCCCTGGTACGTCAACGGCACGCTGGCGCCGCACGAGCGCGCTGCCGTTGAAGCGGAGCTTGCGTCGTGCCCGTTGTGCGCCGCGCAGCTGGCCGAGCTGCAGCGCATCCACGCAGCGCTGCACGAGATCGATCAGGACGCGCCGGGTCCTTCTGAATCGCTGTTCGCTCGCACGCTTGCACGCTTGGATGCGCCGCCGCAGCGCAAGGGAGTGGCGTTCTCACTACGCGCATGGTGGAGCGACCTTTCGACGTCGGGCCGGATCGCGGCGCTCACGCCCGCGGTGGTTGCCATCGTGTTCGTGTTGATCGTATCGACTCGCGCGCTGGTCACGCCACAGCGCACAAGCATCACGAGCGTGTACAGCGCGCCTGTGGCAGGCCAACCGAACGCTCTCGACGAGCTGCAAAAGCGCAACAGCGCGATCGCCCAGTCAAATGCGCCGGCTCCGTCAAGCGTCGCGGGTGCTCTCTCGCGCTCGGAAGCACAACCGCCGCCGGCACCGGCCGAAGAGGCACTAACCGACTTCGACAAACTGAAGACGATGAACGGGCCGATGGTGCCGCCGGTGACTCCCGGCCAGCGCCCGCAGCTCATCCGCACGGGCGAGATCGGATTGCTGGTTCCGGACGTCGAGCATGCGTTGGCTCAGCTACAGATGCTCGCACAAACGCAGTTCGGCGACGTCATCTCGCTTAACGATCAGACGCCGTCGCAGCCTGGCATCCGTCACAGCGCGCAAGTCCAGCTCTCCATTCCAGCAGACCGCTTCGAGCAAACGATGAATGCGCTCGCGGCGCTCGGCGCGGTGCAATCGCGCTCGATTAGTGCAGAAAATGCGACGGATCAAATCGTGGACGGCCAAGCGCGGTTGCGCAACCTGCGCCGCACGGAAGCCGACATGCTGCGCATCCTCGATCGCGCCGGCAAGATTCCGGACGTGCTCGAGGTGACGCAGCAGATCGCGCAGGTGCGCGAGCAGATCGAGCAGCTCGACGCCCAAGTGCAATCGTTGCAGCATCGCGTCGCATATTCGACGATCTCAATCGACATCGAAGACGAGAAGCCCGTCGCGACCGCTGAGCCGGGTATCGGCACGCAACTCAACGACGCCTGGAAAGCCGCCCTACGACAAGTCCGCACGTTCTCGGTGCGCTTGGCATCGGCGCTGCTTGTGATCGTCGCCTTCGCGCCCTACTGGTTGGTGCTCGTCATCGTCGCGCTCTTCGTCGCGAACCGCTTGCGAAGGTAACAAGGCGCGCAGCGC
>DASRXC010000104.1:0-6932 GCA_035654355.1 Binatus sp. (SeqCode)
CGACGCCAGCGCCGACCGACACGCCGACGCCGACGCCAACAGCCACACCAACGCCGCCACCGACATCAACGCCGACACCATCGCCAACAGATACACCAACGCCGACACCATCGCCAACAGATACACCGACGCCGACAGCAACGCCCACACCGACACCGACGCCAACAGCAACGCCCACACCGACACCGACGCCAACAGCAACGCCCACACCGACACCGACGCCAGGTCCATTGATGGTGAGCACCAACACGATTCCGATTGTCGGAATCGGGATGAATGCTCAGTTCACAGCTTCGGAAGCCAACTACACGGGCACGATTAGCGCCGTAAGTTCAAATACTGCGGCTGTGACGGTAAGCGGTTCAGGGAACGGTCCAGGCCCGGTGACGTTCACCCTCACGTCTGTCGCGCCCGGCAACGCGAACGTCACCGTTTCTGACGATCACAGCGGTCAACAGGTCGTCTTCGCATCAGTGACTACAGGTACCATGATGGTCAATCCGCAGATCCTATCCTTCGATGGGCCTCATGGGAATCACAAGTTCAAGGCCACCGACAGCTCTGCCACAGCGAGCACGATATTCAGTGCCGTGACGAGTGACCCAACAATCGTCACCGTGAATCCATTGACTCAGACAGGAAAAGGGCCATTCGATTTCACCGTAATTCCCGCGGGCGGCACCGGACAGGCAACAATTACCGTAAGCGACGCGAACGGAACAGCAGTCGTGAGCGTTGGTGTGGGTGTTCCACCGCTTCAGAAAGCGCTTATCGTGCAGCCGCCTCCCAAACACCCGATAGCCGTGACGCCGCGACCATCCCCGCAACCGAATCCAGCGCCGACGCTGCCCGCTCGGCTCGCGCTCAGTTCGACGAACCTCACTATTGTGGGATCAGCTCAAACGCAGATGCTCACAGTGACCGAAACTGGGTATTCGGGTCCGATCAGCGCGATGGTCGTCGGTCTTCCCGCAGTGGAGATCGATCATCCGAGCGGTCCGGGTCCGACGCAGATCTTCAAACTGACGTCACGAACGGTAGGTTCGACGACAATCCGAGTGTCCGACAACCGAGGCAACGCTGTACTCGTTTCAATTCAGGTGACGACGGGCGGGCCGACGTCATCACCAATCCCATCGCCAGTGCCGACTCCGCCGCCGCCTTCGCCACGACCGACCACGCCGCCGATACCGAAGCCACCCCGTCCGCATTAGGCCCGCCGTGAGCAACCGCGGCTTGCCCGAATCGTGACGACCCGAAAGTCTAAAGCCGCATAGAGCCAATAGCCCCTGCCGATTGCGAGCAGTATCCATTGATGCGCTCGAAATCAACTCGCAACCGTGGCACCCAGAGTTCGATCGGCTAGGCGTCAGCTTCGTATTTTTGCGGTCCTGTCCGCTGCGTGGGCGCTGCTCTGGCCGACGATTGCGAATCCAGCCGGCGTAAGTGCGATTCCGATCGTGTCGCTTGGCGCAGGCGACGTCACGGTCGAGAGCGCGACAAGCGCTTCCCACAAGCTCGTGTCCGTCGAGCCGCTGCAATCCCGCTCGTCGTTGAAGACCGGTCTCGGTGCTCACGCGTCAGTCAGCCTTGAGGGCGTCGGAACGGTCCGCATTGGACCAGCGACATCAACAAGCGTCACCACGGGGGCTAATGGGCTGACGTTCGCGTTGGAACAGGGTGCGTTGTGCGTTCACTCGCAGGTGCAATCAGTCGGGGTATGGGTAGGTGACGTCGAGGTCACGCCATCCTCGCAAGCCGCGATCTTCGATGTCCGCGGCGATTCGAACAGTCTAACTCTTGGCGTCTTCGTCGGTGAGGTTTCCGTGCGGCATGGGTCCGAGCGTCTGACGCAACGCGCGGGCAGTGCGCTCGTCATCGGGGCCGACGGAACGGGCGATCATCAAGTTCTTTTGCGCCCAACGGTGGCTTCAGATTTCGCGACGCTCGACTGCCCCGATCCACAGGTGATCGCGTCGGCCGAGGCTGCGTCGGCTCCGGTCGAGCAGCCAAGTGGCGGTGGGCATGGATCTGGTGGGATCATCGGAGCGATCCTGGGATTGGTAGCAGTCGCGGCGGCGTTCGCCGGTCATGGAGGCGGGGGATCGAGCAGCACCTCGACGACTGCTCAGCCAACAGTGCCGCCCACTTCACCCACGCCACCGAAGTCACCGCCGCCACCGCCTCCGACGCCAACGCCGACACCCGGTCCATTACTGGTGAGCACCAACACGATCGCAATAGTCGGAATCGGATCGAACATGCCCTTCACAGCCTCCGAAACGAACTACACGGGCGTTTTAAGCGCAGTGAGTTCCAATCCAGCTGCTGCGACGGTAAGCGGAGTCGGCAATGGTCCGGGCCCGGTGACGTTCACGGCAACGGCGGTCGCCGTTGGAAACGTGAACATCACGGTCTCAGACGATCACGCCGGTCAACAAGTGGTCTTCGCGTCAGTGACGACCGGAACGATGACTGTCGATCCACAGACTCTGTCATTGCCGGGGCCTCAAGGACATATGAAGTTCACGGCCACCGATATCTCCGCCGACGAAAAGACCGTGGTTAGCGCCACGTCCAGCGACCCGACGATTGCTATCGTGAGCCCAACGACGCAGGGGGGAAAAGGGCCATTCAAATTCACAGTATCTGCAGGTCCCAATAGAGGCAAGGCGACGATAATGGTGAGTGACGAGAATGGAATGGCCGCGGTAAGCGTCGGCGTTGGAGTCCCGCCTCTTCGGAACGCGATGCTGGCAATGCCGACTCCCAAGCATCCGATCGTGTCGCTGCCACAACCGTCACCTCGGCCACTGCCCAAGCCGACCGCGCTAAGTCGGCTCGCGCTCAACGCGGCGAATCTCAGGATGGCCGGACCTGCTCAGACAGCGATACTCACGGCGTCCGAACTTGGATATTCAGGGCCGATCACTGCGACCGTCGTCGGCCCTTCAGTCGTGGACATCGACCACGCCAGCGGTCCGGGTCCGACCCAAACTTTTAAGCTGACATCAAGAACAGTGGGCACCACAACGGTTCGCGTTTACGACGACCATGGCAATTCGGTGCTGGTTTCCGTCATGATAACGCCAATCGCACCAACGCCATCTCCGACTCTGCGACCAGCGCCGACACCGCCGCCCGCGCCGCGACCGCAGGGTCCGTCGCCTTTACCGAAACCACCACGCTAGCATCTTCACTTATTCATGCGTGTGAAGATCGCATCGAGTTCCTGGCGCGAAGCGCGGCTGCTCTCGCTGGAGAACTGATGCGTGATCTCGCGATCGTCATCACCCTTCAGCGCGGCGAATACCGCATCCGCAAACTCGTCTAGTGGAACGCCCCACGTGTGCAGGCCTGGACCGCCCAGGTCCGTATCGACCGCTGGTGGGATCAGTTCGATGACGCGGATCCCAGTGTCGCGGAGTTGGTGGCGTAGCGATTGCGTGTACGAGTGCATGGCAGCCTTCGTCGCGCTGTAGACCGGCGTCGCCGCCAGCGGAGCGAACGCGAGCCCCGAGCTGACATTGATGATCGCCGGCTTCGCTTGCTTGCGAAGATGCGGGATGAGCAGCATGCTTAGATGGATGGGAGCCTCGAGATTGATCTCAAGTTCCTGACGCACGTGATTCCATGACGGTTCACCGGTCAGATCGATGCGCTGCTGTATCCCCGCATTATTCACAAGCACGTCAAGCGACGGATGGTCCTTGACGACTCGTTCACTCAGCCGCTCGCGCGATTCGGGTCGCGAGAGATCCACCTCGTAGGTGTGCAGCCCGGGATGCTCGGCGCGTGCTTCTTTCAGCTTATCGGCGCGACGACCGCAGATGATGACCTCGTTGCCGGCGTGGAGAAACCGCTCAGCGAGAGCTGCCCCGATGCCACTCGCTCCACCGGTCACCAGCACGGTGTGTCCGCTTGTATCCATGCCAGGCGGCTTTGCCGGCCGCGTGTGCGGCCCTTCGACACATGGCAAAACGCGCGAGTGGTTGATGCGCTCGAGGTCGCCTGACCGGAGTATAATGCCCGCGTGTGAAGCAAAAGGCAGGGACTTAGGAAGACCGCATGATTGAGAAGCTGCGACGTTGGGATGCTTGGCCTACCACGCAAGGCTTTTCAGCCGCTCCGCCAATGTTCGGGCACGGCACTCGAGAAGCCACGCCAATATCCGCGATTGGGGAGTATCATCGTGCTTGAAGGACGGGTCGCAATTGTCACCGGCGGAACTCGCGGCATCGGCGCTGCGATCTCGACGCTACTCGCGAAAGACGGCGCGCATGTCGCCGCCGGCTACAGCAAGGGCGAGGAAACCGCCCGTAAGTTCAAGTCCGCGGTCGAACACAATGGCGCCTCGATCTCAGTGCACCAAGGGCGCGTCGATGACCCGGCGGACTGCCAGCGCGTCGTGCGTGAAGTGCTTGATAACTTCGGCCGCGTCGACTACTTGATCAATAATGCCGGCATCACCATCGACAAGACCGTCCGCAAGATGTCGGCAGAAGAATGGCACCAAGTTCTGGCCGTCAACCTCTTCGGCGCTTTTCATATGACTAAGGCGGTGCTCGAGCACATGATCGAGCGCGGCTCGGGGCGGATCGTCAACATCAGCTCAGTCATCGGCGAGACGGGCAATGTCGGGCAGGCGAATTACGCTGCCTCGAAAGCGGGTCTCTTCGGGTTTAGCAAGAGCTTGGCGCTCGAGATGGCGCAGCGCGGAATCACGATCAATTGCGTCGCGCCGGGGTTCATCGAAACCGAAATGGTTGCGGCTATTCCCAAAGCCGCGCTCGACAAAGTCATCGAGCGCATTCCGCAACGCCGGCTCGGACGGCCGGACGAGGTCGCGCGTGTCGTGCGCTTTTTGATCGACGACGACTCGTCGTACGTCACGGGCGCAGTTTACACCGTCAACGGCGGCTTGGACATGTAGCACGACCGCCCGAGCTTCTCGTACCGCCTGCCGATACGTCGTTGCGGGAACGAAGCGGCCGCTGGGTAAATCTAGCAGTATGACTACATCAACTCTCACTGACAGGGTGGGCATCGTCACGGGCGGCGCTCGGGGGATCGGCGCCGCGATCACCACGGTTCTGGCAAAGGACGGCGCGACCGTCATCGTTATGGGCCTCGAGGCCGACCGCGCGCGTACAGAAACGCTGCGATCGTCGCTCAACGGCGCGGCAGCGCGGATCATTTTCCGGGAAGGCAACGTCGCGCAATACCAGATATGCAAGAAGGTCGTCGACGAGGTGCATGCCCGCTACGGGCAGATCGATTTCCTCGTGAACAACGCCGGCATCACCGCGGACCACACAGTTCGCAACATGACGGTCGAGGAATGGCAAACGGTTCTGGCGGTCGATCTGTCAGGACCGTTTTTTATGATCAAAGCGGTGTTGGACCACATGGTTCAACGCAACTACGGGCGCATCGTCAACATCAGTTCGGTGGTCGGTCACACCGGCAATTTCGGCCAAGCCAACTATTCATCGGCGAAGGCAGGCCTCATGGGGTTGACCAAGACGGTGGCGCTGGAAACCGCGGCACGCGGCATCACGGTCAACGCGGTCGCGCCGGGGTTTATCAATACCGACATGGTCGCGGCGATGCCAAAAGCGGCGATCGAGGCGGCGATCCAAAAATCGCCTGAACGCCGGTTGGGCCAGCCAGAGGAAGTGGCGCGCGTCGTGCGCTTCCTTTTAGATGAGAGCTCGGGTTACATCACCGGCGCAGTGTACGACGTCAACGGCGGACTCTACATGTGAAGAACGGCACGGCCAGCGGCATCCCGATAGAAGAACTCGGCTACGGACTTGAAGTCGCGGGCATTGATCCCGCGTCGCTCAACGACGCCGTCCGCGCCGTCGTCGCGGACGTGATGATGAATCCAGTGATGCTGAGCACCTGGCTCGGCGGTCTGGCGGTGGCCGAACAGACCATCGGCCTCAACACGCTGCGCCGCATGCAAGGCGAACAAGCCGAATCGCCGGTACAGGTTCCGCAGGAAGACAAGCGCTTCGGCGACCCGGCTTGGAGAAGCAATCCTTTCCTGTTCGGCGCGCTTGAAGATTATTTCGTGCGTTCACGGGCCGCGCTCGACCTCGTCGATGCCTCGCGGCTGCCCGAGGCGACGCGCAACAAAGCACGTTTTGCGATCCGCCTCATGCTCGATGCGATGGCGCCGAGCAACGTTCCCTGGTTGAATCCGGCCGTCGTCAAAGAAGCGATGAACAGCGGCGGCGGCAGCCTCATGCGCGGCCTTCAGAATTTCTTAGACGACGTGCGCAACAATGGCGGTCAGCCGCGACAGGTCGACACGTCTGGTTTCAGTCTCGGCAAGAATTTAGCGGCGACGCCCGGTCGCATCATTTTCCGCAACGCGCTCATCGAATTGATCGCCTACGAACCGCAGACCGAGAAGGTGCACGAGAGCCCGCTTTTGTGCTCGCCGCCGTGGATCAACAAGTACTACATCATGGATCTCGCGCCCGGACGCTCCTTCGTCGAGTGGGCTATCAGCCACGGTCACCAGACGTTCATGATCAGCTATCGCAATCCGGACGAATCGATGGCCGCCTACACGATGGACGACTACCTGCGCGAAGGCTTGCTGACAGCGCTCGACCTGGTGCAGGAAACGACGCGTTCAAAGAAAGTGAACCTCGCAGGCTTGTGTTTGGGCGGCACGTTGGTCGTCATCGCGCTCGCCTATCTCGCGGCGAAAGGTCAAGCCGGGCGCGTGAGCAGCGCAACCATTACCAACACGCTCGTCGATTTCTCGATTCCGGGCGATCTTGGTGTGTTCACGGACGAGACGACGGTCAGCCGGCTCGAGGAGCGCATGCGCGAACGCGGCTACCTCGAAGCCAACGAGATGGCCGGCACGTTCAACTCGCTCCGGGCGAATGATCTGATCTGGAGTTACGTCG
>DASRXC010000105.1:0-2533 GCA_035654355.1 Binatus sp. (SeqCode)
GCCGACGTGCACAAGCGTTTGAATGCTTGGAAGCCGGTGCGCATCTTCGGGATGAAGTTATCGCCCATCGTCACGAGTACGCGCGTGCGGCGTTCGTGATCGAGCGCAGAGAACGGCGCAAAGTTGCCGCACAGCATGAAGCAGAAGAACGGTGATTCGAGCATTCCGAGCAGGCCGGCCAGCTGTTCGCGCTTGTGCGCCGGCAAGAGCTCCAGCGCGCGCGCCACCTGAGCGGTCGCGCTGTCGAGATCGCATCCCTCGGGCGCAAAAGTCGATTCGAGCAGCCGTAAGGTGGTCAGCTCAGGGGTCGAAAGCATGCACCACCGTGCGTCGCCGCATGAACGACTCCTGCCGAAGGCGCGCGCGTGCCCCGCGTTGTACCCCTCCAGCCCATGGCGACCTTCGCGGATGTCCTGAACCGGCGACCGGGGCTGCAGCGACGGCTATTCTTCCTCGCTCGCCGATTTGTCGCGGGCGAGACTGTCGATACCGCACTGGAAGCGGTCACAACGCTCAACGCGGATGGACTCTCTGCGTCGCTCGATTTTCTCGGCGAGGATGTTCATTCGCAGGCAGAAGCGGCGCACACGACCCAAACCTACCTCACGATGATCGATCGCATCGTCGCCGCCGAAGCAGACTGCAACGTGTCGGTGAAGTTGAGCGCGATCGGTCAAGCGATCTCTGAGGATCTCGCGCTCGAAAATCTCGAGCGCATCTCGCAGCGGGCCAAGTCGGCCGGCATGTTCGTGCGCCTGGACATGGAGGGTTCGGGCACAGTTGATTCCACCTATCGTATCCTCGAGCGCGCAGGCTCGTTCTATAACGACATCGGTCCAGTCGTGCAAGCGTACCTGCGCCGCGCACCGGCCGATGTAAGCCGCGCGATCGACCGCGGCTGGCGCGTGCGCCTGTGCAAAGGCGCGTATAAAGAACCACCCGAGACCGCGCTCCAGCCGATGCCGCAGATACGCGAGCAATTCTTGGAACTCGCTCAATCGCTGCTCGTGCGCGGCAGATATCCCGCCATTGCGACGCACGACGAACGGATAATCTCCGCCGTTGCGGCCTTCGCGCACGACAAAGGCATCGGCAAGGACGATTTCGAGTTCCAAATGCTCTACGGCATCAGGCCCGAGCGCCAGCGCGAGCTGAGCCGCGAAGGATATCGCGTGCGCATCTACGTGCCGTTCGGCACGCACTGGGCCGGCTATTTCTATCGGCGCATGGCGGAGCGCAAGGAAAACGTGTTCTTCGTCGTGCGCAGCATCTTCAGCCGATGAACGCGAGCGCCGGATCTTGAGCTTCGACTTTGGCACCGTATACGTGCGTGACGCGCCGCTGGCCGACGTCGTCCACGCGCTTGACGAACTCATGGCAGAATCGGCGCATCTGCCGACGCGCGAACGCGGGCTCGAGCCCACGCCTGATACGGTAACGTCGTCCAAACGCGTGCGCAGCTTCGCCTTGCTTCCGCTCGAGGACGGCTGGACGACGGTCGTCGAGGATGGGCACGGCAAGGACGACGGCGGCGTCGCCGAGGGCTTGTCCGATATTTTGCAAACGGAAACGCTCGCGTTAACGTACAGCGACGTCGAGGGCGAATGGACGTTCACGCGCTATTGGGAGGGCCAACCGCTCGAAGCGGGCGGTGCCGATGATGAAGACTTCGATGTGAGCGCGCGCGAGTTCATCGACGCACAATCGCTGCCGCATTTCGGCGTGTACTACGAAGAGGTCGCGGCCGCAGCCGATCGCGATGCGCCCTCGCTGTCAGGCTCGCTCGAGATCGTCGGCGACATCCGTCCGCGCGTGCCGATCGGCACAGAGGTGGTGACGTACGTGCGCGGCGCCCCGCTGAAATTGGAAGAGTCAACGACCTAAGGCGGTCATGGTCGCGCTCTTGACGTTACGTCGCAGGCGCAATCGTCCCGGAAGCGACCTATGTCGAAAAGCACCCGAGGGCGCGCGCTTTGGAGCCGCCGAACACGAGGCATGCTATGAAAACGAATAACGAGACGCAAGCGACCCGCACCGAAAAAGACTCGATGGGCGAGATGCAGGTGCCCGCATCGGCGCTGTACGGCGCGAGCACGCAGCGCGCCGCGCTCAACTTCCCGATCAGCACACTGCGCTACCCGCGTCGCTTCATCAAGGCGCTCGGCCAGGTCAAGCTGGCGGCGGCCGAAACCAACGCCGAGCTTGGGCTGATCGACAAAGATGTCGCAGCGGCAATCGTTCAGGCCGCGCAAGAAGTGATCGACGGCAAGCACGACTCGCATTTCGTCGTCGACACCTTCCAGACAGGGTCCGGCACCTCGACCAATATGAACGCCAATGAAGTGATCGCCACCCGCGCGCGCCACCTGTTCGGTGAGGGCGGAAAAAAGATCCACCCCAACGATCACGTCAACTTCGGTCAGTCCAGCAACGACGTTATCCCGACCGCGACCTATATCGCCGCGGCAAGCGCTATCAAAGAAGATCTCTTGCCTGCGCTCGCCGTGCTGAAGCAATCCCTTGAGAAGAAGTC
>DASRXC010000106.1:0-3143 GCA_035654355.1 Binatus sp. (SeqCode)
GCGCGAGACCACGACGCGGGTGCTGGCGTCACTGACGCCGCGCGAGGAGCGCGTGCTGCGCATGCGCTTCGGCATCGGCATGAACACCGACCACACGCTCGAGGAGGTCGGCCAGCAGTTCAGCGTGACGCGCGAGCGCATTCGCCAGATCGAGGCAAAGGCGCTGCGCAAGCTCAAGCATCCGTCGCGCTCCCGAAAGCTCAGGAGCTTCCTGGACAACTGAAGCCGCGCGGGCGCAATTCAAGACCAAAAAAGACGAACGGCGGGGCTCACCCCGCTGTTTTTTTATTCTTGCGTGCAATCGCCAATTCACTTAGTGCGCGAATCGAGGACGCGGTGAGAACTGCATCCTCATCGCGGGCTGCGCGAGATCGAGCTTGGCCGGCCGTCGCTGCGGCAGCGCAAGGTCGATGTCGTGCGCCGGGATTTCTGCAGGCCAAGCGAGGTGAGAGCCATCGGGCGCGTTTTGGCAGAACGAAGCTAGGTCAAAAAGCTCAACGATTACAAAGAAGGAGTATCTTCGGACCGCGCGCAGCACGGCGGCCCCCGATGATTGTACCGGCGATCATGGGAGCATCGCGTTGCGCGCTGCTCGGATACGCGACATAAGCATCGCGACATAAGCATATTGCGAGCGGGGGCCCGTCACATGAAGCGCATTTTCGCTGCACTGATCTTCGCCCTTTGCGTCGGCGCCGCGCAGGCGAAGCCGCTGTCACCTCGCGAATTCACCGCCGCGTTCGCCGCTGCGCTGCGCGCCGAACTGCCGACCGCGACCGTCGTGGTCAAGCGGGACCTCGAGCTTGTCGTCAAGAATGGCGACGGCAAGGACACAACGTCATTCCTCGACAACGCCTACCGTGAATACACGGCGTCTCCGCAAAGTGAGCTTCAGAACGTCATTCACAAATACATCACGTCGCTGACGGAGGCGCAGCGGAGCAAGGAGGCCAAGCTCGATCCCGCGCAGATCGTGCCGATCATCAAGGATCGAGGATGGCTGGCCGAAACGCAGGCAGCGCTCAAATCGCGCGGCACCAAGTCGCTGCCCGAATACATCTCCGAGCCCTACAATGACGAGCTTTCGGTCCTCTATGCCGAAGACACGCCCAACAATATTCGCTACCTGGCGGCGAAGGATCTCGAGGACGCGGGCGTGCTGCGCGCGGACTGGCGGGCGCTGGCGGTCGCAAATCTCAAGCGGATGCTGCCGAAACTCGAGCTGCGCGCGGGTCCGCTCGTGTCGATGATCGTGGCGGGCGGCAACTACGAGGCGAGCCTGCTGCTGTTGGACGATCTCTGGACCCAGGGGGCGATCCCCGCGAAGGTGGATGGCGATGTCGTGGTCGCCATCCCGTCGCGCGACCTGCTCCTCGTCACCGGATCGCGCAATGCGGCCGGCGTGGCGCAGCTGCGCGCGCTCGCGGCTCAGCTCACCAAATCCGCGTCATACAGCCTCACCAATACCTTGTTCGTCTATCGCGGCGGACGGTTCACGCGATTCGATGGAAAGTGAGCGCGCGCGACCCGCGCGGACGCCGCGATCGCCGCGTTATTCGAGTCCCTCGATGATGCGGAAATCGCGCTCGGCCGCATTGTTGAACACCTTGAGCGCGTCCTGGTAGGCGGGGCTGTCGTGGCACGCGACGGCGGCCGCCACGCTCTCGAACTCGACGACCACCATGCGCTCCTTGATCCCGGCCTCGTAGGCGTGAGCCGGCACGCCGCGGGCGAGAAATTTTCCGCCCGCCGCCGCGAGCGCCGGGCCCGCGAGCTTGGCATAGGCCGCCACCGCGTCCGGGTTCGTGATCGAGCGATAGCATGACACCCAGTAGCCCTTGGCCATTTCGGTTGGTCCTTGTAGCGATGCCCAGCGAACGGGCGGGGGCGGGACCCTAGCAAATGTCCGGCCGGAAGACAGCGGTGCTGCGGTGGTCGCGTGAGCGCGCGGACGCCGCTTCTCGACAGCGGATCGTGCTAGCATTCTGTGGATGAAGCGCGTCGCGATTGATCGTCAATCCGGTTGGGACCGAATGCCCGATCCCCAGCTCACCGTCTGGTACAACACCCGCTGCCCAGTATGCGACGCCGGCATCGAACGCCAGCGCAACAAGCTCATCGCCGCCGTGCAGGCGGGCACCATCGCGTTTCGCGACATCAACCTCGAGCCCGATGCACTCGCGGCGCACGGCGCGTCGCTCGAGGACATCCGCCGACGGCTGCATGCGACCGACGCGGATGGCCGCCTGCTGGTGGGCGCCGATGTCGCGATCGCGGTGTGGCGGCTCACACCGGGCGAGGCCTGGCTCGCGGCGCTCATGGGCAACCCGGTCGCGCGGCCGCTGACGCGCTTCGCCTACGATCGCTTCGCCGATCTGCTGTACGCCTGGAACCGGCACAAGGGCCATTGGTGAGGCGCCGCGTTCGGCGCAAGGAACGATCCGTCTCCCGCTTGGTTCACCCGACGGGTGCAGCAAACGCGCGAGGCCCGACATGGTAGATCAACGAAGCGACAAATCGCGCGGCAACCGGCCGAAGCCCGGTGGCGAGCGGCCGACCGAGGATGACATCGCGCAGGCGCGCCTCGGCGGTCCGCGCGGCGCGCCGGAGCTCAAGCCCGCAAAGATGACGCCCCAGCGCAGGAAGAAGACACCGCATGACTTCGATCCTGGGCATACCGCGTAGTGTCTCGCCGCGTAGCGTCTCGCCGCGTAGCATCTCGGCTGCGCGACATCCGCTCCGTAAAATTTTTGTTAACATCCGGCTCCAGCGGCTGCGTCATCGGCTGCGCCGCCTCGCATTGATGCGTTGCGATCATCGCAGGGCTGCGTGACGGCGCGCGGAACAATCGATTTTCGGGTTCCGAAAATTCCGTCGAAAAGCATGGAAACGCTCGCGTCCTCGTTCGTTACACCCTTAGGTGCGGCGCACAAAAAATGTGTGCGCCGCCCGCATCTCGGGGAACTGCGCGAACCAGCAGCGGACCCACGAGAAAAACAACCACGCAAAAAACAGGAGCAAATACATGCGTCACATCCAGAACGCGTTGATCGCGACGGCGGTCATCGGGCTCGCCGCGCTGACCGCGTCCGCGGCTGACGCCCAGTACTACGCCCCGCGTTACGGCGCCTACGGCTACGCGC
>DASRXC010000107.1:0-2574 GCA_035654355.1 Binatus sp. (SeqCode)
GAGCGGGCCGTAGGTGCGGCGCATGACGATCCGCTTTGCCCGTCCCGAAGAGATGACGCTGCTCCAGGACATGCGCCGTGCGATGACGTTAGAAATCGACGGCGAGGATTTGGATATCGACGTTCGCGGCTGGCGCGATCGCTTTACTTCTTTCGTCGCAGGACTGATCGCCGATGGTGAAGCGGCCTTCTTCGTCGCCGAACACGACGGCGAACTCGCCGGCATGGGCTGCGTGTACAAGCTGCGCAATCACCGCAGCGTGATCTACGGCAAACCTTCCGCCTACGTGACGAGCGTATACGTGCGGCCGAAGCATCGTCGCGGTGGTGTCGCGCGCGCCATCACGCTGGCATCGATTGAATGGGCGCGCTCCAACGGCTGCGTCGTCATCCGTTTGCGCGCCTCGGAGATGGGCCGGCTCGTGTACCGATCTTTGGGCTTCACGCCGACTGACGAAATGGAGCTGCGGTTGACGACCTGATCGTCAGCCGAAAGGCGGCCTACGCCTTGGCCCGCACGATATCCGAGATCTCCAGCAAGGTGTTCTCCAAATTCGTCCGTCCGTTTGCTAGCCGCGCCTTCGGATCGAACATGCCCCCCGGCACCTGGTGACCGACCGGCCCGAGTGAAGTCTGCTCGATGATGCCGATTCGGCGTGCGCGATTCCAGAACGAATTCCACACGATCTTCCAGCGCGACGCGAACAGGATCGGGCCGAGGCGCTCAACGCCGTCTTTATCTCCGACGAGATGATGGAGGCGTTCGAGCTCCAAGAAATCATTCGTGCCGCTCATGACACCGCCGAGCGAGATCACCTCGATCGGCGCGCCGAGCGCGCGCTTGAGAAAACTGGCGGCGGCGGCGGACATCTGACCCCCGCCGCTGTAGCCGACCAGCGTTACCGGCACGCCGCTGCCGACCTGGTAACCGTCATCGATCAGCCCGTCGTAGAGCAGCTTCGCGATCCCGTAGTTGTAGATGGGGCCGTAGCGCGAATCCGCCGACACCGCGACGATGATCACGTTGCGCAGATTGATGAACATGCCCAAGAAGCTGGCTGGATCCGCAAGTCTCGTCGCCTCGACGATCTTCCAGAAGCTCGACCAAATCGGGTCGTCTTCGAGCGGCTTATTCAAGACGGAATACACCATCAGACCCCGCAGAAGGCGGATCCGCTGCGGCAGCGTCGGCTCGAGCGCATCCAAAAACGTCTCGACGTCCGGCGTATAGCTTGAGCTTGACTGCCCGATGCCATCGAGATAGATCATGTATCGCGAAATACCGGCACCGTTCGAACGCCGTGATGAAGGAGCGGCATCGGAACCTACCTGATCCCCGTACCAACCCGCCCACCATCCGAGCGTTTCGAGCGGCGCGAGAATAGCGGCAACCAGCACTGCGATCAGCCCGAACCAGAGCAGATCAAATGGTATCCTGAGTGGCACCGGCAGATGCACCATCCAGCCGAACATCAGCTGTTGCAGCGGTTGCACAGCCACCGCGATCACGACGCCGACGACGATAACTCCGATGAGCCCGGCCAGAACTTGCCAGCGGCTGGTGAGCGGGTGAGGCTGTTTGTGTTCCGCAGGCGCGCTCGCCGGCGCAGAACTCGTCTGCTCCGCCGAAGTCGCAGGCCCACTTGGCCCGGTGCGCTCTTGCGCGGCTTGCGCTTCGACGATCGCCTTGGTCTCGTCCGGCTGAAAACTCACGCCCGACACCGCGCTCATCACGCGCAAGCCGGCATACAAAATCGGCTTTCCCAATGTCTGCCGCGCCGCAGCGAAAACAATCCAGCCAATGCCGACGTACAGCACCGCGTACTGCAGCTGCAAGTGCCCGACCGCCGCGATGCCGACGAGCGACGCGAGCAGGTACCAGATGCGCAACAACCATCCGATCGCCACGCCGGCGTACGGAAGCGCCTCAAGAAACGACAACACCAACGGCGCGTACGAGAGCGCGTAGACGATGAACAGCGAGCGCAGCGGAATACGCGTGGCGAGCGGCAGCAGCGTGATGACCCACGTCGATAACGTCAAGAACGCATATGAAAACACGAACAGGACAGTTGAAACGGCAAGACTGTATGCGAAGCGCGCTGCCGGGATGCGGTTCGCGAACAGCACAACGGACTGCCCGATCGCCTCCGAAAGCCCGGCGAGTAGCACGATCGCAAGCGCGACAAGCACGGAGTCCTTAAGCGCAAGGCCGGCGACGTACGCGTGGGGATCAAGCTCAACGATGCCCCGAAGAGTCGCCCATAAATCGGGCGCAATCGCTTGGACGCTGTGCTCCATCGGGTCAGTGCGTGGAAGCTGCGCCCGGGTACGGGCCTTCCAACTGCTGGACGACCTTCTGCAAAGGCGTAAGGGGCACGCGGATGAGCCCGCGTTGCGGACGATCCAAATCCAGGATCACCGCAAAAGTTAGAGCGAGCATGGCGCCAAACAGCACAAACGGCCCCATCTCAAACAGCGCACCGCGTGCAAAGCTTACGCCGAGGAGCGCGGCGGCGAGCAACATGACGCCGACCACGATCAGCAACACGGACTCAGGTATTGTGGCGTCCAA
>DASRXC010000108.1:0-13773 GCA_035654355.1 Binatus sp. (SeqCode)
GAGCACGACCGAGCCGAGCACGATGCCGAACGAGCCGAAGAACGTCACGTATGGATGAGCCATCGCGGCGGGCAGCCAGCGGTCATGATATGCGACGCGCAGGCTCTCGAACCAGTCGGCGAACATCTTGAAAATGCCGACCGGAGGCTTGGGCTTTCGCACGAGCGCCCAATGGGCGGCCAGCAGCGGCGTCAACGTGAACGAGACAAGAAGTGAGAACAGCGTCGCGCACACGACGACGAGGCCGAATTCGCGCATGTACTGCCCAATGATCCCCGACATGAACGCGATCGGAGCGAAGACGACGACGTCCACCAGCGTGATCGCGATTGCGGCGTTGCCGATCTCCGAGCGGCCGGTGATGGCCGCTTCGTCGGGTGGCTGGCCCATCTCGCGGTGGCGCGTGATGTTCTCGATGACGACGATCGAGTCGTCGACGAGGATACCAATGGTCAGCGAGAGACCCATGAGCGACAGCACGTCGACGGTAAAGCCGAGCAGCCACATGACGAAGAATGTCGCCAACAACGACGTCGGGATCGCGATCATGACGACGAGTGCGCTGCGCCACACGTGCAGGAACAGCAGCAGCACCAACGCGGTCAGCAAGATGCCCTCGAAGAGGTTCTCGAGCACCCCATTGATCGAATCGCGCGTGAAGTACAGGTCGGCGTCGATCTCCGAGAATTTGATCTGCGGATAGCGCTTCTGCAGGTCAGCGAAGGCTGCCCGGACCGCTTGCGTCGTTTTAATCGTGTCCGACGTCGCGTCGCGCGAGATGCTGACGACGTTCGCAGTCGTGTGATTGACTGTCGAGATCACGCGATGATCGGCATAACCGTCAACGACCGTCGCGACATCGCCGATGCGCAACGGAATACCAGAGGACCCCTGCGGCGTGCCGATTTGGAACGCGAACGGACTCATGAGCGGCAGATGGGCTATCTGCTGAGCGCTGGTGATGTCCGCCCGGACGCCGACGGTCGACTCGGCGAACGGTTGGTCCAATCGTCCGCCCGGCATACTCACGTTGCCCGCGGCGAGCGAGTTGTTCACGTCGGACAGCGTCAACCCGACGCTGCGCAGCCGCCCGAGATCAGGCTGAACGGTAACCTGACGCGTATACTGGCCGCCGACGACCACCGCGCCCACACCCTTGACGCCGCGCAAGACCGGCACGATCTCGGTGGTGATGATATTCGACAGTTCGACCGGCGAGAGCACGGTTGACGTGATCGCTTCGGTGAGCACGGGCTGCGCGGTCACGTCGAACTTATCGACGATCGGCGGATCCAAATCGTTTGGCAGGTAGATGCGCGCCGCATCTACGGCGTGCTGCACGTCAGTCGATGCGAAATTGACGTCTGTGCCGAGCTTGAACTGCACGGTGATGGTCGCCGTGCCTTCTTGCACGGTCGCCATGACTTTATCGAGGTGCGCAAGCCCTTGGATCTGATCTTCGATCGGCTTGACGACCAGCCGCTCCATCTCTTCGGGACTTGCGCCCGGATAGACAGCCGTTACCGTGACGATCGGGAAGTTGACATTGGGGATGATGTTCTCGCCCATCGAGAAATAACCGATCAGCCCGAAGACGGCGATCCCCAGGAAGAACAGCGTAGCAATGATGGGTTGCCGGAGGGTAAAACGTGTCAGCCACATGCCGTATTGTACCGGATCAAGCCTTCGCAGGTTACGGTGGAAAGCCTTGGGAGCGGGCGCTTGGCGCCTGTGTCAAGTTCCTAGGAGGAAGCGAGAATGGTCGCTAGACCGCGCCGCTCGCCGCCTGAGTGCCACAGGCTGCGATCGCTCAAGTAGTAGTTGTGAGACCAGAGCTTGCCAGGCGGCGACGGCAAGCGCGCATTCAGACAGGTGTAGTGCGTGCCTTCGACAGGCAGCGTGTTTATGTCGCGCGCGCGACCGTATGATGCGATCGCGTTTGCGACGACATCCGAGAAGTACCAGTAATTGGTCCAGAACATCGGTGGGCGCGTCGCTGCGCTCGCCGGCCGGAGCGCCGCGAAATCAGCGCTGAAGAGGCGCGTGTACAAATCGATCTTGAATTCGTCGACCTGCTGCGGCGCGTTTGGTCGCGCGCACCCAAGCAGGTAGTGCGTCTTCTCCAGCGCGCTGCCGTAACTGACGAAGCAGCGCAGCCGGTTCCACGACGATTCATCGAGCCCACCCTCCATGAGCAAGCGGTGCAGCTCGATGATGACATCCATCAAGATGCTCGATCCGAGACTGTGGCCGACCAAGTAGACGCGGTCGTACAGCGGCTTGGCAAGCAGGCCGTCCTTCGTACGCAGCACGGACAACGCAGTGTCGCCGACGATCTGCAGTATCTTCTCGCGCAGCGCGAAAAAGCTCTCATTTTCGTTATGGGTCGAGTAGATCTGGATGTCGCCGATTCGGTTATCGAGGAAGTCGATCATCAAACTGAGCAGCAGACGCGCCGACGTCGCGGTCACGAGAAGCCAGCCCAGCCGGCCGAACATATCGAAATATTCTCCGCCCGCCCGCCATGCGGTCAGCGCGATGACTGCGAGACCGAGCGCGACCAAGAACCAGGGGCGGCGCGTGCTGCGCCCAGCTGATGAAACGAACAGCAGAGGCACCAAACGCGAAAGGCCTTGAGCGACAAGGTAGCCCCCGGCGAGGCCTACCGCTAAAGCGACCAACGGCCGCACTGTGCCCGTCTCGAAGCCAAGATATGCACGATACGCGCTGACCACAGAGACGATCGCGAGCGCCGGCACAAAAAATGCGGTGAGCACTGCAAACGCGATGTCGTAGGCCGTCTTCAGGGCCGGTGCGGCGATGCGCGTATCCGCGACGGGCGAGAAAATCGCGCGCAGCATCCACATCAGCACTGAGAACGCGTTCGTATGCCCTTTGTCGGCCGGGCTCCAATACGCTTCGAAGACGTCCACCGATGGCTCTTGCAGCACGTCGACGCCATGGTTATCGCAGTGCACGCGCACCGCGCTCGGTCGCACGCCCTCGAGTTCCTGGTTGCGCGGCACCGGTGGCCAGATGGCGTCGGCGTGCCACTGTCCCTGGCGCGGAGGCGGTTCACCGCCGAACCGCTGGCGCCGCTCGTCATCGGTCTCCGTGTTCAGCGCGTCGCGCAATTCTGCCGCGAACTGATCTTGGATCTGGTAACGATCAAGCGGACCGATGCCATGGACGATGATAACGGCGCTCTTCATCCGGTGCGGGTGTTCGCCTACGCTGTGCATTTCTCCGCGCGGAGGAGTGCGTTCACGTCGCGAAACATCGCACGTACCCAAACGAGGTTTATGTCATTGCCAGTACGCCGCCCGGAGGTTGAATCGTATGCGCTCTGGTCTTTTCCGTGTTTTCCTCACCGCCAACATGCTCGTGTTGGTCTGCGCCGCGGTCGCGCTCGGCGCTACGACGCCTGGACCCGAGTCAACGCCCATTCCGCAAGCGCCGAAACCTGATTTCTCGTCGATGAAGTTCATGCTGGGAACCTGGCATTGCATCAACCGAAGCTCGCGACGCCCGACTTCATTCACGACGACGACGGTGACCACGCTCGACCCAACAGGGTACTGGATGATCGTGAAAAGCGCGACGCCTCAGCTGTCGTGGTCGTCTCCGATCAACAGCACCGACAGCATCACGTACGACCCGGTCTTCCGCCGCTGGGCTGACGTCTACACGGACGACCAGGGTGGCTATGGTGTCACGTACTCGCCGGGCTGGAAGGACGACACGATCACGTGGACTGACGCTCTCTTCACGCCGGGTCCCGCCATCGTTTCGACGAGTCCGACCGTCACGACGAAGGTCAGCGATTCGAAGACCAGCTCGCACAGCACGTTCCAGGAGAAATCGGGTCGGAGCGTCACGTACGACGTGGTTTGCACCAAGGGGTGAGCTACGAGCGCGCTCCGACGTACAGGAAGATGGCGCCGACGGTCGCGACGAATGCGCCGCTGATCACCTCGCCGTAACGCTCGAGCGCGCTGATCCGTAGGCGCTCAAGTCCGGCGGCGGACACCAGCGTCGTCACGACATATGTGCCGATCGTGGTCGCTGCGAACACGAGGGCAAGCAACAGCACGGCGTAGACCCCGAAGGGTGCGGCCGCGAAAAACGTCGGCAACGCTTCGACGCTTGGCGACGATCCCACGATCAACATGATCGAGGTGCGGGTCGCCAGCGTGTGCGCTTTCTCCGCTGCCTCTGTTTCTAGCTGCTGATCGGTTTCGCGGGCCTGGCGAAGCGAGCTGATCGCGATCCACGCACCGAACGCGATGAGCGCTAGTCCGGAGATGATGTTGATGTCGTGCCCGTAGCGCACGGCGGCCGCGATGCCGGCGACCCACGCGATCGCGCCGATCAGCAGCGTCGAGATGGTGTGGCCTAAGCCGGCACCGGCTGCGGCCCATGCCGTATGCCGGCGCGTCCAACCTTGCTGGCGCGCCACCACCGCGATCGGCGCCCAATGGTCTGGCACCAGCGTGTGCAAGATCCCGATCACGGCGACGGCCGTGAGCAATAATCCCACTACGCGTTGTTGCCGATCGGTCTCGCCGCTCGGCAGAGTTCGTACTTGAGCATCGTGCGGCCGCGGTGCAGCGTTGAGCCGAGGGCATTCATGCCGAGCTTCTCTTGCACTCTGATGCTCGCGATGTTCGCGGGCTCGACCAATGAGACAAGGCGGTCGAGCTCAAGGCCGTCAAACGCGTATTGAATCACCGCGCTCGCCGCCTCGCTTGCAAAGCCGTGCCCCCAGTACGCGCTGCGCAGCATGTACCCGAGCTCGACCTCGCCTGTCTCCCGAAGCCTGGTGAGGCCGCTCTCACCCATGATCGCGCCGTCGGCGCGCGAGAGGATGGCCCAGTCGCCGAAGCCGGCCGCATAATGAGCGATCGTCGCATCGAGCGCTTCATCGCTCTGCCGGGCGCTTAGTGGCACGCCGTCGTGCAAGAAGCGCATCGTCTCCGGATCAGAGACCATCCGAGCGAAATCATCCCGGTCGGCGTACGTCCAGCGCCGCAGCAATAAACGCTCGCTGCTGATGATGGGCTCGGGGAACGCGACGGTGTACAACCACCACGATTTGGCCGTGGCGCGATCGCGTGGATTGCGTTCGAAGTACACGCTCATGCGCAGACCGTCGGCGGTCTCGAATTCGTGGACGTGTCGACGGATATATGTATCGCCTCGGTCTTGGCCCATGTCGCGCCGGCTAGACAATCGGCGCGCCACTTCAAAACGCTGGCCGCGCCAACGAAACGCACCCGGCAATCCAGGCTCGCCGCGGGACATCGCGGCGATGTCTGCGCTCCCAGACTGAGGCGATATCCGTTCGCCGACGAAAACCGGCCGTTGTGCGTCGCTCATACGTACGGCGCTAGGGTTCGGCCGCGCTTCGCGCTAATCATGGCCGACCTCTGACGCGAAGCCAAGACCGCGTTCCCACCCGCACAAATACACGCATATATAAATGAAGAAAGAAAAACGCCTTCGCGACGTGTGGCTGATCCACGGACTCGGCGACTCGCCAACCGTGTGGCAACGCGTGCGGCGCGGTCAGGGATTTAATGAATATCGGTTTGTGAAGCCCGCGCTCCCCGGGCACGGGGGAGCTGACCCGCTGCCGGAAGCCGAGCGCGGCGTGGACGGCACTGCCCGTTGGCTGCAGGACGCGATTGAAAAGCGTGGTTACCCGGCGATCCTGGTCGGCCATTCCATGGGCGGAATCATCGCGACGCTGGTGGGTTCACGCTGCGAAGCGGTCATGGGAGTCGTCAACATTGAGGGACCGCTGCAGTTAGCGGACTGCGATACCGCAAAGAACGCCTCGCAAGCGAAAGACTTCGCACACTGGTTCGCGTCGTTTCGCGACAGCGTGAAATTCCATTCGAGCGGAGCCCCCACTCATTATGCGCGCAGCGTTGCACGGGCCGATGCGCTGACGTTCCAAGCGTGCGCGCGCAGCATGGTGGAGCTGGTAAAAACCGGCGCAGTCGAGCGCACGTACGCGTCGTTAAAGGCGCCGTCGGTATACTTCTATGGTGACTCGGGCGACGGGATCTCAAAGACGTCGCGCCGATTCCTGGAACAGCGCCGCCTGCCCACCAGACGATTTCGCGGGGCCGGCCATTGGCCGATGATCGAGCAGCCTGACGAATTCGCGGCCGCGTTGCGCGAAACGCTCGCGTCGATGACCGTGCGCGAAGATAGTTCGGATCAAGGCGTCAGCACCGCGGCGCCCTCGAGCCGGCCGGCGCGCAGGTCGTCGAGCGCTTCGCTGGCGCGCTCCAAAGCATAGGTCCGAATCACCGTTCGTACCGGCACCTGCGGTGCGATGCGCAGAAATTCGCGCGCATCGTCGCGGGTGAGGTTCGCGACCGATCTAACCTGGCGCTCCTCCCAGAGCAGATCGTACGGGAATGATGGGATGTCGCTCATGTGGATGCCCGCGCAGACGACGACCCCGCCGCGCGCCAGTACGCGCAGCGCGCTTACGACCAATCCTCCGACCGGTGCGAAGATGATGGCCGCATCCAGCGGCTCGGGCGGCGCCGTGTCCGAATCTCCCGCCCATACCGCGCCTAGCTCCAGCGCGAACGACTGGCCGCGATGGTCGCCGGGGCGTGTGAACGCGAAGACTCTCCGCCCTTGATGGCGAGCGACTTGCGCGATGATGTGCGCGGCAGCGCCAAATCCATAGATGCCAAGCCGTGTCGCGTCTCCCGTCATACGCAAACCGCGATAGCCGATCAGACCCGCGCACATGAGCGGCGCGGCGTGCGCGTCATCGAAGACCGATGGGATCGGAAAGCAGTATGCTGCGTTGGCAACCGTGTTCTGCGCATATCCGCCGTCGATGTCGTACCCGGTGAACTTGGCGTGCTCGCAGAGATTCTCGCGGCCGCTTCTGCAGTAGACGCACGTGCCGTCGACCCATCCCAACCACGGCACGCCGACGCGATCGCCCGCGGCGAAGGCGTCGACGCCTTCACCCGTCTGCTCGACGACGCCGATGATCTCATGTCCGAGCACGAGCGGCAGTTTCGGGCGAGCTAACTCCCCGTCGAAGATGTGCAGGTCGGTGCGACAAACGCCGCACGCGGAGATCTTGATGAGCAATTGTCCGGGGCCAGGTTGCGGAGTCGCAATGCCCGCAGCCCGGAGTGGGCGCCTAGCACTTTCGAGGAGCATAGCGTTCATCGCGTCCTGCTATGGTGCGTAAACGCCTCAATCCTCGAACCTGCGAGGGTCCCGAGAGGCCGCACCCTCCACCTGCCGAAATATTAAACGTTAGATGATCACGCGGCTTTTCGTATCGCGCCCGACCCTTGCGGCCGTCCTTGTCGCTCTGGTCACGATTGGCGGACTGCTGTCGGCCTGGAGCCTGCGCATGCAGGACTTGCCGAACGTCGACGTGCCGCACATCGCGGTCGTGATTTTCTATCCAGGCGCATCGCCGAACGAGATGCAGGACGGCATCGTCCGGCCGATAGAGGACTCGCTCGCCGGCGCACCTGGCCTCGAGCACATCCAATCGCGCATCCAGCAAGGGTTCGCGATGATCCTCACGCAGTTCAGTCTCCATTCGAAAAAGACCGACGCGCTCGTCGAGGTGCAGCGCCGCCTGCAGGCTGCGCAGGCGCAGCTTCCGCCCGACCTGCCGCCACCGGTCGTCGAGACCTTCGATCCGGGCGAGTCGGACATTGTCTCGCTATCGGTCGCGTCGGACACGTTAAGCCCAGGCGCGCTCTCGTCGCTGATCAGCAACCGAATCGTCCCCGCGATCGAGCAGGTCCCAGGCGTCGGCAACGTCCAGTCGTACGGCAACGTCACGCCTTCGATCCAAGTCGAAGTCGATCCGAAAAAACTGCAAGAAGGCGGCTTGGCGGTCAACGACGTCGTCGGCGCGATCGCCGGCAACAACGTCCGCGCGCCGGGCGGCATCCTCTTCGGCGACCGCATTGAAACCGGCATCAACATCCGCGGCGATATCACCGGCGCCCAATCGGTGCGCGATCTGCCTATCGGCAGCGCACCGCTTTCCGACAGCGCATTTCGCGCGTTGCTCAACCCGGCAAATCCCTCGCCGAAATTCTACACGGTCGGCGACGTCGCGCAAGTCAGCGACAGCAACGAGCCGCAGCGCATCTACGCGTACGTCAACGGCAAGCCCACGCTGCTGCTAGACATCAAGAAAGCGACCGATGCGAGCGAGATCGATGCCGCGCAGGGCGTGATCCGCATGCTGCCGCAGCTGCAGCGCCAGTTCCCAGACGTCATCTTCACGGTCATCAACGACAGCTCGACGAACACCGCGCGCCAGGTCAAAGGCGTCGTGCGCACGCTCATCGAGGGCATCGTGCTCGTCGCCATCGTCATGGTCTTCTTCTTGCGGTCGTGGCGCAATGCGACGGCCGTGCTCATCGCGATCCCGACGTCGCTGTTCGCCACGCTGATGGTGATGCAGCTCTTCCATTTCACGATCGACACGGTGTCGCTGCTCGCGATGACGTTGATCACCGGCATTCTCGTGGACGACTCGATCGTCGTGCTCGAGAACATCCAGCGCCACTACGAGATGGGAGAATCGCCGTTCTTAGCAGCGATCAACGGCCGCCTTGAGATCAGCCTCGCGGCCATCGTGATCACGCTCGTCGACGTCGTCGTATTCTTGCCGATCGCATACTTGCCGGGCATTGTAGGGCGCTTCTTGTCCGAGTTCGCGCTCGTCGTCGTGACCGCAACGCTTGCGTCGCTCGCAGTCTCGTTCACCGTCACGCCCGCGCTGGCCGGAAACTGGGCGCTGCTCTCAAAAGGCCGTTTCATCGCGTTCACCACTGGCTTCGCGCGCGGCTTCGATCGCTTGCGAACGTGGTACTCGGAGCGGGCGCTGCCATGGGCGCTGGCGCACGGCGGCACGGTTGCGGCCGTGGGCATCGTTTCGCTGGTGGCGGCGCTGGCATTGCTGCCGCTGGGCATCGTCGGCTTCGACTTCGATCCGGCTCAGGATAACGGCGAGATCTTCATCCAGCTCGCCTATCCGAGCGGAACGCCACTACGCACGACGCGCGATGGCGCGCTCGCCGTCGAGCACGAGATCGATGCGATCGATGACGTGCGTTCCGAGGCGACGATCGCCGGTGCCGCGATGTCGCCGGTCGGGGGCTACCTCGTCGACGGGGCGGTCGGACAAATCGACATCCATCTCAAAGACCGGCGCCGGCACTCGACGGAATACTGGGTTAGCCACCTGCGCGACGTCGTCAACCGGCTCGTGCCAGGCGCGTCGCCGGTGGTCATCCCAGTCACCAACGCCCGCGAAGGCAATGCGCAGCCGCTCGACTATCTCGTCACAGATAGCAGCGGCGACCCGACGCACGTCGCGCCGCGCATCTACGAGCTGCTCAAGAACACGCCCGGCGCGGTCAACGTGTACAGCTCGGCCAGCAGCCTAGCGCCGCAGCTCGACGTGACCTTCGATCGCGCGCTCGCGCGCGGCCACAACATCAGCCTGCCTGCAGCCGCAACGTCGATTCGCGCCGCGTTTGACGGCATACGGGCTACACAGTTCGAGGGTCCTGACGGGCTCAAGGATGTGCAGGTCATCTATCCGCCCGCCTATCAGCGCGACAAGCGGCAGTTGCTCGACGTGCCGATCCGTTCGAATACCGGCGAGGTTGTACGCGTCGGTGATTTCGTCCATCTTGGGCCTTCGAGCGGACCTCGCAGCATCGACCGCGTCGATCGCCAAACCGTCGTCCATGTCAGCGCGAATGTCGCGCCTGGCGTTGCGCTCTCGAACGTCGACACCGCGTTTCAGCGGCGCGTCGCCGACTTGAGCTTGCCGGTCGGCGTGCGCGTGACGCCCAGTAGCGCAGGCAACCAGCAGAACCTCTCTGACACGGTCAACGGCATGGTCATGGCCATCGTCCTGGGGATCCTGCTTGTGTTCTTGCTGATGGTGGCGCTGTACAACAGCTACGTGTCACCGCTCATCATCATGTTCTCGGTTCCGCTCGCGGTCGTCGGTGCGATCGGCGGTCTGGCGCTGACGCATCAAACGCTGAACGCGTTCTCGTTCATCGGTACGGTTCTGCTCATCGGGCTGGTGAGCAAGAACGGCATCCTGCTGGTTGACTTCGCCAACCAATTGCGGGTTCGAGGAATGGACCGCCTCAGCGCGATCCGCGAAAGCGCGCGCACCCGGTTCCGCCCCATCGTGATGACGACCGTGGCGATGATCTTCGGCATGCTGCCATTGGCGCTCGGGCTCGACCACGCAGTTGCATCGCGCAGTTCGCTCGGAATAGTGGTCATCGGCGGCCTCATCAGCTCCTTGCTGCTGACGCTTGTCGTCATCCCTGTGGTCTACATGTGGATCGGGCCCAAGGAGATCAAGGTTCGGGGCGAGCGCGTCGCTGCCGCCTTACGCGCAGTCGATTCCGACGATTCGCAAGAGCGCGGCGGCGCAGGCACAGGCACGGCCCGCTAGCCCGTCCAAGCCCAGCCCATGCTCTCCCGCGGCGTCCGTGACCAGTCGCTGCTCAATGCGTACTGGGTCCCTCTCAATTTTCAAGGCACGGCGCTGCTCACCATCGCCGTGCCTGCGGCACTGCTCAAGTTCCAGTCTGCTGCCAACCATACACAGCAGTTCGCGGTGCTCGTGAGCATCGCTGCGGCGATCTCAATCCTCGTGCCGCCGCCAGTCGGCGCGATTTCGGACTATATCCGCCGGCGCGGCGGGCGCCGGCGCGCGTTTATTTTACTCGGCTCACTTCTCAATATCGCCGCCCTCGTATGGCTGGCATTCACCGGCTCCATATGGTCGTTTAGCACCGCACTGTTCGTCGCCGTGATCGGCCAGAGCATCAGCACCGCGGCCTATCAGGCGTTGATCCCAGAAGTGGTGCCGCGAGAAGATTGGGGTACGTCGGCCGGCTACCAAGGCGTCGCCTCGCTCGTGGGTGCTGTCGGCGGCCTGGCGGTCGCGTCGCTTTCGTCGCCGAGTGCGACGTTCTTGTGGTCCGCGCTCGTCGTTTTGCTCGGCGGGTTGACGATCGCGCTCACGCCAGAAGGTCAATACGTCGAACCAGAACACGTGCACGTCGGCGACTGGCATAACTTCCGGGTCGTGTTCGTATCGCGTTTCCTCACGACCACTGGAATCACTCTGCTGGGCACTTTCGTGCTCTACTTCTTCCGCGACATTGAGAAAGTTCCGAATCCCTCGATGAGCACGGGTTTGTTCGGCGTTCTCGCCCTCGTCGGCGCGCTCGTCACTGCGTTTTGGACGGGGGCGTATTCCGATCGGGTGCCTCGCAAGTATATCCTCGCCGCCGCCGGCGTGCCGATGGCGCTCGCCGCCGGTGGCTTCGCAATCGCGCCGCAGCCGCAGTATCTCATCTACTATGCGCTGTGCTTCGGGCTCGGCTACGGCGCATTTCTCGCGGTCGGCTGGGCGCTCGCGATCGATGCCGTCCCGCAGATGCGCGACGTGGCGCGTGACTTGGGCATTTGGGGAATCACTTCGGGGCTCCCAGGCGTCGTCGCGCCAATCGTCGGTGGTTGGATCTTGGTCCACTACCTCAACTCACTCTTGGGATATCAGACGCTGTTCGAGCTGTCCGCGATGACGTTTGTGCTCGGCGCGGTCGTCGTCTTGTTCGTCAAGCCACGCGCTGAGCGCGTCGGCCAATCGAAGGCCCTCGACCGCTCCATCGCGTGATCTCGTTCCAGGCCTTCGCCGCGTTTGCGATGTGGCCGTTGTATGCGTGCGCGAACCGCATTCGCGCTTGGGGTTCGCTGCCGGTCCCGCGAGGGCCGACGCTCTGCCTCGTCAACCACCAACACGACCTCGACGACCAAGTGACGGTCGCGTACCTGGAGCGCGCCGGTCCGTGGAACAAGACGATCTACGTCGTCACTAGCCGCCGCCTCTTCGAGCGCGGCGCTTTAGCGTGGCCGTTTCCATTGCTGGAGCCACTCTTGCGCACGGCTGACAGTTCGAGGCTTTTCTCGCTTGTTGGCATGGTACCGATTGAAAACGACATCCGTAAGCGTCCGTTGACCAGCCTCGCCCGCGCGGTGATCGGTCGTCACGGCGATTTGCCGCTGACGCAGGTCTTCAAGGAGCCCGTGCTTGCCGCGCTCGGCATAGACCCGCGCGACAAGCGGCTGCATGATATTCTCTCTTCTACATTGTTCCGTCGTGCGCGCGGCACAGACGTACCCATCAAATGGCTCTACGAGCCGTATCTCGGCGAACTGTTCGCGGACATGCACGAGTCCGTCGAGGGTGACATGCGCGCGCTCGAGGAGCGCTTGAAGCGTGGCGCCACCATTTGGCTCGCGCCGGAAGGGCGGCATTCCAAGACCGGCCGCATGGGGGAAATGCGCACGGCACTCCGGCGCTTGGCGCCTCTGGCCGAACAGATCTTCACGATCGCGATCTCGTACGACGTGTTCGTGGGGCACCGGCTGTCGATGATCTTACGCGTTCTCCCAGCGCTCGATCGCGACGATCTCCCAAACTCGATGAAGGCACCGCGACCGGTGACCGTGAGTCAGCTGCTGGCGGACTGGCTCTGCGCGGACGGGCTCGCGCAGCAGCGTGGTGGCGATTCGGCGGCGTTTTCAGAGGGCGACGCGATCGACGCGGTGCGCGAACGCGTTGCGGCGCTTCCGCAGCTCGCGTGGGTCGAGCCGGATCTGCGCGCGTCACCCGAACGCATGACGAAAGCCGCTCTGCGCGGACTCGTGCGGCGCGGCATCGCGCGCAGCAGCGGCGCAGGATATGCACTCACTGACAAGCGCGATGACCGCCGCTTCCCGAAAACGCGCGACGTCATTTCGCACCAAGCGGCGTTCTTCGATGAGTCGGCGGCGGCGTGGCGTGCGCTCGCCGCTCGGGAGGGATAGGCGGCCGAGCGGTCGCACCACCCTTTGTCGGAGAACAATTCATGCCAAATACGATGACATGGCTTCGTTTTGCGTTGTGCCTCGGACTGATCGGGCTTTGTTTGCGCGCACCTGCGCCGCCCGCCAGTGCCGGCACGACCGGCACGCTCTATGGCTTCGTGCAAACCGCGCAAAACGCGCCGGTTGCAGCTGCGGCTATCAGCGTGACGTCGCCGTCGCAAAACGCGAAGACGCAGACCGATGCGCGCGGGCAGTTCACGTTCGTGGCGCTGATCCCCGACACGTACGCGGTCACGGCTTCCAAGGAAGGGTACGAAACCGTCACGCTGACCGGCGTTGAAGTGGTCGCCGACAATACCCGCACGGTGTTCGTGCAGCTCAAACCGGTGAAGACGCTCGGTGCGGTCGTCGTGTCGCGCAGCGGCTTGGTGAGCGCGGGTACGACTGTCGACGTGTATTCGATGAACCGGCCGGTTCAACGCACGCTCGTCGGCATCAACGGCGGTTACGATATCAACAATAGTTATTCGGCCATCGCCGCCGTGCCCGGCGCGTTCGTGCCGCCGATCGCAAGCGGGTGGAACCAGCCGGTGTTCATCCGCGGCGGTGCATTCGATCAAGTCGGCTACGAGTATGATGGGATTCCCGTCAATCGCGCGTATGACAACGCGCCCTTGACAACGCTGTCGAACGTCGGCCAGCAGCTGGTCCAAGTCTATACCGGCGGTGCGCCGGCCGATGCCGAATCACGCGGTCTTGCCGGCTACATCAATCAAGTCGTGCGTACGGGGTCCTATCCCGGCTTCACCGACGTCACGCTCGGGATCGGGTCGCCCGCCCTCT
>DASRXC010000109.1:0-35987 GCA_035654355.1 Binatus sp. (SeqCode)
GAGGCTATTGCGCGCCTTGTCGAAGTCTAGATTGCTCCAAGCCTCCACGTGGGAGCGAGCGATGACGACCGCGGGCGATTCATTCTGAAGAAGCATGTTGGGTTCTCCTCCCGAGCGCTTTACTGTGTAGACGTTCGACCGGCTTGCCAGCGGATATGAAACCACGACGTCCCTGCACCCTGAAAGCGTCGAGATTTATTTACCCTAACGGCGAGGTCGCGGCACGCGCAAGCACGGAAGGGCGACCTGGGCGTGCGCAGAATGAAATCAAACTCCCGCGGGCGATTAGCTCAGGTGGTTAGAGCGCATCCCTGATAAGGATGAGGTCCGAGGTTCGAGTCCTCGATCGCCCACCATCAACGCTGTGCGACTTTAGTGTCGCGAAAACGCGAAATTGCCGGTGCGCCGCCCGTGAATGCGGCGCATTCCCAGGCGAGCGCATCGCTGTTTCTGTTCCCTAGTAGGTTGACGAAGGCGCCGGCATCGGCTGGTTTCCTGACGGCGCGGCCGGCGCGGTGTTGGCCGCCGACGCGATGTTGCCGCACGCGACGTAGTTCTGGATCGCTGCGCTCGATTCGTGGACGTTGATCGCCATCGCGCCTGTCTGCAGCGAAGATATCGGCACGTCAACCACGGTCGAGGACTTTCCGTTCACGATCGGATTGAGTGGATATTTCGGTGCGGGGTTCAGCGTTTTGCATGGGCCCGGATGAATGTGCGCGGGTTCATTCGCCCCGCTGGGTTCGCCATTCATTGAAATGTCGACTTTGGTTTTGTTGTCGCTCGTCGCCGTCAGCGTCGCGACGCCGGTCTGACCCGAGCCGTTTTGTGCCGCGATCGGTACGGTAACGGCTGCCGGCATGGATTGATCAGCTAGCACGGGATAGCCGCCGACCGCAATCGCAGCAGCGGCAATCACAATGGACAATTTGTGCATGTTCATAGCCTCCGTGGGCGCGGGAAGTATGTTTGCGCAATACCCACGCCCGCGGCCGGACAAACATCCTTGCCCGGACAGCTTTCAGGCGGCCTTCAGCGGCGGGATGTGCTCACTGTCCCCTGATCAGCCCGATCCACTCTTTCGTGATGCGGTCGTCGATTTTTCGCTCGGACATATCGAGGTCCTCAAGCAAACCGCGCTCTCGCATGCTCTCGGAACGATCTGCGATCGCCTCGTTGAAGACTTCACTGCGATTGTCGAGCGCCTCTTGATGTTGCATCTCGCGCGCCTGCAGCAGCAGCTGATTGGTCTCGTCCATCTGGATCATCGCTTGTTGTGCGGCGTCAATGCCCTTGGACGTGATCAAGGACATGACCGTGCCGACAAGTGGTAGCCAAGCCATGGTGGCCCTCCCGGGGTGATGCCCCAAACTCAACAGCTCTTGTCACCCGCTCGGGTGGACTGTCTAGGCCTCGTGTGGTATAGTAGCCTGTGGCGCACGTGGCGGATTGCGGGACAAAGATGTCGCCAAAGCATCCGCCGGGCAGCGCAGAGAGGCCCTTAGTGAAAGAGAAAATCCATCCAAAATGGTTCACCGCCACCGTGGTATGCGCGTGCGGGAACACATTCCAAACCGGCTCGACGCTTGAGAAACTTCACGTCGAGATCTGTTCGAATTGCCACCCGTTCTTCACGGGTAAGCAGAAGTTCGTCGACACCGAAGGTCGCGTCGAGAAGTTCGTGACCAAGTACGGTACCGTCGAAAGCCAAAAAACTAAGAAAGCGCGCGCGGCTGCTGAGGCCAAGCGAACCCAAGAGGCCGCCGACGCCGCAGCGCAAGAAGCTGCCAAAGCCGCTGCGGTCGCAGCTGCAGAGCAAGCTGCCCGCGAAGCCGCCGAACACGCGAAGCGCGAAGCCGCGCAGAGAGAAGCTTCGGAAGCCGCCAAGCGCGAGGCCGAACAAAAAGCGCAAGGCGAGGCGGCCGAAGCCGAGCATCGCGCGGCGGAAAGTCGTGCCGCGGAACATCGCGCTGCAGAACAGCGTGCGGCGGAAGAGGCACAGCGCGCAACCGAGGCAACTACGATCGAGCCGGAGGTGACGCCAGTTGCGCCGATGATCACTCCAGAGCAACTCGAGGAGGCGAAACCCAAGCGCGCCCGCCGCTCGCCTTCCAAGCCGAAGACCGCATCGACGAAAGCGGCCGACGAAGAACCGAAGAAGGCGAAGACGACGAGAGCATCGTCAAAGAAGAGCGCCGAGCCGAAGACGAAAAAGGCCGACGCTAAGAGCAAGTCCACACGATCGAAGTAGGGGCGCGGACGGCGCGCGCCTGCGGCAGGCGACATTCGCAGCGTTATGGACAATGCAGGTAGCCTCGATGCGCGTCTCGGCGCGATCGAGGCGCGCTTCGAAGAGATAAATGCGCGCCTCGCGGCGCTGACGTCCGCTTTCGACCCGCAAGAGAACAAGCGGCTTTCCAAGGAACGGGCGGCGCTCGAGCCGATCGTCACGGCGTATCGCGAATACACCCATCTTTCAAACGAGCTCGACGACGCCGAGTCGATGACGCGCGACTCGGATCACGCGATCGCTGAGATGGCACGCGCCGAGGCGGCGCGCTTGCGCGAACGCAAAGCAGAACAAGAGAAGACGCTGCGCGTGTTGCTCGTGCCCAAAGACCCCAACGACGATAAGGATATCTTCATCGAGGTCCGTGCAGGTACGGGTGGCGATGAAGCTGCCCTTTTCGCCGGAGATCTGTTGCGCATGTATATGAAGTTCGCGGAGCGGCACGGCCTCGCGAGCGAAATCCTAAGCGCGAGCGAGAGCGAAGCGGGCGGTTATCGCGAGGTGATCCTCGGCGTACGGGGCAAGGGCGCGTACCGAGAGTTCAAACACGAAAGCGGCGTGCATCGCGTGCAACGGGTGCCGGTGACTGAGGCGAGCGGCCGAATCCACACCTCGACCGCGACGGTTGCCGTTTTGCCCGAAGCGGACGAGGTCGAGATCGAGATCAATCCTGCGGACCTTCAGGTTGACACGTTTCGATCGTCGGGCGCTGGCGGCCAGCACGTCAACAAGACCGAATCAGCCGTGCGCATCACTCATAAGCCTACGGGCGTGGTGGTCGCCTGTCAGGAGGAGCGCTCGCAGCTGCAAAACCGCGAGCGCGCGATGCAGCTGCTTCGCGCGCATCTGTACGAAGCGAAACTGCGTGAGCAGGAAGCTGCGACCGCATCAGCACGCCGTTCGCAGGTCGGAACCGGAGACCGCAGCGAGAAGATCCGTACCTACAATTTCCCGCAAGATCGTCTGACGGACCACCGGATTGGGTATTCGACTGGCAACCTACGCGCGATTCTGGGCGGCGATCTTGACGGCGTCGTTGAGGCCCTGCTCGCGGATGAAGAGCAGCGGCGGCTGCGCGGCGATGCGGTCGCCTGAAGGGCTCGCCGAGTCGTCGGCGACCGGCACGATCGCGACGGCGGTGGAGGCGAGCCGGCGTTCGCTTATCGGGAAGTCCCCGACGCCCTGGCTTGACGCGCGAATGCTAGCCAGTCACGTCACTGGTCTTGACGCGTCAGCGATCATCGTGTACGGCGATCATCGCCTGGCTCCGCGCCGGCGCGACGAATTGCAGTCTTTAACGGCGCGCCGCGCCGTAGGCGAGCCGATCGCATATCTCATCGGCTTCAAAGAGTTTTGCGGCATGCGAATCGCCGTCGACCGGCGCGTGCTCATTCCTCGGCCGGAAACCGAGGAGCTCGTGCAGCGCGTGATCGACGATTGGCGGGGACGGCACCTCCAGATCCTGGATCTCGGGACCGGCAGCGGCGCGATCGCCTGTGCGCTCGCGGACATGTTGCCAGATTCGGCGATAACCGCGACCGACGTGAGCGAGCCGGCGCTCGAGGTCGCCCGCGCAAATGTGGATGGCCTCGCGCTCGGCGAGCGGATCACGTTACTTCATAGCGACCTCTTCGCGGCGCTCGGCGACAGCACGTTCGATGCGATCGTCGCGAATCTGCCGTACGTTGCGCAAGACGATCCCGAACTTGATCCTGCTGTCGCGCGCTACGAGCCGCGCATCGCGCTTGACGCCGGCGTCGACGGTCTTGCGGTGTATCGCCGGATGTTCTCGGAGGCGCCCGCTCACCTGAACGCGGGCGGCCGCATTTATTGCGAGTGTGGACCTGCGACTGCGCCCGGCGTTGCCCGGCTCGCCGCAGAAGCCTTTCCAAAAGAACAGACGATCGTGCTGGCGGACATGAGCGCGCGCGATCGCATCGTCATCGTAGCGTGAGCGACCGCCAACATAGCGAGCACGCAAGCCAGGCGGGCGAATTTTTCCACGCGCTCCAAGCTCGTTTATGCAATGAGCTAAGTGCGCTTGACGGCGCGGCATCTTTCGACCATGACTTGTGGGAGCGCCCGGGCGGCGGCGGGGGCGACACCGCGACGATCGCAAATGGTGACCTCTTTGAGAAGGGTGGGGTGAACTGGTCGGCGGTATGGGGCGAATTCGACGATGAGGCGTTGCGCAGGCTCGGCGGCTCAGTTCGGGACTTCTATGCGACGGGCACTTCGATCGTCTTGCACCCGCGCAATCCGCACGTACCGGCAGTACACGCGAACTTCCGCTATCTCGAGCGAGGCAAGGACGCGTGGTTCGGCGGCGGGTCGGACCTCACGCCGTTCTATCCCGTGCCGGAGGATGCCATTTCATTCCACCAAGCGTGGAAGGCGGTATGCGATCGGCATGACGCGGAGTATTATCCGCGCTTCAAGCGCTGGTGCGATGAGTATTTCTATCTTCCGCACCGCGGCGAGACGCGCGGAATCGGAGGCGTGTTTTTCGACGAGTTGCGCGGTGATTTCGACCCGCTGTTCGGGTTTGTCCGCGACTGCGCGGACACGTTCGTGAGTGCGTACGCGCCGATCGTGGCACGCCGCCGGAATGAACCCTATGGCGACACCGAACGCCACTTCCAACAGCTGCGCCGAGGACGATACGTCGAGTTTAACCTCGTCTACGATCGCGGCACCGCGTTCGGCCTGGCGACGAGCGGCCGAACCGAGTCGATTCTCATGTCGTTGCCGCCGATCGCCCGTTGGGAATATGAGTGGCACCCGGCTCCGGGTAGCCGCGAAGAAAAGGCGCAAGCATACTTCCAACCGCGCGACTGGCTTGCGGAGCGCGCGCCCGCATGAGGGCAGGAATCGCTGGTGGCCGGACGAATCACCAAGTACATGACGTGCGTCCGGATGCCGGAAGATTTGAGCCGGTCCGCGTCGCCGCTGGCGACGCTCGAGGTCGCCGCCACCGCATCGAAGTCAGCTGAACCGGGTCGTCTTCCGACCTGGTTCTTCCTTATAAAGGGGTGCGCGTGACGAAGTACATCTTCTTCACGGGCGGCGTCGCCTCGTCACTGGGCAAGGGGATCGCGGCAGCTTCGCTGGGCCGGCTGCTCAAAGCGCGTGGGATCGCGGTCAGCAGCCAAAAGCTCGACCCTTACATCAACGTCGATGCGGGCACGATGAACCCGTACCAGCACGGCGAGGTGTTTGTGACCGAAGACGGGGCGGAGACCGACCTCGACCTCGGCCACTACGAGCGCTTCATCGACGAGAACCTGACGCGACTGCATAACGTGACCACCGGTCAGATCTACGGTGCAGTCATCGATAAGGAACGCCGGGGCGACTATCTCGGAGCGACGGTGCAGGTCATTCCGCACATCACCAACGAGATCAAAAACCGGATTAAGCGCGTCGCGCTGGCGAGCGACACCGAGGTCTGCGTCGTCGAGGTTGGCGGCACGGTTGGCGACATCGAATCCTTGCCGTTCCTCGAGGCGATTCGCCAGTTCAAGCAAGACGTCGGCGACGAGAACGTCATGTACATCCATTTGACGCTGATCCCCCATCTCGGCGCCGCGGACGAATTGAAGACGAAGCCGACGCAGCACTCGGTGCGTGAGTTGCGCGGCATCGGCATTTCACCGGATGCGATCGTGTGCCGCACGGAGTACCCGCTGACTCCCGAGATCAAGCAGAAGATCGCGCTGTTCTGCGACGTAAAGCCTGGCGCCGTCGTGCAATCGCGCGATGCGCAGAGCATCTATCAAGTCCCGCTGAATCTCGAGGCTGAGGGGCTGGCCGAGCTCGCATGCGCGAAGCTCGGGCTCGGAGAGCGCCAAGCCGATCTCGACGAATGGCGCGCCATGGTGCGCCGCATCCAACGTCCCAAGGAGACCGTGCGCGTCGCCCTCGTCGGCAAGTACGTCGAGCTCAAGGACGCGTATATCTCGATCAACGAGGCGCTCTATCACGCCGGCGTCGCGCACAACGCGGCGGTCGAGGTTTTGCGCGTCGACTCCGAGGCGCTCGAGGAGCGGGGCCTCGATGTGTTGCGCGAAGCGAGCGGAATCCTCGTCGCACCCGGCTTCGGCGCGCGCGGCATCAAAGGTAAGCTCGCCGCCATCCGCTTTGCGCGAGAGACCGGTGTGCCGTTCTTGGGGATCTGTTACGGCATGCAACTAGCCTGCGTCGAGTTCGCGCGCGACGTGTGCGGACTCGACGAAGCGCATACGCGTGAGGTCGAGCCTGAAGCGCTGCACCCCGTCATCGATTTCATGGAGAACCAGCGCGATCTGCAAACGATGGGCGGCACGATGCGCCTGGGTGCCTATCCCTGCCATGTCACTCCAGGCACGCTCGCCCATCGCCTCTACGGACAGGATGAGATCAGCGAGCGCCACCGGCATCGCTTCGAGTTCAACAACCAGTACCGCGAGCTGTTCGAGCGCCACGGCATGGTCATCTCCGGCCAATATCTCGCTGCGAATCTCGTCGAGATGATCGAACTCCCCTCGCATCCTTTCTTCCTCGGCACGCAAGCGCATCCGGAATACAAATCGCGACCGACGCGCCCCGCCCCGCTCTACGACGGCTTCATGCGCGCGTGCATCGCGCACGCGCACCAGCACGAGATAGTCGAGGAACCGGCGCAGGCACGCATCGGCGCCTAAGAGCGCCATTGGACCTTGCGGACATCACCGTCGTCGTCCTGACCAAGGACGAAGCGGCGCGTATCGGCGGCTGCCTCGAGTCGATACCGGAGGGCGCTGCGACGCTGGTCTACGATTCAGCCTCCCAAGACGGGACTCAGGCAATTGCAAACGAGCATGGCGCTCGCGTCGTGGACGCGCCATGGCGCGGCTTTGCGCAGACGCGGATGGACGCGGCTGTGCTGGTCGACACGCCGTGGACGTTCATGCTCGACGCGGATGAGCGTATGACGTCCGAGCTCGCGCTCGAGCTGTTGTCCCTTGAGCCGGCGGCGGACATCGTGGCGTACTCAGTGCCACGCCGGAACCACTTTTGCGGCGCGTGGGTACGCGGTGCAGGCTGGTGGCCCGATCGGTTGGTTCGCTTGTTCCGAACGGGCAAGGTGCGCATCGAAGCGCGAAACGACGGCGACGCGTCGCTGCATGAGACCTGGGTTGCTCTCGGCCCGCATGCCGAGTTGCTCAGCCCGATCGATCATTACTCGTACGCGGATCTCGCGTCATACCGGCGCAAATTTGAGCGCTACACTGACATCGAGGCGTCCGCCGCCACACCGGATGCGCTCGCGCTGCTCGCCGCCGCTTCGATCATGCCGCTGCGAGCGCTCTGGCTGCTGCTTGGTCGCGGCGCGATCGCGGACGGTTGGCGCGGTGCGTATATCGCCTGGTGCAGCGCGCTGTACCCCGTCGCTGTGGCGGCCAAGGCGCTTCGGGCCGGCGCCGGACGAACACCCTAGCTCATGGCGCAGGTCGTCCTCGATGCGCGCATCACGCGTCAAATGTCCGTCGGCATGATCGCGTACGTCCGGGAGCTGGTGGCGCGCCTGCCTCGAGTCGCGCCTGACCTTTCGTTTGTCGTCGTCTCAAACGACGCGCTGGCTGTGCCGGGTCCGGCGACGCATGTAGAGATCTCTGCGGGGATGGCGCTCAACGGCTCGCTTGGTGAGCAGGTAGGTCTGGCGCGCGTGCTCCGCACCCGCGCCGGCAAACACTCGCTGACACATTTGATGTCAGTCTATGCCCCGCGCTTTTCGCCTCGTCCGTACGTCTACACGATCCACGACCTCATCCACCGGCGTTTTCCGGAGTACTTCAAATGGAAGGTGCGGCCGTATTATGCGACGGTTGTGGGTCCGGTCGCCAGAGGGGCGGCCGCCGTCATCACCGATGCGCACGCGACGATACCCGACCTTGAGCGCTACCTGCAGGTGCCTGAGCGGAGCACGCGCGTCGTACCGCTCGGGGTCAGCGAGCGTTTCTTCCTCAGCGAAGAGCAGCGATTGCAACGAGGCGAGCAAGCACGCGAACGCTTCGGCTTGCGCACGCCATATGTGTTATACGCAGGCAATCATCGAGAGCACAAGAACCTTGAGACGCTGGCGGCCGCATGGCACGGGCTCAACAGTCCATGCGATCTTGTCGTGACCGAATCGACGCCGTTCGCGTTCGACGTCGATAGGTACGCCAAAAGCACCAGCAGAATGGTGCGTACCGGTCACGTCTCGGACGACGAGTTGATCGCTCTTTACGCGGGCTGTGCGGCGACTGTGCAGCCCTCCTTATATGAAGGTTTTGGCCTTTCAGTGCTTGAGGGGATGGCGACAGGTGCTCCGGTCATCGTCGCGCAGACGCCCGCGCTGCTTGAAGTAGCGGGCGACGCCGCGTTGACGTTCCCTCCGCTCGATCGCGCGGCGCTCACGCAGACCCTCGCGCTGGTGCTTGCCGGCGGCCCGGACATCGAGCGGCTGCGCGCGCGCGGCCGCGAGCGCGTCCTCTCGTTTTCCTGGGATGCGACGGCGACTCGCACGGCCGAGATCTACCGGGAATGGCTTTCATGACGGCGCGACTCTTTACAAGCGGCATCGGGCTCGCGATTGCATTGACCATAGCGCTCGTACAAGCCACTCTCGCAGCCGGCGACACCGTCGTCGTCAACGGCACGAGGCTGCCCGCCGATGCTATCGTGCAGCTCGACTCGCGCACGTACGTTGCGCTGCAGCCGGTCGCGCGTGCGCTGGGCGCCTCAGTGACGTTTGATGCGAAGAGCAAGCAGGCAACTCTCACGACCGTTCTCACACAGATTGTGTTCAAGGTTGACGATAACGTTGTCACGGTCAACGGCGCCGCTAAGACGTTGGAAGCGCCGGCGCGCGAGGTCGACGGCCGCATCATGCTGCCGCTGCGCGGATTGGCGACTGCGCTCGATGCGAACCTCAAGCTTGATACCGCCAAGCACGAGATCGCCGTTGTCATGAACTCCAATGTCGCCCCCTCGAACGCGCCAACGCCCCCGCCGATCCAATCGGCCAATACGCTTGAGGGGACCGTCGTGTCTGTCGACGCGGGCGCCGACGTACCGCAAGTCGACATCGACGTGAAGGGGATGGAATACACCGTCACCGTGCCGCCAAGTACGAAGGTGCAGTTCCGCGACACCCATGGCGGCGTCGCGAGCGACGGCACGCTCGGACAAGTCAAACCCGGGGATACGCTGATCGCGACGCTCGACCCGCAAGGACGCGTGTTGTCGATCGCTGACGTCTTTTCAGGCGCGAGCGGCACCGTGACGAGCGTCGCCGGCATGAATATGGTGTTGAGCAATGGACGCGTGATCACAGCGGACGAACATGCGACATCCGTCACGGTCGACGGCGCGTCGGCTACGATGGCAGATCTGCGGCCCGGCGATGTCGTCACCGTTCGCTCCGATCCGCGCACCGGCAAAGTGCGAGAGGTCGTCGCGTTTTCACCGACGCACGCCGTTGCCACGGCAACACCGTCGCCTTCAGCCGCTGCGGTGACCGGCGTGCAGATCAGCGATGTCAATGCAAACGCACAACACCCCTTGCACGTCGGACAAACACTGACAGTGTCGTTCGATGGCACGCCGGGCGGCGCAGCGACATTCGATCTAAGCAATGTCGTCCTGGGAACGCCGATGCGTGAGGTTCGACCGGGGTACTACGAAGGCTCGTATGTCGTGCAAGTGGGGACGAACATCGTCGACGCTCCGTTGCTCGTCTCGTTGAGCAAAGGCGGCCAGACAGCCCATGCGGTGGGCCCGGCGCCACTGAGCATCATCACCGAAGCACCGCAGGTGAAGGCCACGGCGCCAGGGGACGGAGCACGCATCAACACCCTGCGCCCGAGCATCTATGTCACATTCGAGACGATCGGCGGCAAGGGCATGGATCCGGCGAGCCTGCAACTCGTCGTCGACGGCAAAGACGTCACGTCGCAAGCCACAAAAACCGGCGCATTCATCTCGTATTTCCCATCTTCGGATCTGCATGACGGGCGAATCGCCGTGCGCGTGCGCGGCGCCGATGTGGCCGGTAACCAGCTCGACTACTCCTGGTCGTTCGACATCTCCACCAAGTGAGTTCATCCGCGAAGATGCGCGCGCCGACGCGCTGGCTCGTCTGCGCGCTCGCATTGGCATGCGCACTGGCGGCCGCTTCGTGCTCGTCGAAATCCAGCGACGACGGAACGTTAGTCTTCGGCCGCAACAAGGATGCGGTGCGGCTGGATCCGGCGATCGTCACCGACGGCATGTCGCTGAACGTCGCGCGCCTGAGCATGGAAGGGTTGACTGCGTACGGTTCGGGTACGTTCACCATCCGGCCGGCGCTCGCGACCTCGTGGACGATGTCTCCCGATGGTAAGCTCTGGACATTCACGCTGCGTCACGGCGTCAAGTTCCAAGATGACACACCGTTCGACGCGCAGGCGGTCAAAGTGAACTTCGACCGCTGGCGGCTGCCCAACGACCCGCTTCACCAATCCCTCAAGGGCGACTACTCGTATTACGAGAGCCAATTCGGCGGGTTCCCCGGAGTGATCGCGGACGTTCGAGTCCTCGCACCCGACAAAGTGCAGCTGCGCCTCACCAAACCGCTTGCTCCGATGCTCGCCAACCTCGCCATGCCCTCGTTCTCGATATCGTCGCCGGCCGCGATGAGGCAAAAAGGCGAGGACTACTTCCGCGAGCCAGTCGGCACCGGCCCGTACCAAGTCGTTGAATGGGTCAAGGATGACCACATCACGCTGCGCGCTTTCGATGGTTATTGGGGTCCCAAGCCGCGCATCCAAACGGTCGTACTGCGCGATCTCCCCGATGCGGCTTCATCGCTCATCGCATTGCAAAAGGGCGAGATCGACGGCTGGGAGTACCCCCAACCAAACGATTTGCCGCGCATCGCGCAGGACCACGGCCTGCGCATTTACCACATGCCGCCGAACAACGTGATGTATCTCGCCATGAACAACATGCGGCGCCCGTTCGACAACGTGCTCGTGCGGCGCGCGATCAACGAGGCGATCGACGCGAAGGCGATTGTGAAGAACTTCTACGACCCGAGCGCCGTCGTCGCCGATGAATTTCTGCCGGCGGCGGTCTGGCCTCACGGCGTGCGCGTGTCCTATCCTTATGACCCGGCCGACGCGCGCAAACTGCTAGCCCAAGCCGGATATCCCAATGGCTTTGCGACAACGCTGTGGTACATGACGCTGCCGCGGCCGTACTTGCTGCAGCCTCAACGCGTCGCAGAAGCGATTCAGGCCAATCTGAAGGCGGTCGGCATCGACGCGACACTGCAAGGCTTCGAGTGGGGCACCTACCTCGACCGCGTCATGAACGGCGAGGCTGACCTGGCGCTCTATGGATGGAGCGGCGACAATGGCGACCCCGACAATTATCTGTACGTGCTTATGGACAAGGATGCCGCGGTTCCACCCGGTGCACAAAACGTGTGCTTTTGGAAAGACGAGCGGTTTCATCAGCTCATGATGCAAGCGCAAGTCACGACCGACAAGACCGCGCGCTCGGCGCTGTACGATCGAGCGCTGGCGATCATGCACGATCAAGCGCCGTGTGTGCCGCTTGTGCACACGAGCCCGCCGATCGCCTTCACCGTGAAAGTGAAAGGCTACGTGCCGCATCCCGATAGCGCGGAGTTGTTCCAAGACATGTGGATCGAGAAATAGTCGTGGCCGAGGCGTGCGTTTTCTGCGACATCATCGGCGGCAAGATCAAAACTGATTTCCTTTATGAGGACGACGAAGTGGTCGCGTTCGCCGACATCCGTCCGATCGCGCCAGACCACATCCTCGTCGTGCCGCGCCAGCATCACGCGACGCTCACCGACGCCGTTGGCGACGGCGGTCAGGCGCTGTTGGGCAAACTGCTCAAAGTGGCGGGCGAACTCGGCGCTGCGCGTGGCCCGGAAGGCGGGTATCGCGTCGTCATCAATAATGGAGCCGCGGCGGGCCAGACCGTGTACCACTTGCACGTCCACGTCGTGTCCGGCCGGCACTTCGCATGGCCGCCAGGTTGAGGGTGCACGTCAAACTATGAGCCAACGACCAACACACTTGAGCGATCTCCCCGCTGATCTTCCGATCCCCACCGATGACGGCGCAAGCGACCATCTAATAGGAATGCCGCTTCCGGACGTAGAGCTCGCAGCGACGACCGGCGAGCGCGTGTCACTCGCCCGAGTAGCGGAGCAGATCGTTGTCGTGTATTGCTACCCGCGCACCGGTCTGCCGGACGTGCCCATCGCGCCAGGCTGGGACGCGATTCCGGGCGCGCGCGGCTGCACTCCGCATAACATCGCGTTTCGAGACCACTATGGCGAGCTGCGGGCGCTCGGCGCGGCCGTCTTCGGACTTTCGACCCAGACCACGCAGTACCAACAGGAGATGGCACAGCGTCTGTCGCTTCCTTATCCAGTATTGAGCGACGCGCAGTTCCGGCTTACGGATGCGTTGCGCTTGCCGACGTTCGTGTTCGATGGCGTCCGACTGCTCATGCGCTTGAGCTTCGTCGCCATCGGCGGCACGATCGAACACGTCGAATACCCGGTGTTTCCACCGGGTGCCGACGCTGACGGGATCGTCAGCTGGCTGCGCGAGCGCAGCAAGATGAAGAGGGATGTATGAACGCGCGGGAACGCATCGGGCTCGTCGGCGCCGGGCGCATGGGCGCAAACATCGGCAGACGTCTCAAGGATGTCGGCTATCCGATCGCCGCGGTCTTCGATGCCCGGCCCGATGTAACCGCCGAAGTCGCCAAGGAACTTGGCGCGGAAGCAGCGCCGTCACTGGCGGCAGTCACCGCTGCGAGCGACATCATCATCACTGTTGTGACTGACGACGCAGCGATGCGCGAGATTTTCGCTTGTTCAGACGACAGCTTGCTGGCGGGTGCGCGCGGGAAGATCTTCGTCAACTGCGCGACGATCTCACCGGCGGTTCACGTCGAAGTCGAGCGCGCGGCGAACGAGAGTGGAGCTCATGCGATCGAGGCGTGCATGGCAAGCTCGATTCCGCAGGCCCGAAACGGCACGCTCTACCTGATGGTCGGCGGCTCGCCCGAGGCGTTCGAGCGCGTACGCCCGATGCTGCAGCAGATGAGCTCGTCGCTCCGCCACCTCGGGCCCACGGGCTCCGCGGCGAAAGTCAAAGCGCTCGTCAACATGGTAATGAACATCAACACCGCCGGGCTTGCCGAAGGACTTGGGCTTGCTGAAGCGCTTGGGCTCGATCTTGACACGGTCCGCGACGTGTTCGCCCAGACAGGCGCCCACTCGCGGGTGCTTGAGACCGACGGCGCTGACATGCAAAACCGCGAACACGAGGTCTACTTCTCAGCGGCGCATGCGGCAAAGGACTCGGGCATCGCGCTTGCGCTGGCCCGTTCTGCCGGATTGAGCCTTCCGCTTGCAGAAGCGACCGAGAACCAGTATCGAGCGATGATCGAGCGCGGCTTAGGTGAGCTTGACAAGTCAGGCGTCGCCGAGCTTACGTTTCGGTCACGAGGAACCAAGTGAGGAGATCGTGATGAGTACCCAGATGACCACCCAGGTGATCCCGATCATCAGTTCCGGAACGGCCGGCCCGCTCGGCGTGATTCACCTGCCGCGCTTGTGGGCGAAGCTCACGCTTGATGCGGCCGGCAAACTGCCCGAAGACTACGACGCTTGCGGCACGGGCTTCGACCAGCTGACCATCGACGATCTCGGCCTCAAACGAGAGGACGTCGTGGCGTTCATCCAGTCGAAGCGGCCGACGTACGTCCAGTTTGAAGAGTGGGTCGTCGCGAATGGCAAGACGGATCCGGACACTGTGCGCAAACACAACGACAATGTGCGCAACTACAAGCACTCGGAAGAAACCGGCAAGAAAATGCGCGCCGAGATGGGCATCAAGCGCGACGACATCAAGGACGCGGTCACCTTGAACACGCTTGAGGACCTACACGCCTTGCACAGCACGGCTGCCAGGTAGCTCACGCGGCGGGACATGTTCCTCGCAGCCCGGCCTTCGAGGCCGGGCTCTTGGACGTGAGAGGCCGACCCTGGCCTCGCCCCGAATAGCGCAACCAAGAACGGTGTGGTGCGGGCCTGGGGCCCGCATTCGGCGTCTAAGAGAGCGAAAAGGGGGTGTCCCGAATATGGAAACGAGAGTCGGTCCGAACGAGTCGATCGACAGCGCCCTCAAACGCTTTAAGAAGATGTGTCAAAAGTCAGGCGTGCTTGCCGAAGCGCGCCGCCACGAGCACTACGAGAAGCCGAGCGTGCGCCGCAAGAAGAAGTCGGCCGCCGCGCGCAAACGGCGCTCGTAACAATCCGCTGCGCAAAGGGGGCGGCCGCTGGTCGCCCCTAATGATTCAATCCGGACAATGGAAGATACAAGCATCGTCGACCGCTTAAGCTCCGACCTCAAAGCGGCGATGAAGGCACGCGACGCGGACCGCATGGCTACGCTGCGCATGGCGATCTCCGCCATGAATTACCGTCGCATCGAGCGCAATGCCGCACTCACCCCCGAAGAGCAAGAAGATGTCTTGCGCAAGCAGGTCAAGCAGCGCGACGACTCGATCGAGGAGTTCACCAAAGCCGGACGCACCGAACTCGCGGATAAGGAACGGCGCGAGCGCGAGATCATCAAAGAGTATCTGCCCGCAGAGCTTACCGCGGACCAGCTGCAAGCCGAGGTTCATTCGATTCTCGCCGGGTTGGCTCCAGACGCGAAGTTCGGCGACGCGATGAAAGCCGTGGTGCCGGTTCTCGGCAAGCGCGCCAACGGTAGGGCTATTCAGGAAGCCGTCAAGACGGCGATGGCCAAGCGATGAAAGCCTCTCGCGTATCCGGTCGTCTCGTGAGACGCGTATGGGCGTTCGCGTGTGCGGTGGCGGTGCTCATCGGCGCCGTGGGGCTTGCGGCCGGCGCCGCATCGACGCCCGGCGCGAAAGTGCAAGTCGTCCAGATCGACGGCGTCATCAACGCCGGCATGGCGCATCGCGTGCAGCGCGCCGTCGATGACGCGCACGCTAACGGCGCGGGCGTCTTGCTTCTTGAGATCAAGACCAACGGCGGCGTCATCGATGACGCGAACGACATCAAAGATGCGCTGAGGACTTCCGGACTGCAGACCGTCGCATACGTCGATCGCGCGTGGTCCGCGGGCGCGTTGATCGCGCTTGCGTCCGACAAGATCTACATGGCGCCGGAATCGAGCATGGGCGCTGCTGAGCCGGTGCTTATCGGCGCAGGCGGCTCGACGCAGCCCGCAGGCGAGAAAGCGATCTCCGCGGTCAAGGCTGAGTTCCAGTCGCTGGCCGAGGCGCATCATCGCGACCCACAGATCGCAGCGGCCATGGTCGACCCGTCGCTTGTCGTTCCAAATCTCAAAAACAAAGGCCAGCTGTTGACGCTATCCGCCGAGCAGGCGCAGAAGCTCAAGTTCATCGACGGCATCGCCGAGACGCCGACCGCCGCGCTCGCAGCCGCCGGATTCCCGCAGGCGGTGCTCGCCACGACCGAACCGACGTTGGGTGAGCGCATCGCGCAGTTCGTGACTGATCCGATCGTCTCGGGCATTCTGCTCACCATCGGCTTCTTGGGGCTGTTCATCGAGATGCAGACGCTGCATCTCGTAGCAGGGGTCATCGGCATCGCCGCACTCGCGCTCTTTTTCGGCGGTCACATCATCGCCGGCGCGTCGAACTGGGTGATCATCGCGCTCTTTGCGCTCGGCGTCGTCGCGCTGCTCTTCGAATTGCACGTGCTGCCCGGACACGGCATCTCCGGCCTGGTCGGCGCGCTCTTGATCTTGGCGAGCATCGTCATGGCATTCGGTGCGGCGTTCTGGCTGATCGGCCTGGTCTACACGTCCGTAGCCCTGGCCGCGGCCATCCTCATCTTCTTTTTGCTGCTGCGCTGGCTGCCTGACAGCGCGTTTCTACGACGCATCGCGTTCGCCGGCGCGCAGTCTGTCGAGGCTGGATACACGACTTCGCGATCGCTCGAGCATCTGCTCGGAAAAAATGGCGTCGCAGAGACGTATTTGCGCCCTGCCGGCGTGGCCAGCATTGACGGTAGCCGCTATCAAGTCCAATCGGCTGGCGATTTCATCCCTAGCCAAACACGCATCATCGTGACGCGGGTCGAAGGCGCAACCGTTTTCGTCGCGCGCGCGAGTTAAGGGGGAACCGATGGTCCTGACGGGTTTCGCGTTGATCATCATCGTCATCATCCTCATCATCGCGTTCCTCGTGTTCTTGTATTATTTCCCATTCGGTCTGTGGATTCGGGCGCAGGCCGCCGGCGTGCCGATTGGCATTTTCACGCTCGTGCGGCTACGCATCATTGGCATTCCGCCATCGGTGATCGTCGATTCCCTCATCATGGCGCGCAAGGCCGGTATTGCGGTCAACGACTCACAGCTGCAGGCGCAGTATCTGTCGGGCGGGCATCTCGACCGCGTCGTGCTGTCGCTAATCGCCGCGCAGCGAGCGCAGATACCCCTTGAGTGGACCCGCGCCTGCGCGATCGATCTCGCCGGCCGAAATCCGCTCGATGCGGTGCAGACGTCCGTCAATCCAAAGGTGATCGAAACACCGGTCTTCCAGGGCGTGGCCAAAGACGGCATCCAGCTCAACGTGAAAGCGCGCATCACCGTACGCTCGAATATGGACCGCTACGTCGGCGGCGCGAGCGAACCGACCGTCATCGCGCGCGTCGGCGAAGGTGTCGTAGCGGCGATCGGCGGCAGCGAGAACTATAAAGAAGTGCTAGAAAACCCGGATCACATCAGCAAGACGGTGCTCGCCAAAGGCTTGGATGCAGGCACCGCCTTCGAGATCGTGTCGATCGATATCGCCGACGTCGACGTCGGCCGCAACGTCGGCGCTGACCTGCAGACGGCACAGGCGGAAGCGGACCGTCGCGTCGCGCAGGCCAAGGCGGCCGAACGACAGTATGCGGCGCTCGCGCAAGAGCAGGAGATGAAAGCCCAAACGCAAGCGATGCGCGCGAAAGTGGTTGAGGCGGAGGCGCTCGTGCCGGCCGCCATCGCGGACGCGTTTCGCGGCGGGAACCTCGGCGTGATGGATTACTATCGCATGCGCAACGTGCTTGCTGATACGGACATGCGGCAGTCGATCTCAGGTGGCGGCGGCGCGCCGCCGTCAGGCGGCACAGGTGGTGCGACTCCGCCGACACCGCCACCACCGTCGTCCGGTTCGTAAGCGGTGCACGTGCTGGCGGTGAGCATGCCGGTCATCGCGGCCGATATCGGCGCGTGGTTCTGGGTCATCATCGTCGTGTTCTGGATCGTCGTGAGCATCGTCCAGCAACTGCGGCGCGGCGCAAGCCTGGTCAAAAAGCGGATCGAGTACGACGCGGATAAGGCTTTGCAGCAAGCGGAGTTTTCACCACAAGGCCAGCGGCTCGCGCGGGCAGTCCAGACCATCGCCCAACAAGCGCAAGGCGCTCCGGCGAGTGCGCAGACCATCGTAACGGCTGCGCAGAATGCGGCGGCGAACGCGCCCGCGCAGTATGCGACGACCGTTGCGGAAAGTCTGGCAGCACTGCGTGCACCCCAAGCACGCCAGGCCATGATCAGCGACCTCACGACGTTAGTACGGGGGATCGCGGACCAGGGCGCCGCCGCCGCGACGACGCTCGGTCAGGGCGCCGACCTGAGTGCTGGCGGCACGGCACCTTTAACGTTGTTCGACCAGACAGCGCCGGCAGCAGCGACGATGCCATCGCGTTTTGCGTCTCTTGCGACCGCGCAAGGTTTTGCGTACGCGATCGTCGCGTCAACCGTGATCGGGCCGCCTCAGGGGCTACGGAGCGAACCGATGATGCCTGGCGGCTGGTAGAAGTGGCCGTTACGGGAACGCTTGGCGCGCGCTGAATCAGAAACGCGGATGAGCATGCGCGGTCTCGACGATCGCGTGCGTCTCTTCGGCGAGCTTGACGGCAATTTGACGCATCTCGAGCGCGGCGCGGGCGTGGCGCTGCACGTCGACGGTGACGATGTCGTCATCAGCGGCGAGTCCAAGCGAGTCGCGATCGCGTCCGCGGCGTTGGAAGCGCTCATCAAGGCCGCGCGCTCAGGGTCCGACGTCAGCTCGTTAGATGTCGAGCTGGCACTGCGCGCAGCACGCGATGGCCTTGAGATTGAATCTTCCGAGAGTTCGTTGGCCACGACCCGGCGTGGGCGCTCGATCCGTCCACGTACGCCGGGCCAGCGCGCGTTGGTGGACTCGGTCTCAGGCAATACATTGGTCTTCGCGATCGGGCCGGCGGGCACCGGGAAGACATTCCTTGCGGTGGTGATGGCGCTTGCCGCACTGCGCGCCGGTCGTGTGCAACGCATTATTTTGTCTCGTCCAGCAGTGGAAGCGGGCGAGAAGCTTGGGTTCCTGCCCGGCGATCTCCAAGAAAAGGTCGATCCGTATTTGCGGCCGCTCTTCGATGCGCTCGGCGAGCTGCTCGAGCCCCAAGCTGTGACCCGCGCGGTCGAGCGCGGACAGATCGAAGTCGCGCCGCTCGCCTACATGCGCGGCCGCACGCTGGCAGATTCGTTCATCGTCTTGGACGAGGCGCAGAATACCACGAACGAGCAGATGAAGATGTTCTTGACGCGCATCGGCGCGGGATCGCGCATGCTCGTCTGTGGCGACGTCACGCAGATCGATCTGCCCCACGCGATCGAGTCGGGCTTGGTCGCCGCGGCGCGCATGTTCGAAGGCGTCGCAGACACCGCTGTGGTGCAGCTCGGCGACGCGGATGTCGTCCGCCACCCGCTCATCCGGCGGATCATCGATGCATATCAGCGTGGACGACGCTGACGGTCCGCACGTCTTCGTGCGCCGGACGAAGAAAACGCCCAAACGGACCGCGCAGCTCGAGCGCGCCGTGCTGCACACGCTTTCCGAGGTGGCTCCGCACGTGCGCGGCGACGTGACGCTCGTTCTGACAAACGATGCATCGGTTCGCGCGCTCAACAAGAGATATCGCGGCCGCGATCGGGCGACGGACGTGTTGGCCTTTCCGCTTTCGGATGGCGCAGCTGCCGGTGAGCCGTTCGGCGACATCGTGATATCGGTGGATACGGCGCAACGCCAAGCTCGCGAATACGGTGCGAGCGCGGACGAAGAGCTGCAGCGGCTGATCGTGCACGGCACGCTGCACCTATGCGGCTACGATCATCATGAGCGGCGCGAGGCCGCTCGCATGCATGCCCTCACGAGACGGATGCTCAAAGAGCTGGACCGTGCCTGACCGCCCGTTCTCTCGCGCGCTCGCCGATGCCGTCGACGGAGTCGCGTCTGCGCTGCGTGGTCAGCGCAACTTCCGGACTCAAATCGTGATCGGCGCGCTCGCGGTGCTCGCCGCCGCCGTGCTGCGTTTTGATGAGATTCGGTGGTCGATATTAGTCGTGGCGATCGGCATGGTGCTCGGCGCCGAGCTGTTCAACACTTCGCTCGAGCGGGCGGTGGACAACGCATCAGCGGACGAATCCGAGGCGGCTCGCGCCGCGAAGCATGCGGGCGCGGGCGCGGTGCTTGTCGCGAGCATTACGGCTGCGGTGATCGGTTGCGTCCTTTTCGGAACGGCGCTGTGGTCGCGCGTTCACGGTGCGCGGTGAGCGCGCCGCGGCACATCACTGAGGTGGAAAAACAGGAGCGCGTGCCGAACAGGGGAGGGGTCCATGCAGGATCCTAGGCTGTTCAGCCTGCTCGCCATCGTCGCCCTCGTGATCCTGTCCGCGTTGTTCAGCGCCGCTGAAGCGGCCCTGCTGGCCATGTCGCGTTTGCGCGTTTTACAGCGCACTCAAGACGACGTCGGCAAGTCGCTGAGTAAACTGCTTGACGACCGCAACCGCTATCTGACGTCCGTGCTTGTCGGCAACACGATCGTGTTGTTGGCCGCTGACTCGATCGCTACGTGGCTCGCGATCCAAGAGGGCGTCTTCGATGCTGTGCTCGTCGCGACCATCGTGATGGCGGTCTTCGTCTTGATCTTCGCCGAGATCTTCCCGAAGATGGTCGTCGTGCAGGATCCAATGAAATGGGCGCCTCGGCTCGCCTGGTTTCTGCATGCGATGGCGGCCGTGCTCGCGCCCGTGACGGTCGTGCTCGTCGCGATCTCTTCGTTCTTCATCAGATTGTTCGGCGGCGATCCGAAAGCGCATGGACCGTACGTGACTGAGGACGACATCCGCGCGCTGGTGAGCGCCGGCGAAGAGCACGGCGTCATCGAAGAAGAAGAGAAGGAGATGATCCACTCCATCTTCGAGCTGTCGGACACAGCGGTGAGTGAAGTCATGACTCCGCGCATCGATATCATCTGCGCCGACGCGGATGCCTCGGTGTCGGCCGGCGTGGACCTTGCGATCAAAGAAGGCTATTCGAAGCTGCCGGTCTACGAAGGCAACATCGACCATATCGTCGGTGTTGTGGCAGTGCGCGAACTGCTGATCGCACTGAGTCGCGGCGACGTCAGCAAACGTCTGCGCGAACTCATGCGCCCGGCCAAGGCGATTCCTGAGACGAAAAAGGTTGACGAGCTGCTGCGCGAGATGCAAGCGGAGAAAGTGTCGGTCGCGATCGTCGTGGACGAATACGGGGGCACCGCCGGTCTGGTCACCATGGAGGACCTGCTCGAAGAGATCGTGGGCGAGATCATGGACGAATACGACATTGCCGAACACGACCGTCTAGCGGAAATCAAACATATGGCCGATGGCGAGGCGGTGGTCGATGCGCGCATGCGCATCGCCGACGTGAACGAGGAGCTCGGGCTGCACCTTCCAACCGAGGATTACGAAAGCATAGGCGGCTATGCGTTCGGTCAGTTCGGTCGTGTCCCGTTGCCGGGCGATGCGATTTCTCTCGAAAACGGCGTGTCGCTTGTCGTCGAGGAGACCGCCGGAAGAAGGTTGCGTTCAGTCCGCATCAAGAAGGCCCAGACGACCAACGGAGCTGCCTCGACGGCCCATACAGAACGCGATTCTAGGCCGTCGAACGGAATTATTTGAGACCAGACGGGGAGACACCCAGTGCCAAAACTTACCGAGCACCGCATCAGCAGCCTCGCGCAAAAGGCGTGGGAGACCTGGCTGTTCGCGTACGCCCCGTATTCGCAGTTCCGCGTCGGCGCAGCGCTGCTTGCAGCAGACGGTCGCATCTTCCACGGCGCAAGCGTAGAGAATCCATCATTTGGACTATCGATGTGCGCAGAGCGCGTGGCGGTCGGAGCCGCTGCTGCCGCGGGTGCTCGTTCCTTTGTTGCGATCGCGGTCGCGGGCGAAAGTCCAGCAGGCTTGATCCCATGCGGCGCGTGCCGGCAAGTGCTCGCCGAGTTCTCGCCGGACCTGCTCGTGATCCGATGCCGGCCCGACGGAACCTACGAAAAATTCAAACTGCGCGATCTCATGCCGACGCCCATGACCGGACATTTGATCGAAACGCACGAGCGCCACGTCGAACTCGCGGCGAGATAATCCCAAGACCTTTCCCTCATAACGCGCGGCCGGCTCGCGCGGCTTTTCCATGAGATCGTACGCCGTCGATGCGGTCGTGCTTCGGCTGCGTCCGTTGGGCGAGGCGGACCGGATCGTCACGCTTTTTTCGCGCGAGCGCGGCAAATTGCACGCGGTCGCGAAGGGATCGCGCCGGCCCGGAAGCCGCTTCGGAGCGCGTCTTGACTTCTTCAGTCTGGTGGCCCTTGAGCTCCACAAAGGCCGCAGCCTCGATGTGATCACCGGCGCGCGAGCTCCCGCGTCGACGGCGTTCTGGTCGCGCCTGGTCGAGCCCGAAACCTTCGCGCTCGCGTCGTACGCAGCGGAAGTCATCGACGCGCTCTCCGAACCGGACATGGCGGTGCCGGAACTTTTCGATTTCTTGTGCGAATTGCGCGATGCGATCGCCGTGAACGTGCCGGCCGCGATGCTGGCGCCCGCAGTCGATCTCCGTCTACTCGCTGCGTTCGGCCTTTCGCCTGAGCTAGATGCCTGCGCGCGGTGCGGTACTCAATTAGGCACTCGGCCGCTGGCGGGCGGCCGCGCCAAGCTTTCGCCTGCGTCGGGCGGACTGGTATGTAGACGATGCGCGATCGACGAGAGCAACTCCATTGGGAGTGGGCGTCATGGTGCTTCCTATTCCGTGAGCGCGTCTGAGCTCGCCTTGCTTCGCGGGCTGCGAACCGTACCTCTCGCTTCGTTGACCGGCGTGTTCGCAAGCGGCAGCCCCGTCACCGATGCGGCGCTCGTGCGGCTTCGAACGCTCACACGCCCCTTCGTCGAGCACCAGCTCGGCCGGCGATCCAAAGCGCTGTCACTCGATGACGCGGGCCTGGCGCGCGACCGCGGGCGCGCGGTGACGTCATGAGCGGACCGATCATAGCCGTTGATGTCGGCACCGTTCGAATCGGCGTGGCGTCGTGCGCGGGTCCCGGACTGCCAGCCTTGCCGGTGACGACGTTGACGCACGAATCGCGTAAGAAGGACGTGCAGGCAATCGTCGCGCTTGCGCGGGAGCGCGGCGCCCGTACGATCGTCGTCGGGTATCCGCTGCGCCTCGACGGCGCGCGTGGCCCGGCGGCGGAGAAGATGGAACGGTTCATCGCGGCGCTGCGAGGCGTGTTCGATGGCGAGGTCGTCGGAGTGGACGAACGAATGACGAGTGCGCTCGCCGCTCGCAAGCTTCGCGATACCGGCGCAGGCGGCGCACGCCGGCGCCAGCTTGTCGACCGTTTTGCCGCCGTGGAGATCCTCGAGTCGTATCTTGCGCGGGGCGAGGGCGACGCGTGATGAAACGCGCTTTGATCGCGATCCTCGTGGCAATCGTTGTGGGGTGCGTTGTCGTAGGAGCCGGGCTTGCGTACTCCATTCAAGGAGACGCGAGCCTTCCTCAAGTGGCGGTCTCGATCGACGTTCCATCTGGCTACGGAATCGGACAGATCGCGGAGCAGCTGCAGGCGGCGGGCGTAGTGCGCTCGTCCGCGCTGCTCAAGTATTACGCGACTGCGCGAGGTATCGCGCGATCGGTCGACGCGGCCGAGTACGACTTCCCGGCGCATATCCCGATGACTCGCGTCGTCGACATCCTCGCGAGCGGCGGCCAACCGCCGGTTTCATGGGTCACGATACCCGAGGGCTTCACCGCACGCGAGATCGCTCACCGTCTGGATTCCATGGAGATCGTCTCAGCAAGCGCATTTGAAGACGTCACGCAACACACGAGCCTGTTCTTGGGCGGCACGCTCACTGAAGGACTCGAGGGGTATCTCTATCCCGACACCTATCAAGTGCGGCGCGGCGCAAGCGCGCAAGACATCGCAACGCTCATGACAGACCAGTTCAAGAAGAAGCTGCCCGCGGATTACGAGCGCAGAGCGCACCACCTCGGCTACGACGTGCCCCAGATCATCACGATCGCGTCGCTCATCGAGCGCGAGGCGAAGGTCGATTCTGAGCGGCGGCTGATGGCCGGGGTTTATTACAATCGACTGAAGCGGGGTATGCCGCTTGAAGTCGACGCGACGATTGAGTACGCACTGCCCGAGCACAAGACTGTACTGCACCAGGGCGATCTCGCGATTGACAGCCCGTACAACACCTACACGCACACCGGCCTTCCGCCGACGCCCATCGCGAACCCAGGCGCTCGCTCGATCGCTGCGGCGTTCGACCCGGCGCACACCGACTATCTCTATTACGTCTACGCGGGCAACGGTCATCATCATTTCTCAAAGACGCTCGAGGAGCAGAACGCGGCGGTGCGCCGCTACCTTCACTAAAAGGGTCCTTTTCGCGGCGCCCTGAAACGGGGTCGGCATCGTGAACAACGGCAGCCACCACACGGCTACGCGCGTCGAGCTGGAGGACACGATCGTCGTCGCCTCTCGTCTCGAGCAGCGCGCCGACGCGCCGGTGCGCGAGCTCGAGTTTGAAGTCGTGGCCTTGATCGGCGAAGAGGAAGCGGAGCCCAAATACGCCGTGTGCTATTGCGAGTCGGCCGACGAGTTTTTGGTCGCCGACATCTTCGGGCGGCTCGTCGAAGACGAGGCGCTCGCGCAAGAGGTTCTCAACGGCTTTCTCGAGCACGCGGACGACGCGCAGGCGGGGGACGCATCGTAACGGCGCAGCTCCAGACACGCGCGCGCGAGCAGCCAGTGCGGTCGCCTCGCGTGTTGTTCTTATCCGCGAGCGTGGGCGAAGGCCACACGGCGGCCGCACAGGCCGTCTGCCAGTCGCTGGCCGCCGGCGAGCTGGATTGTGGCTGCGAGATCGTCGATTCGTATCGGTACGCATCCGAAGTTTTCCACCGCGTGGCAAGCAACGGTTACATCGGCATGGTCAAAGTGCTGCCGCAGCTATACGGAGTGATCTACGAGCAAGCGGAACGCGCGACGAAGGTCTCGGGCTTTAAGAAATGGTTGCACCGGTACACGGCGCTCAACTTGCGCCAGTATGTCGCAGAGCTGTCCCCTGACGTCGTCGTCTGCACGCACGCATTTCCATGCGGCGTCATGGCCGAATACCGTCGCGAGTTCGCCGATGCGCCACACGTCGTCGGCATCGTGACCGATTTCGTCGTGCACCCGTTCTGGATCCATCGCAACATCGACGCCTATGCGGTCGCGACGTCGGCGATGCGCCAGACGCTGATCGCGCGCGGAGTGCGGCCGGACCGCGTCGCGGTCACCGGCATCCCGATCGACGAGCGCTTCGGATTGCGGCCCGACCGACGCGGCCTGCGACGAGCGCTTGGCCTGCATCCTGATCGTACGACGCTCTTGGTCATGGGAGGTGGCGTCGGCATCGGTCCGTTGGAGAAGGCGATCGTCGGCATCGATCGCCTCGCGATTGACGTCCAGACGATCGTCGTCGTCGGCAAGAATCCAGCGCTCGAACGCCGCGTCGCTGAGACAGCGAACACGTTGGCGCATCCAGTAAAAGTCGTGGGCTTTGTCGACAACGTCTTCGATTATATGCAAGCGGCCGACGTGCTCATCAGCAAGCCCGGCGGTTTGACGAGTTCCGAAGCGCTGTCGGCCGAGCTGCCATTGCTGATGCTGCGTCCGTTGCCCGGTCAAGAGGAGCGCAACACGCGTTACCTTAGCGATGCCGGTGCCGGCGTGCGCGTCCAGACAGCGCGCGATCTCGTGCAAGCACTGGAGCGCCTGCTGTCGAATCCCAAGGAGTTGGAAGCGATGCGTGCGCGCGCCAAAGATCTCGCCAAACCACATGCGGCGAAAGACGTCGCTGCGATGATCCGGCGGCTGATCGGCGCTTGAACGCAGCGCGCCGGCTATGGTACACTGACGGACGTTCCGAGGAGAGATGGCCGAGCTGGCTGAAGGCGGCGGTTTGCTAAACCGTTATAGTGCTGTAAAGGCGCTATCGAGGGTTCGAATCCCTCTCTCTCCGCCACGCTCACGTACGCGCTCGTAGTTCAGCTGGATTAGAATGCCAGACTACGAATCTGGAGGTCGGGGGTTCGAGTCCCTCCGAGCGCGATTTTCTTTTTGAACGCTGCCGTGCTTCGCGTCACCGTGGTCTCGCTGTTGGCGGCCCTTATCGTTGCCCCGCACGTGGCAGCCGCAGAGGAATTGACCCCGCGCAGCTATGCAGCCGCGCCGGTCGGCGGAAATCTCTTCGTGATCGGATACTCGACATCGTGGGGCGCGGTGCTGACGGACCCCGAGCTCCCAGTGAGCAACGTCAATGCGTCGATCGACCGTACTATCCTAGGATACGTTCATACCTTTGCGCTGGCAAAACACACTGCCAACGTGCAGTTCTTGCTTCCCTACACCGCTGCAAACTTGAACGGCACTGTAGGCGGTACTGCGACAACAGCACAACGCTGGGGTTACAGCGATCTCGTCACTCGGATCGGCTGGAATCTTATCGGCGACCCCGCTCTTTCGCCGGCCCAGTTCGTGCGGCGCACACCGAAGACGACGGTCGGCGCGAGTCTCACCGTCGTAGTCCCGACGGGAGCGTACAATCCTGCACGTCTCATCAATGTGGGCCAAAACCGCTGGGCGTTTCTGCCTGAGGCCGGCTTCGAGACTCCGATAAAAAAATGGTTCGTGGACGGCTCAGCCGGCGCGTGGTTCTTTACGAACAATAACAATTTCTTCGGCGGCCACGTGCGAAGTCAAAGCCCGGTGTTGAATCTGCAGGCGCTCGGCGGGTATGAATTCCGGCCCGGTTTTTGGCTGTCGGCCGGAGGCGTTTACTATGGCGGGGGTCAGACGAGTCTTGACGGCGCGCCGAATCATGACACGCTCATCAATGGCCGGTATGGATTGGATCTCAACGTGCCGGTCAACAAGAGCTTTTCCACTAGGGTGAGCTGGACGAATTGGTTGACCGCCACCGCGGGTGGCCAATTCCGCACGATTGCCCTGAAGCTGCAGTATCGGTGGTTCGACCGCTAGAGTCCACCGGAGGCGCTCATAGCTGCGTGCGCGAAATGCGGGCTTGCGGCTCGTCTTCAATCCAGCACTCATGCCTCGGTAGCTCAGTGGTAGAGCAGGGGACTCATAAGCCCTTGGTCGCAAGTTCGAGTCTTGCCCGAGGCACCGCGCGCCCGTAGCTCAATTGGATAGAGTGTCGGCCTCCGAAGCCGAAGGTTGGTGGTTCGAGCCCACTCGGGCGCGGTCGAACGTCCAGGGCCTGCTCGCAAAGCTAATTTTGCAGAATGGAGCGGTCGATGAAGTCGGCCGAAGCGCACCACACGCACACAGCGGCGGACGTCGAGTTCATGCGCAAGGCGCTTGAGCTTGCGCAAAGCGCGCAGCGGCACGGAGACGTTCCGGTCGGCGCGGTGATCGCCATCGGCGGTGAGATCGCCGCGGTCGGCTTCAACCAAAAGGAAGCCAACCACGATCCGACGGCGCACGCCGAGATGGTCGCGCTTCGCCAGGCATCAGCTCGGCGCGGTGGATGGCGTTTGAGCGGCGCGACTTTGTACGTCACGAAAGAGCCATGCGTGATGTGCGCGGCAGCGTGTGTGGCCGCACGCATCGAACGCCTCGTTTTCGGCTGCCCAGATCCGAAAGGCGGCGGCGCGGGATCAGTCTACGACATCGTCGAGGACGATCGCTTAAATCACCGGGTGAAAGTATCGTCGGGTGTGCTCGCTGAGGAGGCCGCTGAGATGCTGCGTGCATTTTTCCGCGCGCGGCGCACGCAAGACGACTTTTGACGGCGCTGGTGATGTCGCGGACGCGCGCTGCAAAGGGCGGTCGCGAGCGCTGAAAGAACCTGCCTTACGACCATGGAGAGGTGGCAGAGTGGTTGATCGCGCTCGCCTCGAAAGCGAGTAACGGCTTATACCCGTTCGTGGGTTCAAATCCCACCCTCTCCGCCAGCATCATTTCGAGGTTTTAAGCATCGGTGTCACGCGTCCTCATGAGGCTCGCGTTTTGCGCATGCGCGTTCGCAGGGCTCGCCGTCACAGGCGGGTGCGCTTCGCACTCGCGCCAGAGCGTTTCAATGTCTAGTCCATCGCCGGTCCCGGCCGCGGCAGCGCACATCGAATTTCATGGCGTCGTGTCGTTCGTTCACGATGCCGGCGTGAAGCGGTGCTACATCGGAAAACCCGGCACGACGCTGCTCAACGGATACAGCGTCACGTTCGCCGCCGATGCGCGGGTGGACGGCGGCGAGGTGTTAATCCCGAGTTTTGCGAGCGACGGGTCGTACGATAGCGCCAGCGTGATCGTCAACGTGGCTCCAGGTCCAGGATTTCCACACGGCACGACGCTCGAGGAGCGCCCACAGACCACGGTGCGCGTGACGATCTCAAATAACGGACACGCCGGTGTGGCGCGTTTTTCGAACTACCGCAGTATCTATGGACGCAATGGCGACGTGCGCGGCGGCATGGTCGACGGAACGATCTCGTGGACGTGTGCGCAAATCGTGCGGGAGACAGCCTCGCAGTGATAAGACGCATGAACGCTCCCGCGCGGGGAATGAGCTGCGCGGGCGGCGCGCGCAAGGATGAGCGCGGCGCGACTTGAAGGTGCGTCGCTCGAGCGGCGCGCGACGCCGCTCCGATGCGTGGAGAGGTGCTGGAGTGGTCGATCAGGCACGACTGGAAATCGTGTAGGCGCTAACACCGTCTCGAGGGTTCGAATCCCTCCCTCTCCGAGTCGAACCCGACTTCGTGGGGGCGTCGACGGCCACGGGACCCGCGCGACGAAAACCCGCTAATCCCGTCAGGACCGGAAGGTAGCAGCGGCATGTGGGATCTTTCGGGTGCCGCGGTCATCTCGCGGCCTGAGCCCCCTTTCAAACGCGGGTAAGGCTTATGATGTGGGACGGATCACACACCGGGCGCTCGGTTTCCAGGAGGAACGTAATGGCTGCGTTCGAATGCCCCGAGGTGCACTGCCTATGAGCGACGCTGCGGCGTCATTCACGGGCGGCATGAGCCCCGCGGCGATTATTTTCATCATTTTGATAGGTGCCGCGGTCTCGATCGTCGTTCTGACGATATATCATTGGGCCGTTGCGCGGCCGAGGTTCCGGGCCGGGGGCACCGTTACAAAGACGGGCCCGGTTTCTGACACGAGGAGCCTCGATGAGCTTCGCAGCCGGATCGCCGCTCTTGAGGCGGCATCTGTCGGTGCCCTGCAGCACGTCGGGTTCGTGCGCTTCAATGCGTTTGCCGACGTCGGTTCTGACCTTTCGTACGCACTCGCGGCCATCGACGGCCGCGGCAACGGTTTTCTGATCTCGAGCATTTACTCACGCGAGGAGGTCAGAAGCTATGCGAAAGCCGTGCGACATTTCGAGACCGACAAGGACCTGAGCGAGGAAGAACGGCAGGCGCTCGATGTGGCGGTAGGACAAGCAAAGCGCCGCCGCGGCTGACTTAGGAGGAGTCGTTTGGCGAAAAGCTCGGACGCGTGGAGCAAGCGGGTTCTGATTAAGATCATCCCGCATGACGCGCGATCGATCTACAAGCTTGAGCTCACCCACGGTCATCTCGCGCTGTTCGCGACATGCATCGCCGCGCTCGTGGCCGCGTTCCTGACGCTGCACGTGGTCCAGGTGCGCGCGGAAGAAGCCAAAGTGCATGCGCTGCAACGCCTGACCGCCTCGCAGCAACAGCAGTTGGTCAATTTTTCCAACCAGACCAACCACATGTGGGAGCAGCTCAACAAGATCCAGGCTGAGCATCGGCAGCTTCAGCGCTTGACCGCACCGGCGGGCGGTGTGAGCACGAATGCAGCTCCAGCGAATACCACGCCGGGCGCGATGCACGGCGGTGCGAAGCCGGACAAACCGACGGCGATGATCTGGATGGAGCCGTCGACTGAATCGTTGCCGGTCCACGGACCGTGGTGGACGCAGGCGGTCGGCTGGCTCGGTATTGGCCGCGGCGGCGTGACCTTCGCGGCGGAGTCGGCGAGCCTCGCGCTGCTCGACGTGGGTATGGACAGAGTGTATTCGGACACGGTAAAGCTCAAAGATGAAGCCGCGCGAGCCGAGGCGCTGCGCGAGGCGGCATCTCTGGCCTACAAGCGCATGCTTGAAGCGATCCCCTCGATTTGGCCGACCGACGGCGCGATCTCATCTGGTTTCGGTTTCCGGACGTATCCTGATTACGGATTCCACTCCGGTTTGGACATCGTCAACTACTATGGCGCTCCGGTGCTGGCGACGGCTGCCGGTACGATCATCAGCGCTGGGTGGGATGGCGGCTTCGGCATCAAGGTGGAGATCGATCACGGCAACGGATACGTGACGTGGTACGCGCATTGCTCGGAGGCACTGGTCTTACCGGGTCAGTTCGTGCACAAGGGCCAGCAGATCGCGCTGCTCGGCTCAACGGGCTACGCGACGGGGCCGCACGTCCATTACGAAGTGCACCAAGATGGCAGGCCGATCAATCCCGTGCCGTTCCTCTCCGGGTCTGTCGGTCCGACGCCCGCGATGCTCGCAGCGTTGAAATAAGGGAGTTTTCGCTCATCCGCGAACGCGGGAGACGTGATGCGCGTCTCCCTATTGATTTCTTGATGAGCCATCGATCGTCGCTATGAGCCACCGACCAACGCTCGGTCATCGCCACCCGCCCCAGCGCGTCAACGCGCAGGTGCGTAATTTCTGCATCACTGCGCACATCGACCACGGCAAAACGACGCTGTCGGATCGCTTGCTGGAGATGACGGGTGCGCTGGCGGCGCGCGAGATGTCCGACCAAGTGCTCGATTCAATGGACCTGGAGCGCGAGCGCGGGATCACCATCAAAGCGCATCCGGTCACGCTGCAATATCGAGCCGATGACGGGCAGTTGTACGAGCTGAACCTCATCGATACGCCGGGCCATGTGGATTTCACGTACGAGGTGTCGCGCTCGATGTCGGCGTGCGAGGGCGCGCTGCTCGTGATCGATGCTGCGCAAGGCATCGAGGCGCAGACGCTTGCCAATTTTTATCTTGCTGATGAGGCGAAGCTCGAAGTTATCCCGGTGATCAACAAGATCGATCTGCCGGCGGCGAATCCCGAGTCGGTGGTGCGCGACGTCGAGGAGACTCTAGCGATTGAGCGGGCACGTTGCATCATGGCGTCAGCCAAGGAAGGCATCGGCACGAAGGACGTGCTCGACGCGATCGTGCGTTGGGTACCGCCACCGAAGGGCTCAGCCGATCATCTACGCGCGCTGGTCTTCGACTCGCAATACGATCCATATCGCGGCGTGATCTGCTACGTGCGCGTTGTGGATGGCGAGCTGCGCAGCGGCATGAAGATCCGTTCGATGGCCGCGGACAAAGTGTTCGAGGTCAGCGAGGTCGGCAAGTTTCGGCCGTCGATGGTCGCCACCGAGAAGCTTGACTTGGGCGAAGTCGGTTACGTGATCGCGAATATCAAGTCGCTGTCTGAGATCGGCGTGGGCGATACGCTGACGGACGCGGCGTCGCCGGCGCACGTGCCGCTGCCGGGTTACCGCAAGGTCACGCCAATGGTGTTCTGCGGCTTGTACCCGAATGAGGGCGCGGAATACGGCGAGTTGCGCGAGGCGCTGGAGAAGTTGAAGCTCAACGACGCGTCGCTGTCGTTCGAGCCGGAGTCGTCGATCGCGCTTGGCTTCGGTTTCCGCTGCGGCTTTTTGGGGCTGCTGCACATGGAGATTGTGCAGGAGCGGCTGGAGCGCGAGTACGGGATCTCACTGATCGCGACATCGCCGTCGGTCGTCTATCACGTGTTGACGACGGGCGGGGAAGAGCTCTCGATCGACAACCCGGCAAAGCTGCCGGCGCCCACGGAAATCGCGCGCTTGGAAGAGCCGTACGTGCGCTGTTCGATCATCACACCGGCGGAATACGTCGGCACGATCATGGATCTGTGCCAGTCGCGGCGGGGCACGATGGTATCGATGGATTACCTGTCACCGCAGAGGGTTTTGTTCTCATACGAATTGCCGCTCGCTGAGGTCATCATCGACTTCTTCGATCAATTGAAGTCGCGCACGAAGGGCTATGCGAGTATGGACTACGAGCTTATGGGGTACCGCGAGGGAGATCTCGTCAAGCTCGACATCCTCTTGAATGGCGAGTCGGTGGACGCGCTGTCGTTCATTATCCATCGCGATAAAGCGCCTGTGTGGGGCCGCCTGCTGGCTGAGCGGCTGCGCGAGGTGATCCCGCGGCAGATGTTCGACGTGCCGATCCAGGCGGCGATCGGCAACAAGATCGTCGCGCGCGAGACCGTGAGGGCGATGCGCAAGAACGTGTTGGCCAAGTGCTACGGCGGCGACATCACCCGCAAACGCAAGCTGCTCGAGAAACAGAAAGAGGGCAAGAAGCGCATGAAGCAAGTCGGCAGCGTCGAGCTTCCGCAAGAGGCGTTCATGGCGGTGTTGCAGCTCGAGCGGGGATCGTAGTTGCGGCTCGACCCGCGCGTGCCGGTCGCGGTTGCGACAAAAAATTTGGAGAAGTTCAACGAGATCGTGCAGTTGTGGGGCGATGATCCGCCCGCGCTCGTGCTGCCTGGTCCTGAGTATCCTGAGGTCGACGAGCGCTTCACGACGTATGAAGAAAACGCGGTTCTGAAAGCAACTGAGCTCGCGCGCGTCCGGGGCGGTCCCGCGCTGGCGGATGATTCTGGGATCGAGGTCGAGGGGCTGGGCTGGCAACCGGGCGTGTTGTCGGCGCGGACTCCATCGCCCACGTCGACACCGGATGAACGCAATCGCGCGATCTTGGAGCAGTTAGCGGCGTTGCCCGGGGCGAGCCGTCGCGCACGCTATGTATGCGTATGTGCTCTTGCAGTACCTGGCCAAGAACCAGTGACCGCTCGTGGTGAAGTGGAGGGCGAGATCGCGCTTGCGCCGCGCGGCTCAGGCGGGTTTGGTTACGATCCTATTTTCTATTATCCACCCTACGGGCAGACGTTTGGCGAAGTACCGATCGAGATGAAACACGCGGTGTCGCATCGTGGACGCGCGGTGCGTGCGTTGCGCGAACTTATCACATCAAGGAAATAGATAGTTCATCAGGTGCGCACATTCTGTACGCATGGAGAAGATCTGTCCTCGTTGCCGCGTCGCAAAGAGCGATGCAGCCTATTCTCGCCGCAAGCGCGGAACTAAAACACTGGCGTCCTATTGCAAGGACTGTCAGCGCATCTATTGCCGAGAACATTACATCGCAAACTTGGGCAAACATAATCGTCGCCGGTACAAACGGCAAATCGGCTATCGTCGCCGCAATAGAGCGCTGGTTGACCACTATCTCAGCAATCATCCGTGCGTCGACTGCGGCGAGCCCGATCCTGTCGTGCTGGAATTCGATCATGTTCGGGGGCAAAAAGCCAACGATATCTGCAGGATGATACACATCGCGAGCAGCACTGCGCTTGAATCCGAAATTGCCAAATGCGACGTGCGATGCGCAAACTGTCACCGACGGAAGACATTCAAGGAACTGTGGTCGGGGTCAAGAATTCGAGAATGCAACGGGCGGTAGCTCAGCTTGGTAGAGCGCTGCGTTTGGGACGCAGAAGTCGCAGGTTCAAGTCCTGTCCGCCCGATAGTTTACATGGATGTGCGCCTGTAGCTCAACTGGATAGAGCATCGGCCTTCTAAGCCGGAGGCTTTGGGTTCGAGTCCCAACGGGCGCGAGGACTATTGTTTCGTAGGCGCCGGCGCGCTGTCTCGTGAGTCTGACACGCGATCGAAGTGGACCGTCGTGCGCATCTCGTCGTTGCTGTCCATCGTACCGCGCGAGCCGTGCTCTTCAAAGCTTCCGCTGATTGGGATTAGGAGCGACGGCTTGTACGTGAATTTCCCGCTGCCGATGAAGTTCATGCCTTTGGCAGCCTTGACTCTGATGGTTTCTTGTTCATCAACGAGCAAGAGCGCTCCATCCTGGCCAGTCACGGTGAACATGTCATCTAAGTCTTCGACGTCCATGTTCTGGCTGACATGCCAAGTGCTGCCCGGATCATAGTCGCCCGGTGGTGCGAAGCGGATAGCGAAAAGCGGAAGAAGGAATCGAGCAGTGGGGCTGGGATCGGGGACGTTAAAGCTTACCAAACCGTTTGGCGACACCAGCGCGGCGTACGTGCGCGGGGTCGAACGATTGCGCAAATGTTCCGTCACATTCGCGCGCACAACGTCCTGATCAACCGCGATGACGTCGATGACAAGCGTGCCATCCTCTCCCGTCGTAAACCGCTGTGCGGTCGGTTGAGGCGCAAAGAGGGTGTTTGGCATGCCCGGTGTGGCCGGCTGGTCATTGACTGGAACCGAACCACCGAACGTCTCGATAGAAAGAGCTCTGGTGCTGACCGAAGCGACCTTATAGACGACTTCGCGCAACGGTCCAGTCGTGACCGGTGCATCGATAAGAAACGCAAGCGTGAGCGCTGCAAGCATGGCCCGTGGCCTCCACTTGAGGGCGACCTAGTTCGGCGAAACGTTTCCGGTCCCCTCAAGGTTTTTCAGGTGGAGGCGTGCCCTTTCAGCGAAGAGAAAAGACCGGGTCGAGTCGCGTGGTGAATGTAGCTCAGTTGGTTAGAGCGCTTGCCTGTGGAGCAAGAGGTCGCGAGTTCAACTCTCGTCATTCACCCCAAATGCGCCTGTAGCTCAACTGGATAGAGTTCCAGACTTCGAATCTGGCGGTTGGGGGTTCGAGCCCCTCCAGGCGCGCAGACATTTGCTCCGCTAGCTCAATGGTAGAGCATCGGCCTTTTAAGCCGGTGGTTCCGAGTTCGAGTCTCGGGCGGGGCATATTTCATTTCTGCAGCTCCAGACCGAGCTGGTTGGCGAAGAAGATGTAGAGCGCGGAGCGGTCGCCCAAGCGCTGACTAAAAGACGCGCCGATGCCATGCCCGGCTTGGGTGCGCGTGATCAACAAGACCGGCTGACCGCTTGACGTCGCCGCTTGCAGGCGCGCCACCATCTTGCGAGACTGCCAAGGCGTCACGCGCGGGTCGTTGGCGCCCTCGATCATCAGCACCGCCGGATATGCAACTCCAGAACGTACATTATAATAGGGCGAATATGCGTACAGCGCCTTGAACTGCGCCTCGTCCTTCACCGTGCCGTACTCGGTCACGTTGAAGTGCCCGTTCGGCGAGTCCTCGACCCGCAGCATGTCGTACACACCCGCGAGGCTCACGACCGCCCGGTACAACTCAGGATGTTGGACCAGCGCCGCGCCCATCAACAGTCCGCCGTTGCTCCCGCCGACGATGCCCAGCCGGCCCCGGGCGACCCAGCCCGATTCGACCAGCGTCCGTGCGCATGCGGCGAAATCGTCGAAGACGTTCTGCTTCTTAATGAGCCTACCGTTGAGATGCCACGACTCGCCATACTCGCCGCCGCCCCGGATATTGGCGTCCGCGTACACGCCGCCGTTCTCGATCCAAAACAGCGCCGTCCCCAGGAAGCTCGGGCGCTGCGACAGCCCGTAGCCGCCGTATGCTGTCAAGATGCCCGGGGCGGCGCCGCTCGCGCTCATACCCTTCTTGCGAATCACGGTCATCGGCACGCTCGTGCCATCCTTGGACGTCGCGTAGACGACCGAGAACTCGACGTTTGAATAATCAGCGGGTGCTTTGAGCTCGTAGATCTGTGTCAGTGACCCGCTCGCCAAATCGTAGCTCACCCACCGCGACGGTATGACCCAGCCCGAATATGCGATGAGTGCAGTACCGCTCGATGGGTCTGAAGCGATCGCAGACACGCCGATGCCGTGTTCCGGCAGTGCGACCGTCCGCACCAGCGTCCCATCTGTGTTGAAATGCCGGACGCGCCAATCGGCCCCTCTCGATTCTGTCGTTAAAAAACCGCCGCGCACACCGGCGATCGCCCGCACTGCCCAATCGCCTTCCACCAGGATCGTCCGCGGGTCGCCCCGGCCGATCTCTACGACCTTGCCCTTTGGGGCATCCGCAGTCTCAATGACGTACAACTTTCCATCGACGAATGCAGCAGTCGTCACCGCGGTTTCGTCATCACCGACCAACACGCCGGCATTGGTGTCAACGACCTTGCGCCACGAACCACCGCTCTGCTCGTAGACGGCGTTATACGAGCCGTCGCCGTAATGGACGAGCGCGACGATCGTTCCGTCGGAAGCGCTCATCGCATTCCATTCGGCGACCTGTGAAAACCCCTGGCCAAGCGAAGGTGTATCGCT
>DASRXC010000110.1:0-7355 GCA_035654355.1 Binatus sp. (SeqCode)
CCCTGAGCGATCTGCATCGTGCGGCGCACGCGCATCTTGAGGCGGCGCGACGCTTCCTGCTGCAGCGTACTGGTGGTGAACGGCGCGGCGGGCGAGCGGCGCACCTCGCGAGTCTTGACGCTGGTGACGCGATACGACGCCTTCGCCAAGCGCGCTTCCAAGCGCGTAGCGTCGGCTTCGGTCGGGATGTCGAATTTCTCGAGCTTCTTGCCGTCGACGCTGACGAGATCGGCGATAAGTGTATGTTCGGCGTCGTGATGGCCGTGCGGCCAGAGACGCGCGGAAACCGTCCAGTATTCGCGCGGCGTAAACGCTTCGATCTCGCGTTCGCGATCGACGATCAGCTTGACGGCGACTGACTGCACGCGACCGGCGGAGAGGCCGCCTTGGATCTTGCGCCACAGCATCGGCGAGATCTTGTAACCGACGAGGCGGTCGAGGATGCGGCGCGCTTGCTGCGCGTCGACGCGATCCATGTTGATCGGACCGGAATGCTTGAGCGCGTCCTGGACCGCCGGTTTGGTGATCTCGTGCAGCTCGATGCGCCGCGCTTCGGGCAGCTTGAGCACTTCGGAAAGATGCCACGCGATCGCCTCGCCTTCGCGATCGGGATCGGTGGCTAAATAGACGTGCGCGGCCTTTTTGACGGCGGAGCGTAGGTCTTTAATGACCGGCCCCTTGCCTTTGATGGTGACGTACGTCGGCAAGAAATCGCGGTCGACGTCTACGCCCAAACGGCTCTTCGGCAGGTCACGAACGTGGCCGACCGAGGGCAAAACCTGATAGCGAGAACCGAGGAACTTCTTAAGAGTGCGTGCCTTGGCCGGCGATTCGACGATGATGAGGGACTTTGACAATACTGCTCCGTGGTGCCGCCGGCCCTAACGGGGCCGGCGCTCTCCGTTCTGCGCTCACCTAGACCCGTCTTGTTACACGGGACGAGCCCGGGGACCGCTCAAACGTTCCCTACTATACACCACGGCGTCAAGATACGTCAAATACGGGACGCTCTCGGCGCTTTGACGAGCTGTAAACCTCAGGCTGTCGGGACAACTGGCGCGACGGTTCGCTTCGTGATATCAGGCTGTTCGCCGTGCAGTTCTTCTACTTTGTGGCACGCCACCCAATGTTTGCCGTACGGTTTGAGCAGCGGCTCTTCGATGAAGCAACGTTCGTACGCGATCGGGCAGCGCGTGTTGAAGCGGCACGCCTTGGGCGGATTGACCGGTGAGGGGATATCGCCCGTCAAGATGATGCGCTCGCGCCGCGCTTCGGCGCGTGGATCGGGGATCGGTATCGCCGAGAGCAGCGACTGCGTGTACGGATGTAAAGGCCGTTTGTACAGCTCGTCGCGGTCAGCGAGCTCAACGAGCTTGCCGACGTACATCACCGCGACCCGATCCGAGATGTGGCGCACGACCGACAAGTCGTGCGCGATGAACAGGTAGGTCAGGCCGAGCTGCCGCTGCAGATCCTGCAAGAGGTTGACGACCTGCGCTTGGATGGACACGTCAAGCGCCGATACGGGTTCGTCGGCGACGATGAACTTCGGATTCACTGCGAGCGCACGTGCGATGCCGATGCGCTGGCGCTGGCCACCGGAGAATTCGTGCGGGTAGCGGTTGGCGTGATAGGGCGCCAGTCGCACGGTCCGGAGTAAGTCGTTGACGCGTTTTTCGATCTCCGCTTTGCTTGGGTGGCGCACGCCGTCGATGCCGTGAATCTGAAGCGGCTCGGCGATGATATCGCCGACGGTCATGCGCGGATTGAGACTTGCGTATGGATCTTGGAAAATGATCTGCATGCGGCCCCGCAGCGCGCGCATGCTCGGCGCCGACCGGTCCCACAGCGGCGGACTTTGCGGCAGCGTTGTGATGTCTTTCCCTTCAAACGCGATGGTGCCGGCTGTTGGATCGAGCAGACGTAGGATGCAGCGCCCGACCGTCGTCTTGCCTGAGCCTGACTCGCCGACCAGCCCGAGCGTCTCGCCGGCCTTGATCGAGAACGAAACGTCGTCAACCGCCTTGACGTCGGCGACGTGACGGGAAAACACGCCGGCGGTGATCGGAAAATACTTCTTGATTCGGCGGACGTCGATGATCGCGTCCGGCTGAGCCTCGACCACGAGGCCGCCTACCTCTGTGCGCGCGGCCTCAACCACGAGCGGTCTCCTTGGCGGAGGTGCTGGCCCGCTTTAGCCTCTCCGCTTCCTTGCGGATGTCGACGCCAGGTTCTTCATTATATAGGGTGCACCGCGCGACGTGTCCCTCACCGAAATCGATGGTCGGCGGCGGAATCACGGCGTGATCGGGCAGCGCGTATGGACAGCGCGGCGCGAACGCGCAGCCGGCCGGCAGCCGCAGCAGGTTCGGTGGTTGTCCTTCGATCGGCACGAGGCGTCGGCGGCCACCTTCGTCAAGCCGAGGCAGCGAATCGAGCAGCCCAAGCGTGTACGGGTGTTTCGGCGACGAGAAAATCTGTTCGGCGGTGCCGTACTCGACCATGTTGCCACCGTACATCACGAGCACCGTTTCGCAGACCTCGGCGACGACCCCCAGATCGTGCGTGATCATAATGATCGCGGAGTTGAGGCGCTTCTGCAGATCGTTCATGAGGTCGAGAATCTGCGCTTGGATGGTCACGTCAAGTGCGGTCGTCGGCTCGTCGGCGATGAGCAGGGCGGGATCGCAGGAGAGCGCCATCGCGATCATGACCCGTTGACGCATGCCGCCGGAGAATTGGTGTGGATACGAGCGCATCCGCTTGTTCGGCTCCGGTATGCGCACGAGCTCGAGCATCTCGACGGCGCGCTTGTACGCTTCTGCCTTGCTCTTGTGCTGGTGCTGGACGATCGTCTCCATGATCTGCTCGCCGACGGTGAGCACCGGATTGAGGCTCGTCATCGGGTCTTGGAAGATCATCGCGATCTTGTTGCCGCGGATGTTGCGCATCTGCTGCTCGCCTAACTTCAGCAGATCCTGACCGTTGAAGATGATCTCGCCACGCTCGATGCGTCCGGGCGGCATCGCGATGAGGCGCATGATCGACAGCGCCGTGACGCTCTTTCCCGATCCTGACTCCCCGACGATGCCGAGCGTCTTGCCGGGCTCGATGTCGAACGACAAGCCGTTCACGGCGCGAACGATACCGTCGTCTGTCGTGAACGTGACTTCGAGATCTTTGACGGACAGCAGCGGCATGCGAGTCGGCGCTACCGCGTCACCAAGAAGAAGATAATGGCGAGCACGAACCACGAGTAAGCCGTGAACGTCGTGACACGCGTGATCTGCTGATCGAGACCGAGGCGGCCGCGGTACGCGGCTTCGGCGCGCCCGCCGATCGTGCCTGACAGGCCTTCGGTCTTGGTGGTCTGCACGGACATGAGGGCGATGAGCACGACCGTTGCAACCAGGAACAGGATCTCGACGAGGGTCAGCACCCAGGGATAATTGTCGACGAAGGTCGCTTGATGGAAAGTTACGGCTGCTGGCGGCAGCGTGCTCAGCGGCAAAGGTGTCGGTACCGCTGCTGCCGGCGTGGCGGCCAACAGCGCGAAGATGATGGCTGACAAAGGGTTCGGCGGCTCCTCTTAGATGTGGCGGATGGAAGCGATCTTGAAACAGATCTTGCTTCAGTCAGGTTCGGCTGTCCCGCGCATTGCCCCTGTGCGTGGAGATTAGCAACCGTCGCGGACTTACTTAGAGTGCGACCGTTACGCCAAGTTCGACCCGGCGCTCCGACGGGATCTGTAGGTCGTCGGGCAGCGGACGCGAGTTGCGAGACAGAACGCCGAATAGCCAGCGCCGCCAGCCGGGAAAGGCGTGATCGTTTGCGGCCACGATCTTTGGATCGGCATAGAAAAACGACGTCTCTGGATTGTCGATGCCAAGTCCGTGCACGTCGCACGCGTGCAAAACCGGATCGATGCGCGGTGGCTCCATGAACCCAAAGCGACCGCGCACCCGCACGAGCTGCGGTGAGAGCGTCTCAACGGTCACGCGGTGCTCTTCCGAGATGTAGGGCTGGCGCACGGGCGCTAAGTGTAGCAAGATGATGCGCTCGTTCTTCGCGCGCTCTCGGATCCATCGATGCGAGGCGACGAATGGCACGCCCTCGGGGTCCGGTGTCAAGAACACCATGGTTTCCGTCGGCAAGCCGCTCTCGCGGTAAATTGTGCGAATCACCTCGTCGACCGGCGTCTGCTGGCCTGCGAGCGCTGCGAACAAACGCTTGCGACCCTCAAGCCAGGTGAGCGACACGACGCTTAGTACCGCGCTAATCGCGAGCGGCAGCCATGCGCCCTCGGCGAACTTCGGCAGCCCGGCGAGGACGAAACTCGTGTCGACGATGACGAAGAACAAGACGAGCGGCAGCGCGGCATACGGCTTCCAATGCAATACCCGGGTGACGACCGCGTAAAATGCGATGTCGGTCGCGAGCATCGTCATGGACACGGCCAAGCCGTAAGCCGCGGCAAGATGCGCGCTCGTCCGGAATGTCACCGTGATCAGGATGCCGCTGAGGGCGAGCGCCCATGCCACGCTCGGCAGGTACACCTGACCGATGATGCGGCGCGACGTGTGGCGCACCTCGAAGCGCGGCGACAATCCGAGGTGAATTGCCTGCTCGACGAGCGTGAACGCACCCGAGATGAGCGCCTGTGATGCGATGACAGTTGCGATCGTCGCGACCACCACCATCGGCATAAGCGCCCATCCTGGGGTGAGCGCATAGAACGGATTGGCCAGCGCATCGGGATGGAGCTCCAGATTGGCGCACTGGCCGAGATACGATAGCAACAGCGCCGGAAACACGAAGAAATACCACGCGCGCACAATCGGCATACGGCCGAAATGCGAAAGGTCCGCGTACAACGCTTCGACGCCCGTGACGGCTAAGACGACGCCACCGAGGACGAGAAACCCACCGAGTCCGTGGTGGCGGGCGAACACAAATGCGTGGCGAGGATCGATGGCCCAAAGCACGCCTGGATTTCGAACGATTGCGACAGCGCCTGCGACTCCGATCGCGAGAAACCACGCGGTCATCGCGGGTCCGAAAAGACGCCCAACGCGCTCCGTTCCGCGCGCCTGAATCGCGAAGAGGACGATGAGGATGGCGACGGAGATAGGCACGATATACGCTTGTAGCGCGGACGAAGCGACACCGATGCCTTCGACTGCAGAGATCACCGAGATCGCCGGCGTGATGATACCGTCGCCGAAGAGCATCGCCGCGCCAACGACGACGATCGTCGTGAGCGCGCCGGTCGCGACGAGTCCGCCGCGCGGCCCCGGTTTGCCCGCAAGTGCGAGCAGTGCAAGGATGCCACCTTCACCATCGTGGTCGACGCGCATGATGAAGCCGATGTACTTGATGCACACAACGATGATCAGCGCCCAGACGATCAGAGAGCAGATGCCGAGAATGTCCTCGCGCACCGGGTGCGCGCCGCTAAACGTGAAGCACGAGCTGATGGTGTAAAGCGGGCTCGTACCGATGTCGCCGAATACAACGCCGAGCGCCGCGACGACCAGCGGTATGTTACGCTTATCCCGCCTGGACATGGCGGCGTCTAGCGCCGAGAGTCTGCGTTTCCCTGCGTCGCCCGACGACGAACGAGCGTGCGCCTAGCGCTTAAACACGGCTTAATCGCCGTGCACGCGCGCGAGGAACTCCACAATGTACGGTTCGATGATGTCGAGCCAGCGCCCAACGGTCATCAAGTGCTGGCCCTCATCGAGCACGACCACGTCGCGCTGGCGGCTGCCCACCGAAGCTTCGATGAGCGCGGCATTCGCGTACGGCACCGTCAAGTCGCGCGCGCTGTGCAAGACGAGCAGCGGCGCGTGCACGTCGGCCAAGCCGGCGCGCACGTGCTCGACAACGCCTAGAAACGTGCGGACGGCATGTGCAGACACCGTGGGATAGCCGATCGTTCCTAAATAGGCGTTCGGATTCACCGGGAGGTGCACGCTCGCTCGATGCCGCGCGACCAAGTGAATACCGCCATAGACGTGCGAGGGCATGCGCACCGGAGCGCTGATGGTCACAACGCCGGTGGGCCGGCGGTGTTGCGCGATGTGCAGCGCGAGCGCGCCACCCATCGAAAAGCCGACCGCGTATGCGCGCGCGTGATCCGATCGAACGCGGTCAAAAGCCGCAAGCGCCGCATCGAGATAATCTTCCGTCCCGAGCTCGTCAAGCACGCGAACGTCGCCGGAATGACCGGGCAGCGCAGGTGCGCTGACATCGTACCCCTTCGCGTGCAGCCTGCGTCCCAGCTCGCGCACTTCATCCGGGCTTCCTGAGAAACCGTGGAGTAAGAGAATGCCTGCGTCCGCGTTGCCTGCAAGCTCGAAGCCTTCCCAGGCGCCGATGTTAGTGGTCACTTTACAGCGTTCTACACTCGCCGATATAATTGGTGACATGCAGCTCAAGCGGAGGCCCGCACGCGAAAAGGATTCGATCGTGGTCGGCATGCGCGGTCATCGCGCAGCCGTCGAGTTCGCGAAGGCCTTGTCGACGATCTTCAATCCGTTCATCTGCGCATCCGCGCTGTTCATCATCGTATCGCACGCGTTCTCGACTTCGACGCGAGAGTTTTGGGTCTTATCGGCGGTGTCCGTCACCGTGTTCACGGTCTTGCCGCTGCTGTGCCTGCTTGCGCTCTATGTCACCGGGCGGATCTCGGACTTCGACATGTCCGACCGCTTCGAGCGCGAGAAGATCTTTTTGGTGATCGTCGTGATCGATCTGCTCGCCGCGATCGGCTACACGCTTGCGAAGGTCCCTGTGCAGATCGTCGCCATTGCATGGGGGTACTGGGCTACCGCGCTGATCATCATGATCATCACGCGTTACTGGAAGATCAGCACGCACGCCTTCGGGATCGCCGGCCCGTTTGCGGTGATGTTCGTGCTTTTCAAGCTCCAGCCGCTGCCGTACGTGTTTCTCGTGCCGCTGGTGTGCTGGGCGCGGGTCTATCTACGCGCGCACACGCCCGCGCAGGTGATCGCCGGTGCGGCGGTCGCAGTCGCGTCGACGCTCGTCTTCTTCCGTCTTTTCCACATCATCTAAGCGTCCCGAAGAGTATTTGAGTCCGAGGTACGCGAGCGCTGCTACCGCAAGGAACGACGCGCGGACGAATCGATCATCTACTTTATTCATCTGGTCATCTCAACCGATGAAAACCTCGTGATCGCACGGCACGTCGTCGAGCTGCTGAGTGGTGCCGATTGATCCAAGCCGCACGGAACATCGCAATTATTATTTATTACGTGCAGCAAGGGCACGTTCGTTCGTGTGGAAAGCGCTCTTAAGAACTTCCTTCAAGCCTGTCTCACCGCAGGGTT
>DASRXC010000111.1:0-2148 GCA_035654355.1 Binatus sp. (SeqCode)
GCGCCTCGCAGCAATTGCGGAACATGGCTTCCACCGGGGGTAACCTCCTGCAACGCACGCGCTGCTTCTATTTCTACGATACGACCACGCCATGCAATAAGCGCGAGCCGGGCAGCGGCTGTTCGGCGATCGAAGGGGTCAATCGGATGCACGCGATCCTGGGGACGAGCGAGCACTGCATCGCCACGCATCCCTCGGACATGTGCGTCGCGCTCGCCGCCCTCGAGGCGCGCGTGCTGGCAACCGGCAAAGACGGCGAGCGCAGCATTGCGTTTGCCGAATTCCATCGCCTGCCCGGCGATACGCCGCAAATCGACAGCAATCTACGAGCGGACGAGATCATTACGGCGATCGAATTGCCGCCCAAAGGTTTCGCCGACAACTACACCTATCTGAAGGTCCGCGATCGCCTGTCGTATGCGTTCGCCCTGGTATCCGTCGCGGTCGGCCTCGAAATCGAGGGCGACACGATCAAGGAGGCGCGTCTGGCGCTCGGCGGCGTCGCGCACAAGCCGTGGCGCGACCGTCAAGCCGAGGCGCAGCTCAATGGAGCGCCGACCACGCGCGAAAATTTCCTGCGTGCAGCTGAGACCGTGCTGCGGGACGCGCGCGGCTTCGGCCACAACGACTTCAAGATCGAGCTGGCGCGGCGCGGCATCTTGCGTGCGCTGACCCAAGCGGCGCGTGGAAGCCCGCAATCGCAAGCGGATAAGCGGATCAAGTAAGGGGGAGAGCGCCATGACCGCCACCAGCTACCTCGGCAAGCCGACCCCCCGCATCGACGGACGCGCGAAGGTTACCGGACTTGCGAAATACGCCGCCGAATACAACGTGCCCGGCCTAGCGCATGGTGTCGTGGTCTCGTCCGCCATTGCCAAAGGGCGGATCAAGCGCATTCATACCGCGGATGCGTTGTCGGTCGACGGCGTGCTCGACGTGTTCACGCACGAGCATCGGCCCAAGCTTGCCTCATCGCACGAGAAGTATACCGACGAGGTTGCGCCTTCCGGCTCGCCCTTCCGTCCGCTCTATGACGACAAAATTCTGTTCAGCGGTCAGCCGGTGGCGTTGGTCGTCGCCGAGGAGTTCGAGATCGCGCGATTTGCGGCTTCGCTCATTCGCGTCGAATATGAGCGCAAGCCGCACGTCACCGACTTCGACGCGCAACGCGAACGCGGCGCGATCTCGAAGCGCGACCCGGCGAACTCCGTCGCACGCGGCAATCCCGCGCCGGCGTTCGAGCAGGCAGCCGTGCGGATCGAAGCGGAATATCGCATGCCGGTCGAGCATCACAATCCAATGGAGCCATTCGCGGCGACGGCGGTGTGGGAAGGCGACGACCGCATTACCGTCTTCGACAAGACGCAGGGACCCCAGAACTGCCGCAACTACGTTGCCGGCGTGTTCGGGATGCCGCGCGACAAAGTGCGCGTGCTGTCGCCCTACGTCGGAGGCGGATTTGGATCCGGATTGCGCCCGCAATATGAGTTGCCGCTCGCCGTGCTGGCCGCGCGCGCACTCAAGCGCTCGGTGCGGGTGACGCTGACCCGCCAGCAGATGTTCACGCTCGGCTATCGTGCCGCAAACGTGCACCAACTGGCGCTCGCAGCCAGTGGCGACGGAAACCTCGCCTCGTTCCGGCACGACGCCGTGAGCATGACCTCGCAATTCGAGGATTTCCAGCGGGATTTGGTCAACTGGTCGAGCCTGCTCTACAAATGCGCAAACAGCGAGCTCGGTCAAAGGCTCGTCAAGCTCGATCAAAATACGCCCTGCGACATGCGTGCGCCGGGCGGAGCGGAAGGCGCCTATGCCATCGAATGCGCGATGGATGAGCTCGCCTATGCGGCGAACATCGATCCGCTCGAACTGCGGCTGATCAACTACTCGGACAAGGACCAGATCGAGGATCGACGCTATAGCAGCAAAGAGCTGCGCGAATGCTATCGGCAGGGCGCGGAAAAGTTCGGCTGGTCCCGTCGTAGCCCGCAGCCGCGCTCGATGCGGGATGGCAACGAACTGGTCGGCTGGGGCAATGCGACCGGCATCTGGGAAGCGATGCAGATGCCGGCGAGCGCCCGCGCGGTTCTCACCGCGAATGGCAGTGTGGAAATCGCCAGCGCCACTGCCGACATCGGGCCCGGGACC
>DASRXC010000112.1:0-2654 GCA_035654355.1 Binatus sp. (SeqCode)
AAGATCGCGCGCTGCCGCATGGCGATATCGAGATCGCATGCACTATCTGTGAAGAGATCGGGCTGCTCGGCGCAAAGGCGCTTGACATTAGTGAATTGCGCTCGAAAGAGGCGCTCGTGCTCGACTCACCGTCCCCGGCCGAGCTCGTCGTGAAGGCGCCGTCGGCTGACCGTTTTGAGTTCGTCGTCCATGGCGTGGCGGCGCACGCCGGCATGGCGCCCGAGGCCGGCATCTCGGCGGTGCGAGTCGCAGCCGAAGCGATCGCGGCAATGCCGCTGGGGCGCGTCGATCCGCAGACGACGAGCAACGTGATCGTCGCGCACGGTGGCGATGCCGTCAACGTGGTCCCGCAACGCTGCGTCATCCGCGGCGAGGTGCGTTCCCATGACGAGGCCACGCTCGACGCTACGACGTCGGCGATCCGCCGCAGTCTGCAGGACGCCGCGGCTCGCGCAAGCATCGTGCAAAATGGCAAGCCGGTTCGCGCATGGATCGAAGAGCGCTGCGAACGCGAGTACCGCCGCATGGACGTCCCGACCAGTCATCCGATTGTCGAGCTGATGTTGGGTGCCGCGCGCGATCTAGGACTGCCAATGCAGACCGTGACGATCGGCGGCGGTTCAGACGCCAATGTCTTTAACGAGCGAGGGATCTACGCGGTCATATTAGGCACCGGCATGCGCGAGATCCACACAGTGCACGAGTGGCTCGACCTCGGCGACTTCTACACGTGCGCCGACATCGTGCTGCACGCGCTCACCAAGCGAGCCGCCTAACCCGATGCGCACGCAACCATTTACGTCGTGGACCGGCTCGGAAACCCCAGCGGTCATCGCGCTCATCGTCATCAAGGCGGTGTTCTTTGCCGCGGCCGCGCTGGGTCTGCGTGAAGATATTTTTGTGCTGTTGTCGTGGAGCATTTCGCCCGAGTGGTTGACGCGCGGCCAATTCTGGCAGCCGATCACCTATCCGTTCGTCGAGATCGGATTCCTCAATCTGATCTTCGATGTGATCGTGCTGTTCTTTTTCGGCACGGCGCTCGAGCGCGTGTGGGGCTCGCTGCGCTTCGTCGGCTTCTACTTCATGTGCGGCATCATCTCAGGCTTGGCGGTGCTGGGCATGACGTTCCTCGGCCAACGCGGCGGCGAATTCGCCGGGATGACGGCCACGTTCGTCGGCATGGGCGTAGCGTACGGCGCACTCAATCCGTACGCGCGCGTCTATATGTGGTTCGTGCTGCCGATCGATGCGCGCTGGCTTGGCGTGATCAGTGCGGTGCTAGAGCTGCTGCTCAACAACCCGGCATACGGCAGCGTTCCTAACGCGATCGTTGCGATCGGGTTGTGCTCGGTGTTCGCGTGGACGTTCACGCGCGGCATCTCGTTCCGCCCGCGTGGTGGAGGCGGGCCGGGCCTGCGCGAGCGCTTCGATCGTTGGCGCCAGCGTCAGCGCATGCGCGCGTGGCAGCGCAAAGTCTCAAAGATCGACCGGCCTGAAGACCTGTTCAAATGAAGAGCGAGACGACGATGAAAATCGCGAGGCCTGCGAAGAGTCTGGCTATCTTGCCTTAGGTCTGCTCGTCGCCCGAGTTGTCTGCCGATTTCTCGCCGTCGCTCGACGTCTTGCCGGTGCGCACGATCTCTTCGAGTGCGGCGCGATTGAGCAGTACAACGCGCCCGCGGCGCAGCTGAATCGCCCCCATATCCTCGAGGTGCGAGAGCGCCCGGCTGCCCATGTCGCGGACGGTGCCGACCCGCGCCGCGAGGTCCGATTGCGTGATGCGTTCGACGCCGCTGATTCCTTTGGCCATGCCTTGCTCGTGCGACGCATAGTCGAGTAGCACGCGCGCGATGCGCGTGAGAACGCGCCCGAATGCCAAGTTGCCGGCCGCGCTCGCGAGGCGGCGCTGGCGTTGGGCGAAAAAGCGTGCGCACCCAGTCGCGACTTCAGCGCTGCGCGTGATGAGCTGGCGCATGAATTGCGCGGGGATCTCCAGCACGTCGACGTCGCCACGTGCGATGACCGTGACCTCTGCCGTACCCTCGTCGAAAACCGCAGCCTCGTTGAAACCGCCGTATGGCGGCACGTCGTACAGCACGATCTCGCGATCTTCATCGGTCGCGCGCGTCACCTCAACGACGCCGCGGCGCACCAATCCAAACTCAGTCCAATTGGTCCCCTCGGCGACGATCACCATACGGTCGTGATAGGTGCGCTCCTTGGCCACGCGATCGACTTCGCGCAGCGTCTCAGGCGGAGCGGTCTTGAACATCGTGCAGCGGCGCAAGAAGGCGATGCGCGGTGCTTCACTGCCGAGCGGCGCTTCAGGAAGGCGCGTGATGCGGATGAGCCAGCGGCCGTCGCCCAGATTACGCGAATCCCACAGCAGCACGCCCTCGCGGTCGGCCTCGACCGTGGCGCGCAGGGCCTTGGGCTCGTGATCGTTTGTGAATTCGGCGGTCTGGTTCGGTGTAAGCCGGTCGAAGGCCACGAGCATGCGATCGTGACGTTCCCAAGTAGGGATTTGGCGCAGATCTACACGCTCGACCGGTTCGCTCTGAGTCGAAGTGCTCATAGATTCACCAAGCGTGGAATTCGCATCTCGCCCGGCGGAATCCCGGTCTGTAGTATTACCAGCGATATGACTCGATGGC
>DASRXC010000113.1:0-12458 GCA_035654355.1 Binatus sp. (SeqCode)
GATCGAAGAAGGGTATCGCATCCTCACGCACACGTTCAATGCCATGCCGGGCCTGCATCATCGCGCATCGTCGATTCTCGTCGCATATCTGCTCGATCCGGCGGCATTTTGCGAAGTCATCGCCGACGGCGTGCACGTCTCATCCGAGCACGTCGCGCTGCTCTACCGGCTTAAAGGCCTCAACCTGGTCCTCGCGACCGACAGAATGCCGGTCACCGAAAACCTAACCGAGCAAGGCGGCGTCGTGCGCGATCTCGACGGCATCATCGCCGGCAGCCGCCTGCTGCCCGACGAAGCGGTGCGCAATCTCATGAACGCGACAGGCGTCACGCTCGCCGAAGCGGTTGCGTGCGCGACCTGGGCTCCGGCACGCGCCATAGGACTAGACGGTGAGCTTGGGATGCTCGGCGAGGGATTGCGCGCCGATCTCGCTGTGTGGGATCGTCACAATCGGATCTCGCACGTCTTCATCGGCGGCCAGTTGGTCTACGCAAACGACTAAACGGCGCTGATCTCTCCGACGATCAAGCCTGCGTGGTTTCGGATCGCCGGATGCGCATGCCGTGCGAGCGCGCCAGTCTGGCGCGGGTCGAGCGCGCCTTCGCGCGAAAGCTTCGTGACGACGAATGGACCAACAGCGCGATGGTTGCCGTCGGCCACTTTTGCCGCCAGGCCCGTCGTTGAGCTGAGCATGCCGGTAGCGTGATAACCCTCAGCTCCGCCCTTGCACACGAGCGCTCCGGCGGCCGCCTCCATGAGGTCGGTGTCGAAGCGGCCGGTGCCGGCGACGTAGCGCGGGAACGTCGTCATCGCACCGACCACGCGGCGCACCGGTTCGCGCCAAGCGGCCGGGAAGCGCTGCGTGTCGCCAAAACGCGCGAAGCAGATCGCGGCCGCGCGCATCGGCACGCCGATGACAGGAATGCCGCAGCCGTCGACGCCCAGCGCCATCGTGGCCGGAGCGATCGCGAGCATTTCTGCGCACCCCTCGATGACCTCGCGCTGTGCCGGATGATCCGCCGCGAGGTATCCTGCAACCGGCGCGCCGCGATGCACCGCGAGCGCGAGGATCGACGCGTGCTTGCCGGAGCAGTTGTTGTGGATGCGCCCGTACTCCACGCCTGCCGCGACGAGCGCTTTCGCTGAAGGTTCATGCAGCGGCGGATGCGCGCCGCACGCGAGCGCGTCTTCGGTCAACCCTATTTTCTCCAGCATGCTGCGTACGGCCGCGACGTGATACGGTTCCCCGCTGTGCGAACCGGCAGCGACGGCCAGCTCTTGATCGGTGAATCCAAAACGATCTGCGGCGCCGGAAGCGACGACGACCGCGGTGATGAGCGGCTTCGCCGACGATCGCATGAATGTCGGACCATCGACGTCACCGGATGAGGATTCGATCGTGCCGTCCGCGCGCGCAAACGCGTGGCGGATGAAATGCTCGCTCTCCACGATCCCACCACGTGTGACCACAACGGCTGGTTTTGCGCCGGTATCGAACGGCGCCGGAACGTGATGTGTGTCGCTCAAGGCTTCGCGTCGTTCGCAGCGCGCGCGCGCAATGCCTCGACGCGCGGAGGTTGCGTTCGCAGGCCCCAAGAAGGGCAAATGAGACATGTCGTCGTGGGATCCGGTTCAGACCCCCGGCCTCGCGCCTGCGCCCGCCGCCGCCGCACCCGCGCTGCGCCCGCTCAGCATTGGCGAGCTCTTCGATCGCGCGTTCAGTCTCTATTTCCGGCACATCCTGACGTTTGCCGCGGTGCTGTTCGTCGCCACCATCCCATACGCGATCGTCGCATTGCTGCAGCTGTACATGCAGCGCGACATCCTTAGCGCGTACGTCAACCTTATCCAAGGTGTCATCCAGCATCCCACGACACCGCCGGACGTGTCCAGTCTGGATGCTGCGATCTCCAAGGAGAGCATCCCAGCGATGATGGGCTCCTACGCGCTCTCGGCCATCTCGTATCTGGTCGCGCTCTTCATCTTACCGCTCGCCAACGCCGCGGTCGTCGCCGGCGTCTCGCGCGCGTACCTCGGACTGCCGGTCCGCTTTCGCGTCTGCTACCAGGACGCGTTTCGGCGCTGGGGCTACGTGCTGCTGCTGACGTTGCTGTGGTTGATCGTGGCCATCCCCGTGATCGCGATCGCGATGTTCGGATGGATCTTCGCGATCATCGCGGTCGCGGCGCTCGGCGTGGCACTGCGCACGGTCGGCATCATCATCGCAAGCATCGTGGGCATCGCCCTCACGTTGATCTGCATCGCTCTCGCCGTGATGTCGTACATGGCGTTCGGCTCTTCGTTCGTAGCCTGCGTGCTTGAAAAGGCGGATCCGATCAAATCGTTCACTTTAGGCGTCACCCGCGTGTTCTCGCGCGACCTCTTTGCGCGCTCGCTCTGGGTCGCGACCGGCCTCATCTTCATCTACATCGGTTTTGCGATCGTCGCCGCGGTGATAGGCGGCTTGTCCGTATGGCTGACCAAGTCGCTCTTCTTTTACGTTGCCACCGCACAGATCATCAATGTCTTCTTCATCGCGCTCGCGTTCGTGGTCGTCTCTTTGTACTACTACGACACTCGCATCCGCCACGAGGGCTTTGACATCCAGGTCCTCGCCGATCAACTCGCCGGATCCGGAGATCGTTGATGCTCGCCCGTGCTCGGTTAGCGGCGGGCATCGCCGCATGTGCGCTCGCATGCTTTGCGGGCGCGATCGCAGCCGATGCAGATCAGTCGGCCAACGTTGCGCACCCAGCGGCCGCTCAGCCGTCCGCGTACGCCGCTGCGCTCAGCGCCGCAGCCCTCGAGCTCGACGCGGCCGCGCGCGAGAGCTCTCAGCGAAGCGCGCCGATCGATGTTCCCAATGTCCACGTGCCGCCGGCGCCGTTGCCCGGTCCGCCTCGCTTTTCTCCGTCGCTCGATGACTGGCTGCAGAACGCGCTGACCGCAGCCCGCGAGACCAAGAATCATAAGGAACGCGCGCAGATGCTGCGCGACATCGCGTCGTCGCTGCGGCAGGCCGCAGCCCTCTCATCCGCGCCAGCCGCAGAGGCCGGAAAACCGGTGGCTCCGACGCTCGCGGCGATACTGGCGCAACCCGCCTATCACGAAGCCGAGTCGACCTCCGAAGCGCAACCGAAGAAAACGTGGTGGCAGCTTTTCATCGATTGGCTCGCCGGGTTGTTCGAAAAGCTTTTCGGCGGGCTGTACTCGGTGGCGGTCAACGTGCCGTGGATCGGCCAGCTGATCGTGTGGGCGACGCTCGCACTATTGGCGGTTGCCGTGCTCTTCGTCGCAACGCGCCTGGCGCGCTACCTCATGCAGACGCGCCGCGCCCGGCGCGACGACGATACCGGAGATCTGCTCGACCAGCCGGTGCCCGCCGACGAGCTGGCGCACGCCGCACACGCCGCGGCGGCGCGCGGCGACTACGCGCAGGCGATCTCGCTGTTGTTCCGAGCCGCGCTGCGGCGCCTCGACGCTGGAGGCATCATCGATTACGATGCGGCGCGCACGGCCGGCGAGTACCGGCGCGCGGTGCGCCGCGCGTGCGCGCCGGCCGCTCCGCCGTTTGATTCGCTGGCTCAGACATTCACGCTGGCGACGTACGCGGAGCGGCCAGTTGGTGCGACTGATTGGACGGCCGCGGGCGATGCGTACGATCGCTTCGGTCCTGCGCTTGCCGTAACGCGCCGAGAACGCGCTGCATGAAGCGAAGCTTTCCCTGGACGGAAGTCGTCGTGGTGGTGCTCGCGGCAGCGGTGCTCATGGCGCTCATCTATGCAGGTTATCGGCGCCAACAAGCGATGGCGCCGCGCTACGACACCTTTTCATCGTACGACGCGCATAGTGGCGGCTACCGCGGGTGGTACGAATTGCTGCAGCGCGAAGGCGTGCACGTCGAGCGTTTCGACCAGCGACCCGCTTTTTTGGATTCCTCGATCGGCACGCTTATCGTATCGCCGAACATGCGCGAGATTCTGCTGCGCACGGAACGGACCCAAGATTCAACCGGCATCCCGCAAGCGATCGACTTCGACAATCTTCGATCGTGGGTGCATGACGGCGGTCGCCTCGTCTGGGTGACTGACGGGCATTGGGACTCAGCCCTCGACCTCGACACTGACGATAACGGGCCCAAAGGCGACGAGGCTGTGTCCGTCGCGCAAACGCCGCAAACGTCCGGCGTTGCGACGGTCTCCGGTACGAGTCCGTTGCGCGTCCGCCCGGGGACATCACCCGACTACGTGCCGCTCGTCGAAGACAGCGGCGGCGCGGTGGTCGCCGAGCGCCGGTACGGCAAAGGGAGCATCATCGTCGTCACCGACCAAAGCCTGTTCGACAACAAGCAGATCGCGCACGCGGACAACGCGACGCTCGCGTACGATCTCGCTGCCGGAACCGGCACTGTCGCGTTCGATGAATACGTGCATGGATACGTGGCGGGCTCATCCTGGTGGACGATCTTGCCAAGACCCGTGCGAGCTGCGCTGATCATCATCGCCGCGGGCTTCACGCTGCTGCTGGTCGGCACCGCGCTGCGCTTCGGTCCAACTGCTCGCCTGCCCGAGAACACCGAACGCACCTCAGCGGAATATCTTTCATCGATGGCGCAGTTGCTCGCGCGCGGCCGCGCCGCGCGCAAGGCGCTGCGCGATTTGGTCACGGTGACGTTGCGCGACATCGCTTCCGCGCTCGGCCTTTCGGACCGGGCGACGGTTGCGCAAATCGCGGCCAGCGTTCGCACGGGCGAAGATGGTGAGACGCGCGCAGCGCAAATCGAGGAACTCGGTCGCCTGCAAATGCGCAACGAGCCCACGAACAACGACTTGCTGCGAGCAGCGCAGCTTTCCGCGATGTTGCGAAAGGAGTACTCGCGATATGGCCGCATCGGCTTCGGTCGTCGCGCAGCGCCTATCGGCCGGCCTGCGTAAGATCATCGTCGGTGAAGACGAGGCGCTGTTCGCGCTCCAAGTCGCGCTGCTCGCATCCGGCCACGCGCTCGTGGAAGGCGTGCCGGGAACGGCGAAGACGCTCATCGTACGCGTGTTGGCCTTGCTGCTCGGCGCGCAATTCCGGCGGATCCAATTCACGCCGGATCTGATGCCGTCCGACGTGGTCGGCACCACCGTTTTCAATCCGAAATCCGGCGAGTTCTTCACGCGTCAGGGCCCCATCTTCACTAATCTCTTGCTGGCGGACGAGATCAATCGCACGCCGCCCAAGACGCAGAGCGCGCTGCTCGAGGCGATGGAAGAGCGGCACGTGACGATCGACGGCGTGACGTTCCAGCTGCCGCCGTTGTTCATGGTGTGCGCGACTCAAAATCCAGTCGAATACGAGGGCACGTATCCGCTGCCGGAAGCGCAACTCGACCGGTTCATGGTGAAATGCCGCACGAGTTACCCGAGCGCCGATGAGGAGACCGCGTTGCTCGAACGCGTCGCGCGAGGGTTCGACTCGCGCTTCCTCGAGCGCGAGGGCCTCAGCGCAGTCGTCACCGAGGCCGAGATCGCCGCGGCGCGACAGGACGTGCGCGCTGTGCACGTCGCGCCCTCGCTGCAGCAGTACGTCTACGAGATCGTCAAGCGCACGCGCGACGCCGGCGACGTAAGCCTCGGCGCAAGCCCGCGCGCCGGCATCCAGTTGCTCATCGCCGCGCAAGCGGCGGCGGCGATCGACGGTCGCGATTTCGCGACACCGGATGATGTCAAGGCGACGGCGCCGCTCGTGCTCAACCATCGGCTCCTTGTCCGACCGGAGGCGGAAGTCGAAGGGCTGACGGCAAGCGACGTCATCAAGCGCGTGCTTGACGCAGTTCCTGTGCCGAAGGAGGCCACTGCGCCGGCGACATGAAGGCGCGCCCTAAACGACGTTTCGACCCTGCGTTCCCGTGGATCACGCCGCGGTTCGTCGCGTGGCTCGTTGCAGTCGCCTTCGTCATCGCACTCGGCTCGTTTTGGCAGCCGCTCATCTACGTCGGCGTCGCGGGCGCGGTTGTTTTGGCCGGCTTTTTGATCGCCGACATGGTCTCCGGGCCGAATCGCGGCGACATCGTCGTCGCGAGAGAACCCGTCGAGCACCTCGCGCTGCGTTCGCCCGGCACCCTGCGCTACTCCATCATCAATCGCAGCAACGTCCCCGCGAGCTACGCGGTCGTCGACACGCCCGTCGACGAACTGCAAATGCCCGAGGAGCCCGTGCAGGGCGTCGTCGGCCCGAACCGGCGCAAGGTCGTCGAGCTGCAGGTGACGCCGCTCGAACGCGGCGACATCACGCTCAAAGACCTCTATGTCAGCGCGGATAATCCGTTTGGTTTGTTGCGCCGCCACTGGCGCATCGCGGCGGACACCGCGGCGCGCATCTACCCGGACCTGTCGGCGGTCGAACGCTACGGCATGCTTGCGCGCCGCGGCCGCTTGATCGAGGCCGGCTTCCGCAGATTGCGGCTGCGGGGCGGTGGCGGCGAATTCGACAGCCTGCGCGAGTGGCAGCCGGGCGACGAATTTCGTCTGATCGATTGGAAAGCGACGGCGCGGCGCAATAAGATGATGGTCGCGCAGTACGACGTCGAGCGCAGCCAAACGGTGATGCTCGTGCTCGACGCAGGCCGGCTGATGACGCCGCGCATCGGCGGCCAGCGCAAATTCGATTACGCGGTCACCGCGGCGCTCTCGGTCGCGTCGATCGCCTCGTTGGTCGACGACAAGGTCGGTGTGCTGGCGTTCGCCGGCGACATCATCGAACACATCGCGCCGCGCGCCGGAGCGCGCCACGTCTCCGGTTTGGTGCAGCATCTGTACGATCTGCAGCCGCGCTTCGAAGAATCCGACTACTCCGGCGCATTCACTTATCTGCGCAAGCGCCAGCCTAAGCGCAGCCTCGTCATCTTCTTCACCGACATGTTCGATCCGGTCGCATCGGCCGGAGTGCTGGCCAACGTCGCGATGCTCGTGCCGCGCCACCTCGTCGTGTGCGTCCTCATGAACGACGAGGCGATCGCCGACGCGTTGCAGACGGTGCCGGCGACCGCCGAACAAGCCTACCGAGCAAGCGTCGCGGCGACGCTTGGCGCCGAACGGCGCAAGGCGGCGGCGATGCTCCAGCAGCGAGGCATCGCGGTGATCGACGTCCCCGCGGCCCAGCTGAGCGTGTCGCTGATCAACGCGTACATCGACATCAAGGCGCGCGACCTGCTCTAGACCGCCGAAACTCAGGCCCGGTATTGCCTCTTCTACGATATCGTAGTATAATAGATTTTACCTACGATATCGGAGACTCTGGCTCATGGCCCTTCTCGCGCCCACGCAGCCCCAGATCCAGCGTACGCCTGCACCGGCGGCATTGCTTCCGACCGTTTTCCGGATCCTCAACGCGTGGAAGCTGCGCGACGTCGAGCAGCAGCGCCTACTCGGCCTTGACTCGGCGAGCACGCTGTACGAATGGCGCCGGCATGCACCATCGCGCCTGCAGCAGCAGACGCTCGAGCGCATCTCCTACATCCTGTGGGTGTACGAATATCTGCACGCGCTGTTCGGCGAGGGACCAGCCGCTGACGAATGGCTGCGCCGTCCGAACACGGCCGCGCTCTTCGCCGGCAAGCCGCCTGCGGAAGTGTTCTGCTCGGGTCTGTTCGGCGATGTCTTCCGCGTGTACGACTATCTCTACGGGCAAACGCAAGGCTGGCAGTGAGCGTTCCGGCGACCACGATCGCTGCCAGCACATGGCGGTTGGTTTCACCACCGAGCGGGGCGGTAGCGCGCATCGCCGGCGGCGAGGACGCGCGCCGTGCGGCGAGGGCCGCGATGGAGCTCGCGCAAGCCGATGTCGTCAAACGTGCCGAAGCCGACGCGGAATATCGTCCGCTGTTAAGGCGGCCCGGGTGGGAGGTCATCCTTTACCCGTTCGTGCGCCTGGGCAAGTACGGGAGCCGCTTTTCAGACGGCTCGTACGGCGTGTTCTACGCCGCTTTCGAACGCCGCACGGCGATCGCCGAAACGGTCTATCACCGCTCGCGCTTGCTCGCAGAATCGTCCGCACCGCCTGCGCTCATCCCGATTTCGGCATACGCCGTGCGCATCGCCGGAGCATTCGATGACATCAGGGGTGCGCGCGACGCGTTTGCGGCTGTGTATTCAAAGGACGACTATAACGCGTCTCAGCGTTTCGGCCAGCAGCGCCGCAACGATGGCAGCAGCGGCATCGCGTACACCAGCGTTCGCATCGCGCGTGGTGAGTGTATCGGGATCTTCCGGCCCCGCACGATCCGCTCGTGCACGCTTGCCAAACGGTTACGTTATGAGTGGGATGGCGCGCGCATCGCGCGAGTTTACGTGCTCGCGGTCTCGGGTCGTGCCTCGTCGCGCCCGGCGAAACCAAAATAAAAGATCAGCAGTAGCGCGGTCATCGCGCCGACAGATAAGCGCAGTTCCGGCGCCACGCGCTGTGGCGACACGAATCCTTCGATGAGCGCTGCGCACACGAGCATACCGACGACGCCGATGATGAGTACTAACGCACGCCGAGCGTTGCGTTTGAGCGCATCGACGACGCGTAGGCGGCCGGGATTGAGGATCGCCGCTGCCAGCAACAAGCCAGCTGCCGCCGAGATCTGAATCGCGCTAAGCTCGATGACGCCGTGCGGCGCGATCGTCGCCCAAAAATCATAGCCGAATCCTGCATTGGCATACAGCGCACCGAGTCCGCCGACCATCAAACCATTGAAGAACACCAAGTAGACGGTCAGCGTTCCCGGAAGCGGAAACGGCAAGATTCCCGCGGCGAACGCCATCACGGCCACGCGGATATTGTTGGTCATGATCGACGCCGACACCATCGACGAAAGATCGCGGTCGAAGCCGAAGTTCGTGTCGTGGATCTTCTCGTGGATCGGCCTGACCATTTCGTCCGGAAGAATCACGTACGCGTCGGTTGGCACTGCGCGGATGAGCGCATACGCCACGATCGCTGCGACTACGAACAACCCTGCGCACGCGGCGATATACCAGCGCGAGCGCCGTACTTCGGCCGGGAAGTCATGGCCGAAAAAGCGCGCGACCCGTTTCCACCCGCCCTCGACATTGCCGGCGTACACATACGAGTGCGCGCGCGCCGTCAGACGGTGTAGGTACGCCTGCAAGCTGTCATCGTACTTACGGCCGACCGCAAACGCGAGATCCGATGTGACCCAGCGGTACAGACGCCCGAGCTCTTCGATCTGCTCGGGGGTCAGCGCGCGCAGCGAGCGACGTTCGGCCGTTTCGAGCAGTGTCTCGAGCCGCTGCCAACCTTCGCGCCGCTTCTCAACGAAAACCGACTGCCGCATTGCGGGCGATTTCTCGCGAATCCGCGAATGCGCCTTTGTCGTGGAACGAACGGTGACGGTACGCACGCCAGAGAGCGTCGCGTTCCATTACGAGCTCGCAGGTCTTGGCAGTCGCTTCTTGGCGGTGACGATCGATGTGATCATCCAGGGCGCGGTCGGGTTCGCCCTCTTCTTCACCGCTGCGCTTCTCATCCCAGCGGTAGCTGATGTTCCGAAAGCGCTGCACGTGAATTCGGCGCAGTTCGCGTCGTTTTTCGCGGCGCTCGCGATCATCGTGTTTTTCTTGTTGTTCTTCGTGTATTTTATCATCTTTGAAGCGGTCTGGAACGGTCAGACTCCGGGCAAGCGGCTGCTTGGGATACGCGTCGTGCGCGACGGCGGTTATCCGATCGACGTTGGCAGCTCCGTGCTGCGCAACCTCATCCGCGTCGTCGAAGCGGCTCTGGGTTATGTGCCGTCCGCCATCAGCGTGCTGCTCTCGTCAGAAAACAAACGGCTGGGAGACTATGCGGCGGGCACGATCGTCGTGCGCGACCGCGCGTTCGAGGTGACAAGTCCGCAGACATGGCTGCACGGCGACGGCATTCCCGACGCGCCCCCGCTCGAGCCGACGAGTCCGCTGACCGCGCAAGAGTGGGAGCTCGTCGACCGCTATGTCGAGCGCCGCTCCACATTGCCGCCGTCCGTCGCCGCGTTGACCGCAACTCGCATTGCCGCCATGCTGCGGCCAAAACTCGACGCGCAAAGCGCATCGCTCTCGGACGACGCAGTTCTGATGCGCTTGTTCGCTTCCCGGCGCTGACGCTTTTCTCCGAACGCAAGGGCGCGGCGCCGTGCGCGGCTAACCTCGCCGGTCCATGAGCCTGCCAATTGTTTTCATTTGGGCGCTGCTGATCGCTGATGTAACGCCCGCTCCGCCGCCGCCTCCGCCCGCGGCGATGGCGCCCGCTCCCGGAGCGACCATCAAGCCGGAACAATGGCAGGGAGTCACGCTCGGCGAGAGCATCGACACGGTCCGGGTGCGGCTTGGTCCGCCCGACTTCAATCGCAAAGTGATCTTGGGATCGATGCTGGTCGAGTATCCCATTCACGGCGGTGAAGGATCGCTCGTGCTCGAGACGAGCGGCAAAGCAGTCACATCGATTCGCGTCGAAGCGCCGGCGCCAAAACAGCTGAGCTTGCCGATCGGCGACCCATACGGCGTTAATCTAGGCGACACTGTGACCCGCTTGCTTACTGTACGCGGGCAGCCAAACCGGATGTATGATGATGGCCCGGACGACTCGTCGACGATCTATGGCTCACCGACGGACAACCGCTGGATCTATTCGATCCACAGCTCTACTGTCGTCGCCATCACGCTCATCGCGCCCAAACCGCCGGCACCGCCGGCGACGCCCGGACCATCGGGAATGGTGCTGCACGGAACGCCGAAACCTCAACACGTCGTGATCAAAGGAACGCCGCAGCCGACTCGGCCGGTCGCAGCCCCCGCCTCAACCGTGGCGGCCGCACCGCCCGCGGCGGCGATGTCGCCAACGCCGGTTCCTGGCATCGCGCTGCCACCAGCCAGTCCGACCTCCGCGCCACAAAAGGCGACGCCGACACCGCATCCGGTTGCGGCCATCAGTCCGACGCCCCGTCCAGTTGCGTCCGGCAGTCCGACTCCGCATCCGGTTGCGGCAGCAAGTCCAACGCCAAACGCGGTAGCGCTCGCAAGTCCGCCTGCGATTGAGATGACTCCGCGGCCAGTCACCGCGCCCGCTGCAAGCGCGCAGCCGGCCGACGGCAGTTCCATTGAGACGGCAATCGTCGTGAAGGCGCCTGACATGGCGACGGGGTTCGACTACATCTATAAATTTGTCGAGAACATCTCGTGCGGCGACGGGTCAAGCCAATACCGCATCATCAATCAGGACATCACGGACGAACATCGTCACAACTACGCGAAGATCACGGCCGAATGCCCGACGACCCACGACCGCCGGCTCTTCTACTTCGACGTGACCTGGATCTTCACGAAGAGTTCAGAGCGCTAAGGCGCGCACGCGATCGTCTTACGCCACAAGATCGCCAAGCGTGCGGCGCGCGAACACGCGCACCATTCGCTTGCGGTACGGAATCGTCGCGCTCGTGTTGTCGAGCGGTTTGCCGGCAGCGAAAGCTGCATCGGCAGCCGCCTCTAACGCATCGTCTTCCAGCCGCGTGCCGATGAGTGCGGCAGCGGCCGCAGGCACCTCGACCGGTTTGGGCGCGACTGCGTTGAGCACGAGCCGCGCGTCCACGCACGTACCGGCATCGTCGCAGCGCGCGACGGCAGCGACACCGAGGATCGGAAAGTCGAACGAGTTGCGCAAACGCAGCTTGCGATACGAACTTCTCGTGCTTTCGCCTGGCGGCGGCACCGAGATGTGGGTGACGATCTCGCCAGGCTGCTTCGCCCACGCGCGCATGCCGTCGTCGATATAGAACTGCTCGATCGGAACCTCGCGCGAGCCGGCCGCGCCCACGATATGGATGCGCGCGCCGAACGCCTGAAGCACTGGTGCCGTATCAGATGAGTTTACCGCGAGGCATTTCGGACTTGATGTCGCGACGCGACAGATGTCGCCGTCCTTTTTCATGCAGTAGCCGAGCGCTTTGCGCCAATCGAGGTTCTGGTTGTAATAGTTGCAGCGCGTGTCGACGCACACGTTGCCCCCGATCGTCCCCATATTGCGCAGCTGCGGCGTCGACACCGATGCGGCGGCTGCGGCAAGCGCCGGGTAATGACGGCGCACTGCATCGCTGTTGGCGAGCGCCGTGAGCGACGTCAGCGCGCCGAGCGTCAGGCCGCTGACGTCGTTATAACGGACGTAGTTCAGATTTGTGATGGGGCGCAGGCCGACAAGCACTTTGGGCGTGAAGAGCCGCTGCTTCATGTTCGCGTAAAGGTCGGTGCCGCCCGACACGGGCAACGCGTCGGGTCCATGCGTCGCAAGCAGCTCAACGGCTTCGTCAGCAGTTCGCGCCGGAATATAGGTGAACGGTGGCAATCGCAACACGGTGGAATCCTATTTTAACCTCTTGACTCAAAGCCTTGCTGTTCAGCATCGCAGGTGCTAAAATGGCGGCGACGGACCTGCTCTGGCGC
>DASRXC010000114.1:0-4914 GCA_035654355.1 Binatus sp. (SeqCode)
GGCTTGATCAGCGTCTGCACCGTCACTTTTTGTGGCGGCGGCGTCGCCTCTTCTTTGAAATGTGGGAACACTTTCTCGCCGGCGGCGCCTATCACGAAATGTCCGACGGCCGACAAGACGATGAACCCGATCGACAAATACAGCAGCGCGTATTTTTCACGCTTCGTGAACAGGGCCGGCGTGATGCGCTGTTTGCTGCCTTGCGCGCTTGGAGTCGAAGCCAAGACTCTCGGTTTCCTTTCTCGCCAGAGATCCCGTTACGGGTTATTCTGTATGGAGTTATCCGACGCGCCGCGCACTTTGTTCGCCAAGCCGAACTGGGTGAAACCGGCGGTCTTCGCGGCATCCATCACGCGCAGCACCGTGCCGTAATGCGCGGTCGGCGCTGCCTTGATGATGATATCGTTTTGCGTCTGGTTGAACTGATCGTAATAGCTCTTGAAGCGGTCGTAGATCGCTTTCTCATCTTCGCCCGTGGTCCAGATGATTTCGGCACCCACCTGCACGGTGTCGCATTCTTTCCCGCCGCTGTGCTGGCACTTGTCGCCGGCCGGTTCGTGACCGACGATGACGATGATCGGCGAGTTGGTGACCTTGAGCTTGTTGATCGCTTCAGGCACCGGCGGGGGCTTCAGCAAGGACGTCAAGATCATGAAGATGATGAGCAAGACCAACAGCACGTCGGTGAACGGCGTGATGTTGATGGTGGACATGACATCTTCTTCGGGGTTCGATCCTACCATCGCCATGGCGCGGTGTCCTTACTGCGTCACGAAACCGACGTCATCGTCGTCGGCTTGACGTGCGGCGTCGAGTATTTTGATGATCGTATCGTAGTTGGCTCCTGCATCGGCGACCAGTGAGATATGGGTAGTATACCCACGGTTCGCGTTGTCCTTATGGAACTTGATCGCGGCAGCCATGTCGTCGTACAGGCGCTGCTCATTCGTCTGCCTGCCGTCGATGAAGATGCGGTTGTTCCCCGATACCTCAACGTCGATCTGATGATGCAGCTGGTTGAGGTTGATCTGGTTAGGCGTGTTGCTTTTCTTCGGCAGCTCTTTTTGGAAGCCCGGGGGTGCGGCTAGAGCGGCGAGGATCATGAAGATGATCAGCAGCACCAACAGCACGTCGGTGAACGGCGTGATGTTGATCTCCGCCATCACCTCGGTGTCTTGCGCAGTCGATGTTAGTCCCATACGATTTTCGCTTTCGCCTCGTCAGTCGTACGCGGCGGCCGTGCGGTTCATGCGACGGCTGCGCCGCGGGCAGCTCTTCTGATCGGAGAGAGCCGCCTAGCCTGGGTGGCGGCCGAGCGTCTACGCTCCGCCTGGACCCGATGGCCGCGGCGCCGGCGCTGGCGCCTTGGAGCCCGCTCCGCGCGGATTATACAACTCGGTCGGAATCGGCGAGCCCGTGTTGTGGAAGTGCAGCATCTCAGCCAGCTTGTTGGCGGCGACGATCATCTCCTGATTGTACGCCTTGATGCGTGACTTGAAGTAGTTGAAGAACACGACGGCGATGACGGCGACGAGCAGGCCGGCCGCGGTCGTGATCAAGGCTTCCGAGACGCCGGCCGCGACGACGGCGGGCGTCGAATTGCCCTTAAGCGCGATGTCTTGGAACGCGCGGATAATGCCGAGCACGGTTCCGAACAGGCCGACGAACGGCGAGATAACGGCGACGGTACCGATGATCGGAAGGTTGGCCTCCAGCGCATTGAGCTGCTCGAGTAGCGCGATCGAAAGCGCGTCGCTGATGTCGGCGCGGCTCTTCTCATGCCGATACAGCCCGAACTGCAAGATCTTGGGCAACATGCCATGGTGCCGGTCGCACACAGCGATCGCGCCATTCATGTCATCGCGCTGAACGCGGTCTCCGATCTCGCGCAGCAGCTGCGTCGGATCCGAATGCTGCCGTGAGAAAAAGAAGAACCGTTCGAAGACGATGCCGATCGAGATGATCGAGATGACGAGCAGGATCCACATCGCGAATCCGCCCGTGTTGAGAAAGTTATAGAACGCTACTAATGGGTTTTCCATGGATGATTTCCCCTATGAGCTGGATCGGCCCCAGGAAAGGCCTCCGAGGCTGCGCGTGTTTAGGACGCCAAAAACGCAGAAGGCGGGCGGTGGCCCGGCCGTCGTGAGGGTGTCCTATTATACGGGGTACTCGCACGCTCCTACCCCTTCACCGGCCGTCTTTCGACGGCCGGCCGTGGCGACGCCGCGCGCGAACGAGTGTGTGCAGATGCCTTGTGCGCGTAGGGTTTCGTCTTTCAATGACCCATCGAGTTGACTGAGTAACCGGCGATGTCGGCGCCATTAAGCTCCTTATACCGCGCATTCACCTGGGCCATGCCTTCGGAATTGTTCTGCGCTTTGAAAAGGTCAAAGGCCTTATGGAGCGCGGTATTCGCCTGGTCCTTGTGGCCCTGGCGAGCGTAACCGACGCCGAGGTCGTACCAGCCATTCGCGAAGTTCGGGTCTGCGTTCGTGGCGGCCGTCGCGTAGCGGATCGCGTCAGAAGTCGGGTCGGTGCCTTTGGCCTGCGTGCCAAGCAAGATCGCCGAGACCGTTGCGTTATAAACCGCGGTGTTATCCGGCGCCGCAGCGACCGCTTTCGAGAGCGCGCTTTGCGTGCCGGGGAGGTCGTCCTGCGCCGCGGCGATCTGAGCGGAGCCGAACAGCGCGTTGCCGTTATTCGGCGCGATTGCCAGCGCTTTGTCGTACGCGGCCTTGGCCTTCGCGTAGTCCTTCTTCTGCACGTAGATGTCGCCGATGTCTACCTGCGCTTGCGGGTCGTTCGGCGCGACTTGCGCGAGCTGGTTCAGCGGGCCAAGCGCAGCATCGAGATTGCCCTTGCGGATGTAGTAGCTTGCTAACGCTTGATAGGCTACCGGGCTTGACGGCGCGATGTGCTCCGCTTGGTTGATCGACGCAACACCCTGGGATTCCTGACCTAGATTCAGCTGCGTCACGCCCATGTCTGCGTAGATGCGTGCCGTGACGTTGGCCGATTTCTTGTCGTCCAGCGACTGGGCGTTCTTGAACGCCGCGAGCGCACCGGTGTTGTCGCCGGTCCCTTGCAGTCCCTCACCGACCTCGATCTGATATTGCACCTGCGTCGGATCAAGCTTGGCGGCTTTTTGCGCGTAGGGGAGCGCTTCGCCGGCCTTTTGCGCTTCGAGTAAGACGAACGCGTATTGCCCGTATGCCGACGCGGCGTTTCGCAGATCGCTCGCTTCGGGTTTTGGATTTATTTGGAGGGCGCTGTCATAGGCGGCGGCTGCTTGCTTGAATTTGTCGTCCTTCTTATTCTGGACGCCGTCACTGTAATATGCGAACCCGAGCAGCGACCAGAAGTTCGCGTTTTTAGGGTCGACCTGCGTGCCCTTGAGGAGCACCTCTTCGGCCTTGGCATAATCGTGTTTGTTGATCAGCGTGATGGCAAGCGATTTGCGCGCGGCCGCGTCATTGGGATTGGCCGCGAGTTTGGCCTCATAGGAATTCTCGTTGCCCTGTTCTTCCGCTAAGCCTTGCAGCGTGAACGTGTAGGTCACATCGAAATACGCGGTGGTCGGCTTGCCGTTACTGACAGCGGGCTTATACGTCGATTGCTTCACCGCGGCGAGCACGGCGTCGTCCAGGTCCTTGTGACCGGACGATTTGAAGATCGAATACGAGCTGGGTTTGCCGTTGGCGCCCACCAGGATCTTGACTTTGACCGTGCCGGTTTCGCCCGCTTGGCGTGCACTGTCCGGATACTCGGGCTTGACTTGGTTGTCGAACTTGGGCTCGACGTAGCCGCCCATCGAGTCGGCCGACGCGAGCGTGCCCGAGCTGACGATCGCCACAGCGGCGAACAAGGCCACGGCGAGGCTGCGATGCAGTTGGGACATGGGGCTCCTTTGAGGTGTGGACGTCAGCGGCGGTCTACGTGCCCTGACGATTTGCGAGTCGCGGCTCTTCGCGCCCCCGGCTGCAGAATCCGCCGTCGGGCCGCTGCCGCTGCGCGGAAATCGGCTTCGATTTTTGCTAGATTACCGCTTTGGAGCGCGCTGCGCAGGTCGCGTGCGGCGGCCACGAGCGCGGCGAGCGTCTTCACGACGTTGGCCGCATTGGCCGACAAAGCTGCGCTCCATATCGAGAACGGCGAGTTCGCCAATCTTGTTACGCTGTCGAAGCCCGAGCCGGCGAGCTTGGGGATGCTTTGCCGGCTGCGCCGGCTGGTTGAACGTTGTGCTGCGAGCGCGACCGCGACCGACGCGAGCTGCGGCAGCGCGCTCGTCGATGCGATCAGGCGGTCGTGCTCCGAAGGATCGATGCGAACCGGGGTTGCGCCGAGCAACCGAACGAGCTGTTCCGCCGTTTTCCACGCTTTGGCCCGCCATCGTTGCGGCGGTGCGAAAAGCGCGAAGGGTCGATTTTCGAACAGCGACGACTCTGCTGCGGCTGGCCCTTCGAATTCGCGCCCAGCGAGTGGGTGCCCGAGCACGAGTTGGACCTCGCCGGCGCGGCGCGCCAGCGACGCTCGCGCGGCTTTGACGAACGGCCCGAACAGCGGGCCCACATCTATAATGAAGGAACCGGATTTCGCTCGGGCGATCGCGCGGGGAAGGAGCCGGATGATTTCGGGCAAGGGAGTCGCGAGCACGATAACGTCGGCGCGGGGGATTGCGGAGTCGAGTGTCGGCGCGATCTCGTCGAGCGCACCTCTGCGGCGCGCCGTTCGCGCGTGCGAGCGATTTGAATCAAATCCGACAATCCGCATCCGCGCGGCGGCGCTTCGCAACGCGAGCGCGACCGACGTGCCGATCAACCCTGTTCCGACGATGAGAACGCTGGAGCGATTGAGCGCGCTCGACCGGAGTGCGGATTTCACACGGTAGCGGCGATGTCGGATGCGACCGGA
>DASRXC010000115.1:0-3244 GCA_035654355.1 Binatus sp. (SeqCode)
CACGAAGAAGCCTGAGCGGTTGTGGCTGATCCAGCTCGCGAAACCGTCGAGCTCGCCGTAGAGCGCGTCGAGCAGCACCACGCCACGCACGCGGTTCTTCAGACCGCCACGCTCGAGGCTCGAGGCGGCCGAGAGATAGCCGCCGCTGTATGCCACGATGATGATCGGCATGTTGGCGAAGGTGTTGGCGGCGCGGGGATCGCCGTAGAGGCGGGTGAGTTGACCGCTCGCTTCGCGCACCATGCGCGCGAAGGCTCCAGGCTCCATCAGCTTGCCGGGGCTCGAGTCGGCTGCGTCGAAGGCGAGCTGCGGCGCCACCAGCACCGCGTTGACGCCGGCTTCCGAGATTTGCTCCGGCACTTGTTGGCGCTCGAGCACGTCACGGGTCAGCGTCGCGCCGTGGCCGTGGAAGAACACGATCATCACGCTCGGCTTGGTTATGTCGAAGCCCTTGGGGATATGCAGCAGCACACGTGGATCGCTGTAGGCGTCCTTTTCCCACAGCACCCGGCCGCGGAAATTGCGATGGCCGCGCGCGCCGTCGTTGCCGACGTTGAAGAAGCGCTTGCTCGACCCGCTGTCGTACGGGAACGGCGCATTGGCCATCGGCACGAGCTGGGTCACCGCCTGACGCAGCGGTGGAACGCGGATGTCGGCGCGCAACGTGAACGGCGCTGACACTGACGTGTCGTCGCCGCTCGGCGCATAGCTCGCGACCCGGTACGAGCCCGGCGCGGGCGCCCGGTCGTCCACCCGCAGCGTACCGGCGCTCGAGAGGGAGCGCGTTTTCACACCGTCGCTCGACCGCATGTCGGCGGCCGGAAAGACGCTGCCGAAGCGATCGGCGAACGACAGCGATGACGTGACGCTTCCGGTCACCTCGCGCGAGGCGACCCGCACGGTCGTGGATTTGGCCCGTTCGGTCGTCTGCAGGCTCGAGAAGGTCGCGTCGAGGTAAGCGGAAAGCTGGGTGACCGAGGCAGGCGCCTGGTCGACGACGCCCGGTGCGCCGGGAGCGCGCGATGCGCCGCCGTGCATCAGCGATACGTAAGACGTACCGCCTGCGACGGCGAGGCCGGCAGCGACCAGCGCTACAGAAGACCCAAGCGACATCCCCGAGGAATCCCCCTCCAAAACCTAGCTTTTCACCTCGCTTGCGGGCAAGTTTGCGACGATTTCGGGAAATAGATGCGGTAACTCAGTGTCATGCGCTCTGCGGGTCGCGCCCGCTCGATGATCGATCGTCCACATCATCCGTCTGATTCGAAAGGATAATTCGTCTGCGCCGTGGTCGTGCTCGCGCTTGACGCCGAGGACGTGGACCTTAGGTTCATCTACTGCCGTTGCGTCGCCAATTGTGGCAGCCGCGGCGGCGAGCGCGAATGCGGCAGCGGGGTCGGCATTGGTGCCGAGCGCCACGAAAGCGGTCGCGCCCGCGGGCGCCGGCCCGATCTGTTTCACGGCCTCCGGACCACGGATGTGCAAGCTGATGTGGGCGAAGCTCGCGAGGCCCGCGTCCTTGGCGAACGCAAGTCCCTGGCCGTCGCCGAGCACGATGCCGGTCGCCGCCTGCGCGATCGCGGCCGAGCTGAGCAGCAGCCAAACGCCCGCGAGGGCCGCAACACGAGTCCCCATCACCACCGCTCCCGCACCGTTCCATTGTGCGCGCAAATCTAGGAGCCGCGCGGTTAAAGACATTTTAAGTGCGGCGAATGTGGGCCGCGGTGCGGCGATTCGCATCCTCCGTAGGCGCAGGACTGTAGGCAACCGCACGCGGACGCGTTTCGCTTAAGGCACCCGGAGTGCGCCCGCGGTAGTCGACTGCTTCTGCACCGCGAGCAGGAGATTGGACTCGCGTGGGCGCCAGCGATAGCCGACGCCGAAATCGATCGGGCTTGGATTGCCGCGCGCGAACAATGCCGCGAGCGTGGGCTGGTAGTGCTGCGGAAACACCTCGATCGGGCCGAGATATCGGCCGAACGGTTGCAGCTGCCACTTCTGCCGGTCGAAGAAGTTGATCGGGATTCCCGAATCGTCCTGCAGGATCGAGGCGCTATTCGTCAGCAGGAACTCGCGGATCTTGGTGAAGTTGCTCTTGTGCATCAGATAGGACGCGCTCTTGACCAGACTGTCGACTGGGGCGAGCCGTTCGCTGAATTTGAGAAAGCCGCTGCTGCCGACGGAGTCATCGGCGAGATTGGTGCTGAAATAATAGAGCGTCTGCGTCCGGCCGTCCGAGCCCGAGAACACGATCTTGACGCCGTGCGCTGCGCTCCTCGCGCCGCGTCCGTCCGGCTGCTCGTTGCCGTCTGCATCGAGATTGATGAGGCTCGCGTCGCGCACGGTCTTGCCGGCGCGCGCGAGAAAGACGAAGAGAATCGGCGTGGTCCCGCCGAGCTCCCCCGACGACAGCTCGGCGCGCATGTTGCGCGTGATGAAGAAGCTGAAATTGAGCACCGAGTGCAGCGAGTATCCGATATTGCGCAGGGAAGAACCGATCGATCCGTATGGCATGCGCAGGAGATCGGGAATCTGGCCGACCGGCTCGAGCCCCACCAGCACATAGGTGGAGGCGCCGGGAAAAAACGCGTCCGCGTAGAGGAAGTCGGGACCGCTGAACGTGTAGAACACGGTGGGTCGGCGCACGCGCATCGTCGCGGCCGACCAGGCGCGGATTCTCGCAAGCTGGGTGCGCTCGAGCGCATCGAAGGCGCGATCGAAGAAGCGCGCATGGGCGGCCCAGCCCTCCCCGCGGGTGAGCGGCGCGAGGGGCGAAGACGCGGACGGCTCGAGCCCCGCAAGATAGCGGGCCGTGTCGTTGATGGTGGCGCCGCCCTCGACGCTGCCGGCGGGTGACGAGACGACCAGCAGGCTTGCGGCGATCAGCGCGGCGTAGGCGATGCGTGGCAGGCTATGCGCGATTGACATTTTGCACGGCGCTCGGTGGTGAGGTCAAAAAGTGTGACGCGGCGTAGATCGCGAGGCCGGCGAGCATCATCGCGAATCCGGCGAGTGACTGCGCCGGACGATTCACGACGAGATAGTACATCATGAACGCCGTCACCAGAAGAAAGATGATCGGCGTCGCCGGATAACCCCACGCGCGATACGGCCGCGGCAGGTCGGGATGCGTGATGCGCAGCTTGATAAGGCCGAGCACGGTCAGGAACGAGCAGGCGGTCAGGCTGAACTGGATGAAGTCGAGCACCGCCTCGAAGCTCTGCGTGAGCAGCATCAGGTTGAC
>DASRXC010000116.1:0-4850 GCA_035654355.1 Binatus sp. (SeqCode)
AAAACCAAGGCCGGCACCGCCCAGCGAATTCAGGTAGATCGTGCGCGGAGCAAGGAACACGTTGAGAGCGTTCTCGGCTGCCAATGCGCAGGCGTCGTCCGCGCATTCGGCGATTGAGCGCTGCGACGCGTAGCCGACGAGCGAACCGATACACGTCGAAGACGAATAGCACGAGTACACGTCATCTCGAAAATAAACTTGGTTTGCGGGCGCCGCGCTCATGGGTGACGATCGATTCGTGGTCAGCCAGTTTTGGAAGTCGGCCGAATTGGGAACGAGGATTTGCGCGCCAGCTCCCGAGCAATAGCGATCGCTTGTCGCGATATTGCCGTTGTTCGGCGGACGCTGCCAGTGATACCAATCGGAATCTGTCGTGCCGTATCGATTGAAGAAGTCGAAGTTGTTGCAGCCGGAGCGTCGGCCCGCGAACGTCGCAGTGAAATAGACGACGGGCACGCACGCTGATTCACCCGGCAATGGCGTTTGGGCAGTTGGACAAGACTGCTGGTTGGTCGGAGAGCCCGTCTGCGCACAACGCGATGCCGACTGGCTTGCGCTGTTCGTGTTCTCCAGAAAATCGGCGTTCTTACGCGCTGCACCTGGGAAGCTTTGCTCGGGGTTGTACTCTTTGATGTACTCACCGGAACATCCCGAGTAGATCCATATCGGGAAGTGCGCGAGCGGCGTCGCGGCCGCGTCAGGCGACGGATCTGACGGGGTCGTATTGAGCGCGACCGCTGACCGCTGTTCTGCGACCCGCGCCGGTTTGGCGCAGGCGAGCGCGGCCAACAGGCCGATACAGACGAGCGTGATCGCAAATACAAAGATCGAGCGGTTGACCACGATAAAGTAAGGCTTATGTCGCACATCGCGCCATTTCCCGGCAACCAAGTGGTCCAATCGACCCCTTCCAAGGGCCGGTCTGACCGCCTCTTGAAACGCAGAATGACGTGATACGGGTAGGTGTCTCCGGGGCGAACGGCAAGATGGGTGCGCTGACCGTGACCACGCTGCAATCGGCAGACGGCATCGAGTATGTCGGCGGGCTTGTGCGCAAGGGCAACGCGCGCGCTGGGCAATTCGATGAGACGGCGGCATTCTTACAAGCAACCAAGCTTGATGTGTTGGTGGATTTTTCGCTTTTCCCCGATTCCAAGCGGATCGTGCTCGATGCACTCGAGCGCGGCGTGCGCCCGGTCATCGGCACGTCCGGCTATGGTCCTGACGATCTCGCCGACATCCGCTCGGCGGTCCAACGTACCGGGATCGGTGCGGTCTTCGCCCCTAATTTCTCAGTCGGCGCCGTGCTCATGATGCGCTTCGCTCTCGAAGCCGCGCCGCAATACGACGCGGTCGAGATCATCGAAACGCACGAGACGGGCAAGAAAGACGCGCCGTCGGGCACGGCGATGGCGACCGCGCGAAAATTGGCGGCCTCAGGGGCGTTCGCGCGCGCCGAGACGAAAGTCATCAAGGCGCCCGGCGCGCGTGGAGCGGACGTCGAAGGCATCGGCGTTCATAGTTTGCGCTTGCCCGGCATCGTGGCGCAGCAAGAAGTCATTTTAGGAGGCAATGGCGAGACCTTGAGCATCAAGCACAACTCGCTGTCAAGGCAGTCGTTCATGCCCGGCGTGCTGCTTGCCGTGCGCGCCGCGAAAGATCTGACGCGATTTGTCGATGGTCTTGATGAACTCGTATGAGCCCCACTGAGCGGACCCTGTCGGTGGCGATCGTCGGCGCGAGCGGCGTCGTCGGCGAAACCGTAGCACGCATTTTGGATGAACGCCGTTTTCCGATCGCCTCCTTACGCGCCTTCGGGACCCAACGCTCGGCCGGCCAAAGGCTTTCGGCTGGCGACGTGAGCGCGAACATCGAACTGCTCGAGAATTCGCCAGAACCCTTCGCCGGCATCGACGTCGCGTTTTTTGCAGCGGGCGACGCAGTCAGCGAACGTTATGCACGTGCAGCATCAGATGCCGGTGCGCTCGTGGTCGACAAATCCGGCGTATTTCGACTTGACGAAAAAACGCCACTCGTTGTGCCGGAAGCCAACGCGAACGCGATCGGCGCGCACCGGCTCATCGCGAATCCGAATTGCTCGACGATCCCGCTCGCGGTCTTGCTCGCGCCGATCGAGCGCGAGTTTGGTCTCAAATTTGTGAGCGTTGCGACGTATCAAAGCGTCTCCGGCGCGGGCAAAGACGCCCTGGCGGAATACGAGGAGCAAGCGCGCGGCGGCGACGTCGTCAAATTCTTGCCGCGCCGCGTCGTCGGCAACGTGATTCCCGAGAACGGTGCGTGGGATGAGAGCGGATACGGCGACGAAGAGCGCAAGATCGCGGCCGAGCTGAAGAAGATCCTTGGTCGGTCCGACTTGGCGGTGTCTGCGACCTCGGTGCGCGTGCCGGTCGCGGTCGGACACAGCGAGGCGATCTCATTCATGCCGGCGCAGCACGCATCGCGCGAGCAGATCGCACAGGTCTTGCGCTCCGCGCCGGGCGTCCGCTTTTACGAGGGATCGCGCTACGCCGACCCGCTCGAGATCGCGGGCAAGGACGACGACGTGCACGTCGGTCGCTTGCGTCCCGACACCGCACATCCTGGTGCATTTCTCTGCTGGCTCGTGTGCGATAACCTGCGCAAAGGCGCGGCGACCAATGCAGTGCAGATCGTCGAACACGCATTGCGCACGTCACAAGTAGCGGTATGAAAGACGCTTCGCAGGTTTCCGGTCGCAAGGGCCGCGTCATCGTCATGAAATTCGGCGGTTCGTCACTTGCAACGCAAGCGCTTCGAGAAGTCGCGGTCCAGCGCGTCAAGGATGAGATCGCGGGCGGCCTCCAACCGGTGGTCGTCGTCTCCGCGATCGGGCGCGCGCCCGAGCCATACTCGACGGACTCGTTATTGGGGTTAGCGCCCGCACGTGCCGGAGCCAACCGCGATCTGCTCGCCGCCAGCGGTGAAGCGATCAGCGCCGCGGTGTTCGCCGCGTTGCTCGAACAAGCTGGAGTGCCTGCGCAAGCGATGACCGGCGCGCAAGCGGGCATTCACACTGATAAGCGCCATGGCGATGCCCGCATCGTCCGCACCGACCCCAATCCTGTGCGCTCGCGGCTCAACGCTGGGATCACCCCGGTCATCGCCGGTTTCCAAGGCGTGTCGCCGGACGGCGTCATCACCACGCTCGGACGCGGCGGCAGCGACCTGACCGCCGTCGCGCTAGCGAACGCGCTCGGCAACGTGCGCTGCGAGATCTTCACGGACGTCGATGGGGTCATGACCGCCGATCCCAAGCGCGTTCCACAGGCGCACCCGATCGGCGAGCTGACCTTTGAAGAAGTCGATGAGCTCGCGGCAAACGGCGCGGGCATCATGCACGATCGAGCTGCCGCGATGGCGCGCGAAGCGCAGACTCCGTATTCGGTACGCGGTTTGCAAACGGGCGCCGGCACAGACATCGACAACGAACGGTCCGTGGCCGCCGGAAAACCAGTCACCGGGGTCGCGACCGTTCCCGGCCTGGCATTCTGCCATCTCGTCCCTGAGGCGGCGGCGATGCCCGGCGGATGGGAGCTTGAAGCGTTGCGTGCATTGCGCGATCAGAAGATCAGCATTGATTGCGTCAACATCAATCGTGCGGGGTTGTTCTTCTGTGTTCAAGGAGCCGATCTTCACCAAACACGCCTCGCGCTCAACAAGATCCCGGTTGCGCTGCGTTTCACTCCCGAATGTGCGAAGATCTCGATCGTGGGCGCGGGCATGCGCGGAACCCCGGGCGTTATGTACTCGGTCGTGCAGGCGTTGGTAGATGCCGGCGTTCCCATCATGCACAGCACGGACTCGAACATCACGATCTCGATACTCGTGCCGGGGACACACGCCGCCGCGGCAGAAGCGGCCGTGCACACGCATTTCGGACTGGACGCTCGCGCCTAGGGCGGATGGCACGCCTCTAAAGGAAGGAACCGAATGGCACGCTTTGGACCGGTCGTGACGGCGATGATCACGCCGATGCGCGATGACGGCGCCGTCGACTACGCGGAGGCGCGCCGGTTGGCGGCATGGTTGGGAGAGAACGGCAGCACCGGTCTCGTCCTCGCCGGCACGACCGGCGAATCGCCGACGCTTACCGATGCCGAAAAGGAGAAGCTCTTCAGCGAGGTGTCAGCGGCGGTTCGCGGGCGCATTAGAGTCATCGCCAACACCGGCGGCAACGACACGCACCGTTCCGTCGAGTTGAGCAAGCGGGCGGCGCAATGCGGCGTCGACGCGCTGCTCGTGGTCGGGCCGTATTACAACAAGCCGCCGCAAGCCGGTCTGATCGAGCATTTCACTGCGATCGCCGACGCGACGCAGCTGCCGCTCGTCATCTACAACATCCCTAGCCGGACCGCGGTCAATATCTTGCCCGAGACGATCGCGACGCTGGCCGACCATCCGCGCATCGCCGGCGTAAAAGAATCGAGCGGCGATCTCATGCAAATCGGCGAGCTCATCACCAAAGTGCCGAAAGACTTCGACGTCTACTCCGGCGACGATCATCTCACGCTGCCGATCATGGCGATCGGCGGCTGCGGCGTCGTCAGCGTCGCCAGCCACATCGCCGGCGAACATATCCGCGCCATGTGCGACGCGTTTGCGGATGGCGACGTCGCGCAGGCAGCCCAGATCCACCAGATGTTGTTGCCGCTCATCAAGGCGCTCTTCGCAGTCACGAGTCCGATTCCGGTCAAAGCCGCGATGCAGCGCTTCGGTTTTTCAACCGGCCGTTGCCGCCCGCCGTTGTGCACGCTGAGCGCAGAGCAGGAACGCGCGCTCGATCGTGTGCTCGAGCCGTGGCGAGGGCGCGT
>DASRXC010000117.1:0-5207 GCA_035654355.1 Binatus sp. (SeqCode)
CGGTTAGATGGGCGCGTTGCGCTCGTCACCGGCGCTTCTAGCGGACTTGGAGCGCGCTTTTCCCGTGTGTTGGATGCAGCCGGCGCCAAAGTCGTCCTTGCCGCGCGCCGCACGGATCGGCTCGAGGGATTGGCGCGCGAACTGCACGATGCGTTGCCGGTCGCTTGCGATGTCACCGACGAACGCGCCGTCGCCAGCCTCATCGACGCAGCGCTTTCGCGCTTCAAGCGTCTCGATGTCGTGGTCAACGCCGCGGGCGATGCCGATCCGTATCGTGCCGAAGAAGAGCCGCTTGCAGCCTTCGCCGACGTCATCAGACTCAATCTCATCGCCGCATTTTCCGTTTCACAGCAAGCGGCACGGCACATGTTGGAGCGCGGCAGCGGCAGCATCATCAATGTGGCATCGGTGCTCGGACTGGTCGGCGGCGGCATCCATCCCACCCCGGGGTATGCCGCCAGCAAGGGCGGCTTGGTGAATCTGACTCGTGAGCTCGCAATCGAATGGGCCGGTCGCGGCGTGCGCGTCAACGCGATCGCGCCGGCGTATTTCGAGAGCGAGATGACCGCCGAGATCTTCGCGAGCAAGAAAGCCCTCGATCAGATCGGGCGCATGATACCGATGCGGCGCCCAGGGCTGACGCACGAACTCGACGGACCGCTCCTGTTCCTTGCGAGCGATTCCTCCAGTTATGTGACGGGGCAAGTGCTCGCGGTCGATGGCGGCTTCTTGGCGTGTTGATCGCCGAGCGTCAGATCGAGCAGCCGTCTAGAACTTGACGGCGACAACGGCCAACAAGATGGTTATGACGTCTTCCCCGAGCGCGACCGGAAGGTCCGGCACGTGCAGCTTGCGCGTGATCGCCCTTCTGATCTCGTAGCCCGCATACGCGCCGATCAGCGCACCTGCGACACCACAGACGATCGCGAGCCACGTGGGCAAGGCACCGGACGTTAGGAAGAACGCGCACGCGCCGCCCGAAATGCAACGAAAGGTTAATGGAAGCGGTCTCAAGCGGGACGGCATCCTTGGAAGTTTGTCGCCGACGAGTTCAGCGGCTGCCAAAACCGTGAAAAGGATCCAGAGCACAGAGTGACGCGCGACGGTGAGCGCCAGCGGCGCGATTGTCGAGCGCAAGCCAGCGACAACACCGATGAGGATCGCATGCCCCAGCGCAAGTGACATACGTGGGAGCGCGCATTCGCTCTACACGCTCGTCACACTTTCTTCGTTAGCGTGAACTCAGCGCCGAGGAACCACGATCCGTCCGCTCGCTGCTCTTCGCCGCGCCAGATGAACCTCGTCGGCGTGATGTCGTTGAAGCTCCACCGCATCGAGCCCGTTTCATTGACGCCTTCAAGGACAATGCGATTGTCGTGGCGGCGTCCCGCGAGCTCGCTCTTTATACCGCTGATGGGATTGATCCAGACGATTCTCCACAAGCCCTGTTGCGCGTCGTAGTACCGAATCGTCGTACCGTACCGATTGTATACCCGCGATGCACCGGTTCGGTCGGCTCGGCGCGGCACGATCCACACATCTTGGATCGCGCGCCCCTCGAGCACCCAGCTGAACCACCATTCGCCCGTGCTCTCGAAGACTGAACCATCTTCTTTGAAGTCGCGCGTGGTGCCAGACCAGCCGCCGACAATCCAGTCAAAATCACGCGCACGTTCGCCGATTTCCGCCGATGGGGTTTCAGATACCAAAGCGTCTGCGAACGTCGATGTCAACACGCGCTGCATGGCTAGACTCTCCTTTTCTCGAATATCGTAGCAATGAAGGTTTTCGCACGCACATGATGACCGCTCGCAGGGTCCACGCTTCGGCATCCGTTCAGATACGAGACGTGCGCTGCCGTGCGCCCCGCGGCGAGAGCAGCGGCGAAGAATCGTCGACCGGCGCGTGCCTCGTACTGCCGTTGTGCGGCGCGTTCGAGTGGCAGGTCGGTCGCCGGAAAGCGCTCCTGGATTGCAACGCTGCCGCGCTCTTCTCGACCGATAGCCGGGTGATCTCGCACCCGTTTGGCGGCGGCGACCGGTGCGTCGCGTTGCAATTCGCAGATGACCTGGTCTTCGCCGCGTTTGGAAGCGAACGCGTCACGCCGCGATATTGGATACTTGACGGTGCAACGCAGCGCCACGTCCATAGCCTGCTTCATAAGATCTTGCCCGCGAACGACAACGTACTGTTAGAAGAGACGGCTATCGAGTTGCTCGATCTGTTCGCAACCCACCCGCAAACGCCGGCAGCGACCTCGCGTCATGACGACGTCGTCGAGCTCGTGCGCGCTTACATCAACGAGCGATTGACCGAAAGCGACAACCTGAAATCGATCGGCGCGGCCGTTGGATATTCGGCATTTCATCTCGCCCGCGTGTTCCGGAGCCGTACTGGCACGACGATCCATCAATACCGCCATGCCGCGAGGCTCGCGTGGGCCCACGAGCGTCTGCATGATGGAGACGAACCGATCGCAGATATCGCGGTCGACCTCGGGTTTTACGATCACAGCCATCTCGCAGCCACATTCGCGCGGCAGTACGGCGCGACCCCATCGAGCATTCGACACCGCTGCGATCTCAAGGCGCCCGCTTAGCGAAGATCTCTTGGTCGACGCGCGCGCGCGCGTCGACATCAGCCACGCGAGAGATCCAATGAAACGAGTCGGGCTCGATGTTTTCAAAAGACCACGTCTCCGCCGGGCCGGGACCCTGCACCGTCTGAACGATGGTGTCGCCGCGCTGCTGCGCCGTCAGGAGTTTGACCGTACGCGTGAACGGCTCGACGTAGGTCAGCCGCCACACGCGATCCGCAGAATCGTAAAATCGTATGCCGACACCGGCGTGCCACACACCATCTTCCCTGATTTGGTTCGCGCCGATGACGTCTTCAATCGCGCTCCCATGAAGGATCCAGCGAAAACTCCACGAGCCCTCGGTCGAGAACTGCGAGCCATCGATCTTGTAGTTGATGGAGTGAATCGCCCAGTCGCCGATCAGAAATCCGTAGATGTCCTGATCGGGCGGCATCGCATCCGAACGCCGTGAAGATGTGATTCCCAAGGGGACATACTTGGTATTGATGTCTCGCGTGAACGGATCCGTTAGTGCCATAGCGGTGAGAACCTCTTGGGACGACTATACAGCGCGGACGCTCATGACGCTATGAAAAACGTGCTCTCAACGCGGGGGCACGAAAAACTCGCTCCTACGCGGTCGCCCGCACAGCCTCATACCGCTTGTCGTCGTCGAGCCATGAGTCGTTCAGCTGGAGACGCCGCACACCGCGAGGATACGCGCCATAAGGGTGAGCCGTCATCCAATCTTGTGCTAGCACTGTGAGGTACTCGAAGTTCTCCCACACAGAATCACCCAGTTCTCGTCGAATGATCACGGCAAACGGCGACAAGCGCTCCCAATTTCCAGGGATTTGCCCAGCCCACGTATCCAATGCGAGATCGCGATCGACCAGCCCGGATTTCACCAGCAACCCCATATTCTCATAAAAATTACCGACGGTGTTGATCTTGGATAGAAAAACTCGCGTTTCGGGCGTCCTCACTGAGCGGTGACAGAGCTGATATCGAAATTCAGGATCCTTGAGCTTACCTTCGAGCTCCGTCCGTACGACATGTTCAGCGGCTTCGAATTGAGCCGTGCGAGACGTGTCCTGCAATTCGGCAAGCGCGGCGAGCTGATTACTGCCTCGCGCATGGCGTAACTGCACGAGCGCCGCGATGGCGGTCGCGGCGATGACGATGAAGGTGCCCATGGTGGCGAACGTGTTCCAAAGCTCCAGAGTCATAAAGAACCTCCGAAAAGCGAGTGGGCTCACAGCCTGATTATGTCAGCATCGCGACTTTCCTTACACCGGGCGCAGGCCTAGCGGGCCGGTCTTTCCAACGAACCTGCATGGCGCAGATCCAAACGCCGACGATCTCGGCGGTCTTCGGACCCGAGGTCTGGCAGCGCAGTCCGCGTGAAGTGGCCGACGGCTTGGCCGACCAGATGCTCGCCCGGCACTGGCACGTCGACGACCTTCCCTGGTCGTCGCTGCCGCTATTCCCCATCCCCGAAGGCGCGCGCGAAACGCGCAAACTGGTCCGTTTCTACAAATCCGTGATCGCGGTGTCGACTCGCGCGGAAGAGATTGCCGTGTCGATCGCGCGACGTTTGCTTATCCACGCGAACGAGGAAAAATTTGACGTCTCGTTCCGACGGGCGCTTTCCGCTTTGCTCAACGACGAGGCATCCCACGTTGCGACCATGCTCAAGATGGAGACGTCGGCCAGCGCCGCGTTTCCCGACATCCCGCCGCGGCCCGGCGAAAGCCCGCTGTTCAAAGCGCTGATGCCTGCGATCGAGACGCTTGAGCCAGCAGTGCTGGCGATCTTCATGTCGTCCTACGAAGCATCGGTGGCGATCCGGTCTTACTCCGAGCAACAGACGTACGAGATGCCGTCGATCCTCGCGACTATGGGTCTGCACGCGGCTGAGGACGATGGCCGGCACGCCAAGATCCTGCGCATCATCGCGGGCGAATTCTTGCAGATATTCAAGACTCGATTCGGCGACGACGGCTCGGGCGAATCAACGGAATGGCGCAACCGCATCATCGAGCCATTCTGGTCGTTTTGGAGCCTCATGCCGGCGCATGAGTACTTCCTCGCAGGCAACGATCCGCGGCAACGGACGCACGTGCACGGGCTCGTCATGCATGACGTCGAGATCATGAACAAGATCTTGCATTTCCTCGAGTTGTCGCCTGGTGCACAAAAAGCGATGCGTGTCGGGACGATCGCCGACATGATCCCCGAGACTTGAGCGCGGCGCAAAACAGTCGAGCGCTTTCGGTCGCACCTCTGTGGCTCCAGCCCATGCGCTGGGCCGCCGTGCTCAGCGTCCACGCCTATTACCATCTGCGATATCGGATCCGTTGCTGGGGCTCGCTGCCGCGCACCCCACGAGCAAAGGTCGTCGTCGCCAACCATCAGCATGAAAACGAGCCGACGATTCTCGTCGAGTCGACGAGCGTCGGAGCGCTCGCCTGGCGCTACCCGGTTTTCGCAGTCGCCGGGCGGCGCATGTTCGAGCCTAACTTTATGGCAGAGCGCATCCCGTGGCTGCGGTTTGCCATGCGAGGTTGGAACTTCGGCGCGCTTTTCGGCGCACTCGGCTTGCGCCCGCTCGAGAACGAGTTAAACC
>DASRXC010000118.1:0-77939 GCA_035654355.1 Binatus sp. (SeqCode)
CGCGCGCGAGATCTTGGTTGCGTGCCATCCAGGCTTGCTGGATCTTGAAAAACGCGGTCTGCGCACGGTCGAGAAATGCGCGCTCGTCAAAGCCCGGGTCGCGCGCCTTGATCGCGGCCTCGCCCGCTGCGATCGCCTGCGGATCGACCGTCTGCGCCGGTTGATCCATGAACTGCGTCGTCGAGCCACTCGGCATCACGACCGGCGCTTCAACCGGACCCGCGAATTGCGCGCGCGCGTTGGCCTGTGCTCGGTTCCACAGATAGTACACCACGATAAGCGCGATGATGATCCAGAAGCCGCTGCCGTGACCTAAGAACAGCAGAGGCCAGAAGCTGAAGCCGCCACCGCTGTAGCCACCGTGGTATCCGCCGCCGCTGTAGCCGCCACCGTGATATCCGCCCCCGCCACCGCCGCCATAATGCCCGCCACCGCCGGCGCGTGCGAGCGCTTCAAGCGGCAGCACGAGCTCGAGCGCAAGCGCGGCGAGCGCGAGCGCTGTGAACCAGGGAGGAGACTTCTGCAAAGCGTTCATGACGATAGCTTTCTACCGCGGTGCAGACCGAAAAGTGGCGTTTTGCGCGACTAGGACTTCGGTTTTGAGCGCGTGACACCCGCGAGGCGCCTTGCCGCACCCAGGTTCATGCGGTCCTCCTCGATGGACTTCGGCGTCTCGCAGATCGCAGCCGCATGCGCAAGTTCGGGACGGCTTAGCAACGCGCGAAAGCCGTTCGTCCCGATGCGGCCCTGGCCGAGGTGCCAGTGCAGGTCGCGCTTCGCGCCGAGTGCGACCTTGGTGTCATTGAGATGCAGCGCACGGACGCGTTTAAAGCCGATGTTCTTGCGCACTGACGCCAAGAACGCATCGACGCCCTTTTCGTCATGGATATCGTAGCCGGATGCCCATGCGTGCGCCGTGTCCAAGCACACGCCCACGCGTTTGTTGTCTACAGTGCGCAGGATCTCGCCGATCTCTTCCATCGTGCCGCCGCACAGGTTTCCAGCGCCCGCCGAGTTCTCAAGCAGGAGCATCGGCCCGGGTTTGGCCGTCTTGATGAGATTTGAAATCGTCGCGCTCACGCGCGCGATGCCGGCCGCGTGGGTCTGCTCACCATAGCTGCCGAGGTGCGTGTTGACGTACTCGATGCCGCCGCGCGCCGCGACCTCCAAATCGTTCGCAACCAGCATCGTGCTGTTCGCGTGCAGCGTCCGATTGGTCGTTGTCAGATTGACCAAGTACGAGCTGTGGATGAGGACCGGGAAAATGCCATATTGTTTGCGCAACGCTTTGAACTCTTGCCAGGCGCGCACATTGTACGGCGTACGCCGCCAGCCGCGCGGGTTGCCGGCGAAGATCTGGATGCAGTCGCAACCCGCATCGCGCGCCTGCTGGATCGTCTTGATCGGGAAATTACCGCCGATGCCGACGTGGACGCCGAACCTCATGCCTTGCGGGCGCAGTATAAAAACTGGTCCTGCTCGACCTCGAAGCGCCCATCGGGAGGCGCGAGGGCCGCGATCTCTTCACGCGCCGCGCGCAAGAACGACTCGCGCTCGTCGCCCAATGCGATGCGCAGATTCTCGCGCGAGCGGTGGTACCCGATGTATGAGTCCACGTCGTACTTCAGGCGAAACCGCATCATGCGCAGCTCGCCGTCGCGGAAAGGTGCACCCGGCAATTCGCCGCCGCGCTCGACCTGCGACCAAAACGCCGCGAGCGAGTCGCGGAAACTGCTTTCGAGCGGCGCCTCCGCACGGCCGGTCCAGCGCGTGAACAGCATGCGCACCGCCCGCGCGTACGGATCGTCAGGCCGCGCGTGCTTCCAGAAAATGGCAAGTCCGCCACCGCGGGTGAGCACGCGTGCAAACTCGGCGAGTGCTGCGCGTTCGTCGAACCAATGAAAGGCCTGCGCGCAGATGATGCCGGCAAAGGCCTCATCGGCGAAGGGCAGCGCTTCCGCGCGCGCGAGATAGAAGACCGCATCGGAATTCGCCGCGAGCTCGGCGCGGGCCGCACCGAGCATGCGCTCGGCGACGTCGATGCCGGTCACGCGATAGCCGCGCGCGAGCATGCCGCGCGTCGCAAGTCCGGTGCCGCACGCCGCGTCGAGAACGCGCTTGCTCGACGGCGGACCGAAAAACGCAGCGATCACATCGAACAGCTCGTCCGAGTACGAGGTGCGGTAGCGAGTATACTCTTCGACTAGTGTGTCGAAGTCAGAGACGTGTTTCACTCGTCCAGCGCGTGTGCGAGTTCGTCGGCGACGCTATGCTCGAGCGTCGATTGCGAGTGCGGGATTTGATCGCCCTCATGGCCTTCGACCGATTCGTGGATCTGGCCGAGCGCCTGCTCGCGCGCGGCGGAGAGTGGTAATGGGATCACGTCGCCGCCGATGCGGCGCGGCGCACCTTCGGGCAGCTGCGGCAGCTCTTCGATCGAGCGCAATCCGAACGCTTCTAAGAAGCGCGCGCTTGTGCCGTAGATGATGGGCCGGCCGACCGTATCTTTGCGGCCGAGCTCTTTGATAAGTCCGCGATCCTCGAGCGTCTGCATGACGCCGTCGACGTTGACGCCGCGCAAGCTCTCGACCTCGGCGCGCGTCACCGGCTGCAAGTAGGCGACGATCGACAACGTCTCGAGCGACGCCTGTGACATGTGCGTCTTCGGTGGAAGCAAGAAGCGCTCGATGTCTTCGCGGCAATCGGGATGCGTCGCCAGCCGCCAACCGCCCGCGACCTCACGCAGCACGATGCCGCGGCCTTCCAATGACGAGCCGATCTCGCGCAGGGCGGCGCGCACTTCGGCCGGGGACGCGCGCAGCGCTTGACAGATATCAGCTTCGGATGCCGGCTTCTCAGCGACCAGCAAGATCGCCTCGACGCGGTTACGCAGACTTGCCAAGCGACTGCGCTTCCTTCGGCGCCGGCGTGACGACGATATCGGTGAACAATTTGGGCTGCGCGCACACGACCTTACGCGCACGCACCAGTTCGAGCAACGCGAGGAAAGTGACGACGACCTCGAGCCGGCGGCAGCCGGCGATCAGTTCGGAGAACGTCATCGTGAGACGCTCGCGCACCTGGCGCAAGACGTAGTTCATCTTCACGACCATCGAAAACGTCTCGCGCTTGACGACTGCGGGCCGTGCCGCAGCGTTGGCGAGCGCGCGCTGCAATGCGACGATCAAACCGCCTGGCTCAAGCCGGTAATGCTGCACGAGGCCTTCTTCTGCGATCGGTGCGCCCGGGAAATAGGCGGCATTCTCTTCCATCCGCACGCGAAAGTCTTGGCCGAGCCGCTTGAAATGCGCGTACGCGATGAGCCGCTGCCGCAGCGTCTCTTCAGCCAGCGCAGCTTCGTCCTCGAGGTCGTCGGAAAACGGAGGCGGAGGCGGCGGCAGCAGCTTCTTCGACTTGATGAACAAAAGCGTCGCCGCAATCACGAGATATTCACTGGCGACGTCGATGTCCAGGCTCTCCATGACGGAGAGATACGCGACGTACTGGTCACACACGTCGGCGAGGCTGACGGTGACGATGTCGACGTCTTGTTCGAGGACCAGGTGGAGCAGCAGGTCGAGGGGGCCGTCGAAGACGTCGAGTTTGACCTGCAGTCGGTTGCGGTCGGCGATGCTTTCAGCGGCCGTCGCGGCCGGGTCCATGGCGCTAGCGGCGGTCTTCATCAATGAGACCAGACGTGTTTCCCGACGCTGAAACTGCTGCCCTGCGGCATCACCTCGATGTATATCTGACCGGGAGCCAATGCGAGCGGGGCTCCTGCGTCACCGTGCAGTTGCGGTAGCGTTCCAGGTCCAGGCGCATCCCACACGCCGCTCTGCGCGCGGCCGTCGTGCACCAACACGGCTGGAAAACTGCCGTACACGTCCATGGAAAGATCGCCGATCGAGTCGAGCACCTTCGCCGGGATCCACACCGCGATGATATCGTTCACTTGATATGGCCGGTCGTCATCCCGATCGTGCTGCGCCTGGCCGTCGATGAAACGTTGATACCCGGTGCCATCCCAAACGTAGTGCACGTCATATTCAAGCCAGAATGACGCGACGACGTCGGGCACGTCATTGCTTGCTGATGCGGGCGCCGTCGTTGCGGCAAGCGCTGCGGCCGGCGTCTCCGGGGGTGACGCGGCTGCCGTCGCGTTCGGCGCGTCGGGCGTCGCCGGCGCAGGGGTCACGAAGGCGAATTCATCGCCCTCGTACGGCTTGTCGGCGTGTCCGTAGCCAGGGCCGACCTTTCGGATCCGCGCGACGCCGGTGTAAAGGTTGTGCGGCATGTCGCGGCTGTCGTCGCGCCAGAACGCCTCGGGCGTGTGCTGGATCTCGTCCATGTCGGAAAAACCGGCCTCGCGCAACACCTCGAGCGGCTCGATAACGTCGTCGTTCTGACCCGCGTGAGCGAAATACGGATCGTACGGACGTGCGAGGTCGACAAAGTACGTGCGCGCGCTGCGCACCGGGCCGACCACTGCCGGCGCACCGCCCAAGAACAGCGCGAGGTAGCGTGTGATGCCGCCCTCGGCCTCGACTTCATAGACGACATCGGCGTCATGCAGGCCGCTCTGCGGCCGTGCATCAGGATAATTGTCGATCATGACGGCGGCGATGCGGTGGCGGATGGCGCTTGGCGGCACCATCTCGCCGTTCAGCGGGTCGGCAACGGATGGCGTCGGCGTCGGCGTCGGGGTGGGGCTTGGAGCGGGAGCGCTTTGTTGGCGCGCGCAGCCGCAAAGCAGCAGCAGCGCGCACAGCGCGCCCCACGGCCGGAAAAGCGGAGATCTCAAAATCCGAGTTCGGAGGCGGACTTCTCTTGGACGATCTTCTCGACGAGGCCCACGAGCCGCCGCTCGTTGAGATGGGTCATGCGTTTGGACATTTCGTCAAGTGGAACCCAGACCACTTCGTCGACTTCCCCGACTTGAGGCACCGGAGCACCGTCACCATAGCGCATGAGATAGAAATGTACGATTTTGCTGTGTTTTAACCGGCTGCTGTAAAACCAATATTTGATGTCCGCGAGCTTCTCGATGATCGTCGCCTCAACGCCGGTCTCTTCGAGCACCTCGCGCGTCGCCGTGACCTCGACCGCTTCTCCCGGCTCGACATGCCCCTTGGGCAACGACCAGATACGTGGCGTCGCGCGGCCGATCACGAGTCCCGCGTACGACGATCCATTGCGTTTGAGGACAAACCCGCCGGCCGAACGTTCGTGCTTGACCTTCGTCGGGCGGCGGCGCGGTTTCATCGCTTACGCGCGTTCGTCTGCCGGCGACCAGCGCAATCCGATGCCCTTGTTCGCCGACCTGCCCACCTGCGCTTCATCGACGCGCCGCACAGGCGTGCGGACCGGCAGCTGCTGCACAGCCGCGGGATCCTCGTGCGCGCGCGCCACGAGTCCACGCAGCGTCTCGACGAACGCATCGAGCGTGTGGCGGTTTTCTGTCTCGGTCGGTTCGATCATCAAGCACTCGGGCACGACGTGCGGCCAGTACATCGTCGGCGCGTGAACGCCGGCGTCGAGCAAACCCTTGGCTAGGTCGAGGGCGCGCACGCCCGTCTGCTTCTTGAGATCCTCGGCTGAGCACACGAATTCGTGGCGGCAGTGATCGGGGTATGGGACCGTGAGAAAATCCTTGACTTTCGCGCGTACGTAGTTGGCGTTGAGGACGGCAAGACGGCTGTTCTGACGCAGCCCCTCAGCTCCGTGGACGATGATGTACGCGTAGGCCCGCACGATGGCCAAGAAGTGCGCCGGGAACGCACGCACGGCGCCGATGCTCTTGGGCCGCTGTTCATCCCAGAAGTACGCGCCGGACGCTTCGTCGCGCGCTGCCAAGGGCGACGGTAGGTATGGCGAGAGCGAAATGCTTGCACCGACAGGACCAGAGCCGGGTCCACCGCCGCCGTGCGGCACCGAAAACGTCTTGTGCAAGTTGAGGTGCATGAGATCGAAACCCATGTCGCCGGGCCGCGTGAGGCCGACGATCGCGTTGGCATTCGCGCCGTCGTAGTACATGAGGCCGCCCGCGTCGTGCACGGCTTTGGTCATCTCGATGATCTCGTCTTCGAATAACCCGAGCGTGTTCGGGTTCGTCATCATGCACACGGCGATCGAGCCATCGAGCTTCGCGCGCAGCGCCGCGAGGTCGGTGCGCCCGCGCCTAGTCGACGGGATCGAGACGACATTGTATCCGACCATCGCCGCGCTTGCGGGGTTCGTGCCGTGAGCGGTATCCGGCACGATGCACATCACGCGGTCCTGATCCCCGCGTTGTTTGAAGTATTTCTTGGCCATCAGCATGGCGGTGATCTCGCCATGCGCGCCGGCCGCGGGCATCAGCGAGAATGCGTCCATCCCGAACAAGCTCGAAAGGGTGCGCTCCATGTGCCACAGCAGGCGCAACGCGCCTTGCGATCCGGCGTCCGGCGCGAATGGGTGCAGGTCGGTGAAGCCCGAGAACCCGGAAACTGCTTCGTTGAGCTTCGGATTATACTTCATCGTACACGAGCCGAGCGGATAGAAGTTCGTGTCGACGGAGAAATTGCGGTGCGAGAGCGCGGTGAAGTGGCGCGCGACGTCGAGCTCCGTCAGATCGGGCAGCGGCAAATCGGCGCGTAGATCGGCCGCGTCTAGGAACTGCGACGGTGCGCCGCCGCTGCGCACGAAGTCGCTGCCGCGCCCGGCGGCGCCCTGTTCAAACAGCAGCGACGGCATGCTTGCACTCCTGGACGAGCGCGCGCGCGAACGCGTCGATCTGCGACGGGGTCGTCAGCTCGGTGGCGCACACGAGCAGCTCGTGGGTCATCTCCGGATAAAAGCGAGAGAGCGGCAGACCGGCGAGGATGCCGCGTTTCTCCAACCTGGCGGCGAGCTCAGCCGCCGGCAGCGGCGTGCGCACGACGAACTCATTGAAGTACGAGCCGTCAAACGCCATGCCAAATCCGGGCAACGCCGTGAGCGCGTCGGCGAGGGCTCGCGCGTTCGCCATGTTCGCGCTCGCGATCGAAGTCAGCCCCTTGCGGCCGACGGTCGCGAGGTAGATCGTGGCGATGAGCGCGCACAGCGCCTGATTGGTGCAGATGTTGGAGCTCGCCAACTCGCGCCGGATGTGCTGTTCACGGCCTTGCAGGGTCAGCACGAAAGCGCGCCGGCCGTCGACGTCGTGCGTCTGCCCGACAAGCCGTCCGGGCAGGCGGCGCACGTGTTCTTTGGTGGTGGCGACATAGCCGACGTACGGGCCGCCGTAGCCGACCGGCAATCCGAACGACTGCGCATCGCCAACAGCAATGTCCGCGCCGAGTTCGCGCGGTGTCTTGAGCACGGCGAGTGAGAGCGCTTCGGCTGCGACGTGGATCGCAAGCGCTCCGCCGGCGTGCGCGGCCGCAGCGGCCTCGCTGGCGGCGTCGACGACGCCGAAGAAGTTCGGGCTTTGCACGACGATCGCGGCGACATCAGCGCTCACCGTTGCGGGTATAACGGTTCGACCACTCGCATCGCATCCCAACTCGTCGACAGCGATGCCCATGCCCTCCGAGTAGGTCGCGAGCACTCGTCGATATAGCGGATGCACTGCACGGCTGACGGCAACGCGTCTGCGGCCCGTCGCCTGCGCCGCCATGATGACGCTTTCGACGAGTGCGGTCGAGCCGTCGTAGACGGACGCATTGCTGACGTCCATGCCAGTGAGCAGACAGATGTAGGTCTGCCACTCGAAGATCGCTTGCAAGCTGCCTTGGCTTGCCTCGGCCTGGTACGGTGTGTACGAGGTCAAAAACTCGGAGCGGAACGCGAAATAGGGAACCGCCGGCGGTTGATAGTGCCGGTACGCTCCGGCGCCAAGGAACGAGATCGCATTCGCCGCGACATTTTCTTGAGCCATCGCGCGGATGTGCGCGTAGGCGTCCGCTTCAGGCAGCGCCGGCGAAACATCAAGCTCGCCTTTGATTGCCAAGCCAGCCGGCGGATCGGTGAGCGATTCCAGCGACGGCGCGCCGATGACCTCGAGCATCGCGCGGATGTCTTGCGGTGTGTGCGGAGTGTACATCGGTCAGTGGTCCGCGGCGTCGACGACTTTCTGGTACGCGGCCGCGTCGAGAAGATTCTTGGCCTGCGCCGCGTCGGCAAGCTTGATCTTGACCAGCCAGCCCGCGCCGTACGGATCGCCGTTCACCTTCGCCGGGTCATTTTCGACGTCAGCGTTGACGGCGACGATGGAGCCCGACAGCGGCGCGAAGATATCCGACACCGCTTTGACCGACTCGATGACGCCCATCTGTTTGAACTGCTCGACCGCGCTGCCGGCTTTCGGCATTTCGACATACACGATGTCGCCGAGCGACGACTGCGCGTAGTCGGTGATGCCGACGGTCGCGCTCGCGCCATCGAGCTTCACCCACTCGTGTTCTTTCGTGTACAACAGATCTGTTGGTAAAGTCACGTCTTTGTCCTTATCGCGCGCGTTTGTAGAACGGCAGCGGCACGACGGTCGCCCGCTGACGCTGGCCGCGAATGTCGATCTCCAGCGACGTGCCGGGCGCCGCCGCATCCGAACGCACCAGCGCGGTGCCGATGTTCTTGCCACCCAGCGCGGGAGCCGGCGATCCGCTGCGCACTTCGCCTGCACGACGTCCGTCGTGCCAGACGCCATAGCCCGCGCGTGCCGGTGCACGGCCTTCCATCACAAAGCCGACGATGCGGTCGTAGCTTCCGTCCGCCTGTTGATTCGCGAGCGCGTCTTTGCCGACGAATTCACCCTTCTCGAGCTTGACGAACGCATCGAGGCCGGCTTGCAGCGGCGTGATGTCCTCTTCCAATTCGTGTCCATACAGCGGCATGCCGGCTTCGAGCCGCAGCACGTCGCGCGCGCCAAGTCCCGTCGGGATCAGACCGACGCGTTGACCTTCCCGCGTCAACGTTTCCCATAGATGGTGCGCGTCGTCTGCCGCGACGAACAATTCGAAGCCGTCTTCGCCCGTGTAACCGGTGCGAGCGATCTCCGCCGGCACGCCGGCGACCGTCCCATCGGTCGCATGATAGTACTTCAGGTGCTCGAGATCAGCGTTAGTGAGCGGCGCGAGCAGCTCGAGCGAACGCGGTCCTTGGATGGCGATCAGCGCAGAGGCCGGGGTGCGGTTCTCGAGCGTGATGCCGGCGGGCACGCGCCCGGACAGCCACTGCCACATCTTATCGGTGTTCGCCGCGTTGACCACGATCAGCCAGCGCCCGTCCATCCGGTAGATAATCGCGTCGTCAAGCGCTCCTCCACGTTCGTTGGTGAAGATGTTGTAGCGCGCTTGGCCCGGCTTCATCGTCGCGACGGCGTTGACCGTCAGTCCGTCCAACCACGCCGCGACGCCCTCCCCGCGCGCGACGAATTGGCCCATGTGCGAAAGGTCGAACATGCCGGCCGCGCCGCGCACGGCGCGATGCTCGTCCAGGATGCCGCTGTACTGGATCGGCATGAGAAAGCCGCCAAACGGCGCCATCTTCGCGCCCAGGCGCTCGTGGACGTCGGATAATGGGGTCCGCGCCACGCTCTGCGTCGTTGTCACCGCGCCGTTTTCTCGTTCGTCCGCGAGCCGCCCTGGGCCGCTAGGGACTTGGGTCGTAGATCGCGCCGACGAACAACAGTGCTTTGGTGCGGAGGTCTTCGATCACGCACAAGAACGGTCTGTCGACGACCATGTGGAACGGCGGCGGTTGCGGCCGAAACGCCGTCGTCGTGATGCCGATCGAGGTGACGGCGGCGGCTTCAGACCCTTCTTCGTCGACCTTCAAATATGTCGCCTGTTTGACGTACGAGATGAAGAAGTTCACGCCGCGCGCGGCAGCGGCCGGCTCGAACATCGCGTGGAAATCGGCAGCAGCGGGGTCGAACGCCTGGCGCATGCCGAGCGCTTTGAGCGCGTCGTTCAGTCCGTATTCGGCTTTGAGCTCGTAGCGCGGCAGCGCGATGTCGCCGGGCGTCTCAACGAAGCCGCTTTGCCACGACTCCCAATTCCGCGCCGTCAGCTGCTCTTCGAGCGCCGCCAAGCTCGACGACTTCGCAGGCAAGAAGATGTCCATGATGAGATCGCCCTTGCCATACGGCAAGCGGATCGCTTGCATCGCGGGCGTCTCGAAATATTCGAACTTGCCGTGCTGCGACATCAACGGCACCTTTTTGGTAGTGCCGCTCGCCAACGTGAAGTCATGCGGCTTCGTCTGCGCCGGGTCGAACTTGTGCGTCCACTGGCCTTTGAAATAGAGCGCGTTGAGAAGCAGCGCCACGTCGGACGGGTTGAGACGGTCGATGATCTTGTCGATCTTGCCATGCGTCTTCTTGCCGACCCAGGCGTTGATGCGCGCGGGCGTATCGGGATCAGAGAAGTCGACGTCGGCCACTTCGGCATTATAGAACGCCTTCGCCAACTCGACGAACGAGGCGCGCAGCGCGACGCGTTTGCTGTCGGCCCACAACGAATCCGCGATGTTGAGCGTCACGCCCTCGGCCGGTGACTGGAGCTGCTCGATCAACGCCGCGTTACCGCGATTGATCTGATCTTGGCTAACACCCGGCAGTGCAAGCGCCTCCGCCATCTCAAGCGCCGTCTGGCCCGATGTTCCGTTGCGCGCCATCGCGAGCGCCAGCGAGGCGCTCGCCGGCGAGATCACGATGTTCTCGCTCGGCGCAGCCTTCTGCAGCGCGCTGAGCAGCCGGAACCCGAAGACGGCGTTCGCGGCCGCCACGTCGACCAGATCGGAGGATTGCGGCGCCGGCGTCGCGGCGCCTAACATCAATATTGCAGTGCCGAGCGATGCGAAGCGGGCCAGCATATACCAGGACATCGGAGCAAACTCCATCGGGTTCGGGGTGCCTACGTCAGCGGGGCGGCCGCCGCATATGCGTCGCGCAGATAGCGAGGAAGGTTGAACAGAGCGCGGTGCGATTCGGCGTCGTAGAAGCGCAGTCCGCCGCAGGCCTCGGAGTACGCGCCTGCGCGCTGCGCAGCAGCGTCGGTACGAAGATCGTCGGAAGCGCCGCACAGCGCGAAGCCCCACACGGTATCGAATGCCGGCACGTACGCGCAGTACGGTGCCACTCGCTCGAATGCCCCTCGTAGTGTCGCGATCATGCGCGCATGCAGGTGGAAATTGTGCGGGCCGGCCATCGAGGTCTGCAGCGCGTACGCCCCGCTGCTTGAGAGCCGTGCGCGGATCGAGCGGTACATCGCGACGGTGTGCAAGCCGTACGAGGGCGAGTCTTCGAGCGGCTCCGTCAGGTCGCCGATGATGACGTCGAACGCTTCGTTCGAGCGCTCGACATAGGCTTTGGCGTCGCCGATGACCAGCTCAGCGCGCGGGTCCTCGAACGCACCCGCGCTCCACTCAGGCAGATGACGCCTGCACGCTTCGACGACCGTGCCGTCGATGTCGACCATCGTGACCTTGCGCATCGAGGGAACGCGCAGCAGTTCGCGCATGCTGGCGCCCTCGCCGCCGCCGAGAATCAACGCACGCTGCGGCTGCCCAACGGCTGCGCAGGCCGGGTGCACAAGTGCTTCATGGTAGATGTATTCGTCGAGCGCCGCGCTTTGCGTGTCGCCGTCGAGCACGAGCATCTTGCCGAAGAGCTCGCTCGTGACGATCGCATAGCGCTGGAAATCGGACTGGCCGGAGGCCAGCGTGCCTGTTATGGCGTGGCCGTGGGCTTCTCCAGGTGCGACGCTCTCAACGTACCACTGAAAGTTTTCGGTTTTTGGCAACGGGCTCGACCCCCGGCGTCTTACGGCCGACGCTGTGGCTATAGACGCCGTCTTCGTTGGTCATCCCGCGGCGCACTTCCGTGGTGAGCATCTGTTTGGCCTGGAACTCGGCCGCAGCGTAGCGGCACGCCTTCCATGGCTCGGTCTTGTCGCCGCACGTGTAGATATCCATGGCCGCATACCCATACTCAGGCCATGTATGGATCGACAGGTGCGACTCCGCAATCACGACGACACCGCTCACTCCTTGCGGGGTGAAGCGGTGAAACGCGGTTTGCAGCACTTCCGCATTGGCCTCTTTGGCCGCTGCGACGAGGATATTGGCGACTTTATCTACGTCGCCGAGTGTTTTCGGATTACAGTCCGACAGTTCGACAATGATATGGGTTCCAAGAGATCCGGGTTCTTTCAACCATCGACCCCCCACAGGGTAAACGAGCAGGGAGATCCCACCTCCAGTGGTCGGGTGCAAAACGTGGGGACTGTCCCACGTACCAAGTACGAATATTAGGCTATTTGCCTTCCTTTGTAAATAGTTTTCGGAACCGTGATGCGGGACGTGCCGATTTGACGCGTCCTTACGGCGTGTGATAACATTCTCGCTTGTCGCGCAGCGGCGTAAAGGCCGGCTCCGCGCGGGCCGCAAGCACGAGGTGCCGCGCGGTCGAATGCAATCGACTGCTCCCTCTATATATAAGGAAGGAAGACACGTCACACATGTACGCCGTCATCGAAGCCAACGGAAGGCAGCTCAAGGTCGCCGAGGGCGATGTGATCCGCGTTGACGGCGTCGCAGGCGAAGCGGACTCGAAGGTCGTCTTCGAACGCGTCGTGCTCGCGCATGACGGCAAGGAGCTGCGTCTGGGCAAGCCGTTGATCGCCAACGCCAAGGTCACTGCGACGATCGTCCGCCAAGGCAAAGACCGCAAGATCATGGTGTTCCACTACAAGCCGAAGAAGCGCATCCGCAAACGGCATGGGCACAGGCAGCTGGTCACCGAGCTGCGCATTGAAAAGATCTCGCTCTAGCTCCCCACTCGTCGTCACCGCGCAACGCCGCGCGGGGTGCATCGTCAGCTTGCGCGTGCACGGTCATTCGCGTCTTGCGCGCCCGGGTGAGGACATCGTCTGCGCGGGCGTCAGCGCGCTCGTGCAGTCGGCCGCGTACGGCGTCAAGCACCACGCGCGCGCCAACGCAGCTGTCAACGACGATCCCGATGACGACTACGTGCTCGAATTGCTCGATGCGCGTAATGAATGCGCGCAGGTGGTGCTGGAGACGGCGCTTTCCGGGCTGCGCGCCATCGCGCGCGAGTACCCGCGACAGCTGCGCGTGCTCGCCCGCGCGGCGGCGCCGCGGCGCGTGCGCCGAGCGCACAGGGGCGCGCCGCAACCAAGCTGAACACAGTCCGCCCCGCGAAGGAGCTTGAACGTATGGATTCACCCACAGACCGAGATGCATTGCCCAATGGCGCGAGTCAGCGCCCGAGTATCGAGCCGCCCACTGACGCAGGCGCGGCGGAGCTGCGCGGAGCGCTGGTCGCAGGGCTGATCGGCGCCGTCGTCGCGACCGCGGGGTTCGTCATCTACAACCGGCTTGAAGACGAACATCGCGAAGCGCTGCGCAAGTCGGTTACCAAATTCGTCGAGGAACGCGTCGCCGAGGTCCGCTCTCAGCTCAAATTCTGATGCGCGGCGCGGAACGATGCAGGCGTTTTGGTGAGCGCCGTCCCAGCACGGGACGGCGTCTTCATGTCGAACCCTCGCGCGCCGATATATCTATGCGTATGCGACGTGCTATCCGTCCGCTGCTTTTGGTGCTCGCCTGTGCGCTAGCGCTCGCGTGGGCACGTCCGGCGTCAGCCGGCAGCCAACCGCTGCGCCATATCACCGCCGCTCAGGTCATGCAGGCCTACGTGTCGGCCATTCGCTATTTCAACCCTGGCATCGACGAACCCGAAGCCGAGGAGATCGTCGCCGCGATCATGCGTGAGGCGTGGGATCAGAAGGTCGATCCACGGCTCGTCGTGGCCATCGTCGCCACCGAGAGCTCGTTCGACCGCACGGCGCGCAGCAGTGCCGGCGCACGTGGGCTCGGCCAGCTGATGCCGGGCACGGCCGCGAGCGACGGCGTGACAAACGTCGAAGATATCGATCAGAACATCCACGCGACCGTGCTGACCCTCAAGGGCAACATCGAGCACTACTCATACCTGGACGCTCAGGACTGCTTCGTGCGCGCGATCGCCGCGTACAACGCGGGAACGGGCGCGGTGGATCGCTACGGCGGCGTGCCTCCCTACGACGAGACGGTGAACTACGTGTTCAAAGTCATCTCGCTCTGGCGCCACCTCACGGGCCAGGATTCGGATTGAGCGGCGCCTCCGGCGTTTGCGGCTGCTCGGGCGTCGGTTCATCCTCGGCGTGCAGCGGCGCGCCCGGCATCTCCAAGGCGTAATCGGTTTCCATCGAACGTTCGCGCAACGTGTCGTCGGGCCCGGCGCTATCGCCCGCCGGCGCCGTCTGATCGTATGTCGGCGGAGACCAAGTCGGCGCGGGATGGTCGGATGCAGCAGCGGCCCGCTCCATCTCTGACATAAATGAATTGGTCGTCGCCTGCACGTGGCGCATCGCATCGCCGAGCTGGCGCGCGATCCGAGGCAGATGCTCGGGTCCGAACAGCAGCAGCGCGACGACGAAGATGAGGATGGTGTCCGAAGGGCTCAGCATGTATTTTTAGGCCGTAGGACAAACTTTGTCCAGCCGACTGCGCCTCCCTGGTCTCCCGCTCATTTGCCCACTCGTCGCCGTTCGACGCCCGCCTGGCGGGGAGTTTTATTGAAGATCTTCTACACCAAGGGTCAGCGTGAAGACCCGGTCGCTTCGCTCGCGACGCTCAAGAAGATCCTTGCGCGCTTTGCGCACCATTACGTTTTTTACGAGATGTCCGCCCGCCACCGCAGCACACGCCAGCTCTTCTCGGTCAAGAACGTGTTCGCGCTCGGACAGATCGAGGTGAGCGGCCAAAACGATCTGGTCGTGACGCTCTTCGACGCCAACAACCCCGCGCACTCGATCGAGATCCTCAATCCGCACGCGATGCGGATCTACGACGAGGGTAAGACGTTCGCCGTCGCGTTCTATACTGACGAAGCCGGCGATTTCGACGTGCGCTACTACCTGCGCGACGAAGGCGAGGAGGGCAAGACGCAGCCGCGCACCGCTCTCGAGCGCATTTCGCTGCCCCAGCTGTTCGAGTATTTGGAGGATATCAAGAAGGCGGAAGTCGTCGAGGTCGTCGAGCCGGGCAAACGCTAGGGTCGCCGGCGCTTGCCTGCGAGAAAATCCCAGAACGATCCGTTTTCCAGCCTCGAGGCGAGACGCAGCTCGCGCACCGACTCGCCGACGCGGCCCTCACGCTTGAGCAGCACCGCGTAGTTGTGGTGGGCGAGCGCGTAGTCCGCGTCAGCGGCGATCGCGGTCTCGTAACGCTCGCGTGCCTCGTCCAGCCTCCCGGCTTCCAAGGCGAGATTGCCGAGATTCGTCAGCGCGGGCGCATTTTTCGGATCCGCGGCCAGCGACGCTTCGAAATCAGCCGCGGCGCCGATGCGGTCTTGGAGCCGAAGACGGCACACGCCGCGCTTGCTCAGCGCCTCTGCAAGCCGCTCGCCGGCCTGTGCGGCTTCACTGAACAGCTCGATCGCTCGGTCGTACTCGCGTTCCGCGAGCGCCTGCAATCCGCGCTCGAAGGGCGTTGATGGACCCTTGTGAAACCCGCTCGACCCGATGCGCATCGACATCGTCACGCTATTTCGTGCATTTTTCGAGCCTATCATCTCCGGCAGCATCCTTGGGCGGGCGCAAGAAAAGCGACTCGTCGACATCCGCGTCCACGACCTCTGGCGCTATGTGCCACCGGGCGAGCGGGCGGATGACGCCCCGTATGGTGGCGGTGCAGGCATGGTCATGCGTTTGGGCCCGCTCATCTCATGCCTCGAGGACGTACTAGGGGCAGACCTGCGGGTGCCGGACCGCACGCGCGTCATCGTGCCGTCGCCTTCGGGCGCGCGTTTCGATCACGCGATGGCGGCGCAGTGGTCTGCATTGGAGCACCTCATCATCGTGTGCGGCCATTACGAAGGCATCGACGAGCGCTTCTTCGAGCTGGTACCCGCGATCGAAGTTTCGTTGGGCGACTTCGTGCTGACCGGCGGCGAGATCCCCGCCTTGGCATTCGTCGACGCGTGCGTGCGGCTCGTGCCCGGTGCCATCGCCGCGCAAAGTGCCGCGGAGGATTCCTTCGCGCAGGGTCAGCTCGATTGGCCGCACTACACGCGGCCGGCGGTGTTTCGCGGCATTGGCGTTCCTGAGGTTCTGCTTAGCGGCGATCACGGCAAGATCGCCGTCTGGCGCAGCGAGCAAGCGCGGACGCGCACGAGCACACGTCGCCCAGACCTCGAACCAGCGCGCGAAAATGACGCGAGTTAAGGTTTAGCGCAGCCGCGCGTCGAAACTTCACTGCAGAGCAGACAAAGGAGATTTGTAGTAGATGAAACGACGCGAGCTTCTTCGCACTCTCGGCGCCGGGTTGCTGACATGCACGGTCTGCAGCGCTTTGCGGCCGCCATCCGCGCGCGCCGACGTGCATTGGAGCTACAGCGGCGCGGGCGGGCCCGATCATTGGGGGACGCTCGAGTCGGATTTCGCGGTCTGTGCGAGCGGTTCGCAGCAATCTCCCGTCAACATCGCCGGCGCGGTTCCGACTTCGATCGGCGAATTGGAGATCGACTACCGCCCGACGGAGCTCAAGATCCTCAACAACGGGCACACGGTACAAGTGAACTACGACGACGGCAGCACGCTCGCGGTGCGCGGCAGCGCGTACATGATCAAGCAATTCCATTTCCATACGCCGAGCGAGCACACTGTGGACGGGAAGCACGCCGACATGGAGCTGCACATCGTCCACCAGGATACGAGCAACAATTACGCGGTGCTCGGCGTGTTTATGGACGAGGGAGCGGAGAACAAGACTCTCAAGGCGATCTGGTCGGCTATGCCGTTCAAAGAGACAGGCGAAAAAACGATCACCGGCATCTGGATCAACGTCGCCGACCTGCTGCCTGCGGCGCGCGGCTACTATGAATACACGGGCTCGCTCACGACGCCGCCGTGCTCGCAGAGCGTCCGCTGGCTGGTATTGTCGCAATCGATCACGCTTTCAAGCGCGCAGATCGCCACGTTCAGACGCGCGTTCCCGATGAATGCGCGGCCCGTGCAGCCGCTGAACTCGCGCACGATCTTCTGGCAGAAGGCCTAGTCGCAGAGAAGGGGCATCCTGCTGCTTGCCGCCCGCTTGAACGGTGTGTTATACTTGTCTGCGTTTCGCATTTAGGCTCCAGTTCATAGCTGCGGCGTCGCACCTTGCGAGGACGGCGCTTTTTTCGCGGCCCCTGAGGAACCCGTTATCATGAATCTCGCCAGTATCATCGGCCAGGGAAACGCCAAGGCGCGCCCCGTCGACTTCGCGCCGGGCGACACGGTCAAGGTGCACACGCGCGTCACCGAAGGCAATAAGGAACGCATCCAAGCGTTTGAGGGTGTGGTCGTCGAGCGCCGCCACGGCGGCCCGAACGCGACGTTCACCGTGCGCCGGCTGTCTCACGGCGTCGGCGTCGAGCGCTCGTTCTTGATCCATTCGCCCAAGGTCGAGAAGATCGAAGTCGTACGCCGCGGCAGCGTGCGGCGCGCTAAGCTCTTCTATCTGCAAGAACGAGTCGGCAGCAAAGCCACGCGGATCCGGGAACAGAAACAAACCGCGCAGTGAGCCCGGGGGCGCTCCTTCTCATCATCGGGCTGTTGTTGGTGGCGCGGGTCGTCATCGGCGTTCGCCCGGTCACTGTTCCCGACGACAAGCAGCGCTTGGTCGTGCGCGAGTATCTCGATGCGTTCATCGTCGCTGGAATCGTCGCGCTCGTCCTCATGCAGTTCGTGGTTCGCACGTTTTGGATCCCATCGGGTTCGATGCTACCGACGCTCGATATCAACGACGTCCTCCTTGCGAACGAGCTGCAGTATCGGCTCTCGAATCCGAAGGACGGGCAAGTCGCGGTGTTCGCGCCGCCGCCGCAATTGGGCACGACCGACTTCATCAAACGCGTCATGGCGGTGCCTGGTGACACGATAAAGATAAAAGACGGCGTCGTCGTCCGCAACGGTGAGAAACTCGAAGAGCCGTATGTCGCCAAAGGCAACCATCCGAACTACGACCTCGAGATCAAGAATTACGGCATCTATGTCGATGGCATGCCGCTAGACCCGCAACGCTCGCAGGTTCCACCGAAGTCCGCCTGGCAGGCGCCCGACCGAGTGCCCGCAGGCTACTACGTGATGCTAGGCGACAATCGCAACGATTCGGACGACAGCCACCTGTGGGGTTTCTTGCGGCGCGATCAATTCGTCGGCCATGCGTTTTTTGTGTTCTGGCCTCCCAAACGCGTCGGAACTCTGAAGTAACTGGGTACGTTGTTTGGTGTGTGCCGAGGTGGGCGCAAGCGCTGACAGCGCTTGAAAGCTCGGCAGCACCCCGGAGGAACTACATGCGTACCCTTATCGTGCTCGCGGCCGCGCTGATCGCGTCCGCCGCGTTCGTCAGTTCGACCGCCGCACCGGCACGCGCGAACATCAATTCTTATTGGACCGGCACCATCACACACGTCTCGACCGAGAATCTCAAGGTCAAGAACAAGGCGGGCGATGAGCTCAGCTTTTTGATCGTGCCCAAGTTCAAGAACGTCTGGTCGGACGACGGCAAGACGACCTACCAAATGTCGTACCTCAAACCCGGCATGGAAGTGAAAGTGACCTACGACCAAAAGGCGCTTGGCGCGCGCCACGCCGACAAGATCGTCGTCCTAAAGTCGTAACCAGCTAACTTCCCCGAATGTGCGGCGCCGGCATGTGGCGCCGCCGTCGGTTATCGGCTTTCGTCGCGCAGAGCCGCGAAGATCGACGCCCCGAGCGCGATGATCAAAAAGCCGAACGTCGAGACGATGACCGGCAAACGCGGCCCGTGCAGGTCCGCAAGCGAGCCGCCGATCAGCGTGCCGGGCACGACGCCGATGAGCGCGATCAGCCGGACTGCCGCGAACACGCGGCCGATCTTCTCGTGCGGCGTGATGCGTATGCGCCAGCTTATGATCTGCGTCGTCTCAAACGTGCCGCCAAGGTTGGCCAACATCCAAAAGAAGACCGCGAACCACAGACTGTGAGCGAAGACCACCGGTACGAAGATCAGACCGTCGAGCGCGTATGCGATCAGCAGTGCAGGTCCGAACCGCCAGCGCCCCGCGGTCGCGCCTCCCAGCAGCGAGCCGCCGATCGAACCGAGCGCGAGCGCGCCATACGCCAGACCTACTTGCGCGTCGCTTGCGTGGAACTCGAGTTTGAGGAACGGGATGAATACCGCGCCGGCCATCATGCCGAAGAAGTTGAGCAAGAAGCTGCAATAGGCGACGATCCACATCACGCGATCGTCATGCATGAAGCGGAAACCCTCGACGATGTCCGCCCAGATCTCCCGCATCGAGGGCGGAGCGCCGGGTTGGTCGGGGCCCATGGTCGGCACTAGCGCCAGCGAGACCTGCGACGTCAAATACGTCAGCGAGTTCGCCACGAGCGCCGGCAGCGGACCGCCGAGCGAGAAGAGCAGCCCGCCGAGCGGCGGCGCGACGAGATTCGATGTCTGCTCGACAGCGAGCAAGGCCGCGACCGCGCGCCCCGAACGCGCGGTACCGACCAAGTATGGGATGCTCGCGGACTGACCACCTAAGAAGATCGCGGCGGCGATCGAGACGACGACGATTCCGGTATAGAGCACCCACAACGTCAATGCGTGGCGCCAGTAGAGGAACGCGAAGAGTCCGATGACCGCAAAACGCACGAAGTCGCAGGCGATCATCAAACGCCGCCGGTCGAGCCGGTCGGCGAGCGAGCCACCGACGAGCCCGAACAACGAGAATGGCAGAAACTCGAGCGCGTATGTGACGCCGAGCCACAGTCCGGAGCCGGTGAGATCGAAGACGAGCAGCGGAATGGCGAGCGTGCGTAGGCCGTCGCCGAGATAGCTCAGCAATTGGCCCGAGAAATACAGTGAAAAACTACGCTCAGCAAAAATGCTGCGCGTGGTATCCGCACGCGCCATCTCGAGGATGTTCGCGTCTCGGAACGGAACACCTCATTCCGTGCGACAGCCGGTCCCACGCTGGCACGGGCGCGGTCAACTCGATCCGACCGCCGCATACGCCATCGTCGCCGACGCGAATGGTCTCTCAGGTCCGGCGGGCGCCGAGATCCCGGCGCCGTCGCCACTTCTGCGCACCGCCGTCCGCATTATCAAGCTCGCACTTGAAGCGTTCGCGCTGCTGGTCTTGGTGTCGCTGTTCTTCATCCGCTTGCCTCAAGTCGACGGGCACTCGATGGAGCCGCACCTGCTGGCAGGCGAGCACGTGCTCATCAACACCGCCGCGTACGACTTGCGATTCGGCTCGGGCGAACGGCCGTTGTTCGACATCGCGCTCGCACCGATCGCGCGCGGCGACGTCATCGCGTTCATGCACGCAACTGACGGGCCGCCGCAAGTCTACCTTAAGCGCGTCATCGGTCTTCCTGGCGATTCCGTCTCGATCGCGCAGGGCACCGTGTGGGTGAACGGACATCAGCTAGCCGAGCCGTATGTCGTGATGGGCGACCGCACGACGATGGCGCCGACGCGCATTCCGGCGCGCTCGGTTTTCGTGCTCGGCGACAATCGCGGTGAATCAGACGACTCGCGCGCCTTCGGCGCGGTGCCGCGCACGGCCGTGATCGGGCGAGCCGCACTTGTCGTATGGCCGCTCAACCGTGCCGCACGCATCCGGTAAAGAAAAAGCACAGGCGAGCTGGTTCCCCGGCCATATGGCTGCGGGATTGCGCGCGCTCGAGTCGCTGGCGACCCTCATCGATGTGGTACTGGAAGTTCGCGATGCGCGCGCTCCGGCCGCCAGCGCGGCGGCGCTGCCCGCGCGTCTGCGCGGGAAAACGCGCATGGTGCTGCTCAACCGCGCCGATCTTGCCGATGAGGCGCTGACGCGCCGGTGGCTTACATCGTTGGGCACGCGCCACGAGACGTTCGCGACGATCGGCACTCAGGCATCAAGCGTGCGCCCCGTACGCGATGCGCTTGCGCGCCTCCCGCGCCGCCGACCGACGCTGCATGTTGCGGTCATCGGCGCCCCCAACACCGGCAAGTCGTCTATCATCAACGCGTTAGCGCGGCGTAAGGCGGCGATCGCCGAAAACCGAGCGGGCGTCACGCGGCACGTGCGCTGGCTCGCGCTGGGACCAGGCATCCAGCTCCTGGACACACCCGGAGTGCTCGCGCCGAAAATCGTCAGCCGCGACGCGGCGTGGAAGCTGGCCGCCACCGGATGCCTTCCGGAATCCGCATACGATCCGGAAGACGTCGTCGAACATCTGGCCGCGTGGCTTCGCGCGCACGGCGCAGCGCGTGCCGCAGAACAGGCCGATGTCGAGGTTTTCGCACGCGCCCGCGGGATGCTGCGGAAGGGCGGCGAAGTCGACCGCGCCGGCGCCGCGCGCAAGATCCTCACGGAACTGCGCGCCGGAACGCTTGGACGCTTCACGTTTGAAGTCCCAGACGAGGCCTAGCGTGACTCCGAAGGAACGGCAGCGCTTGCGACGGCTGCACGCCTACGAACGCGCCGCTTGGGAAGGCGGCGCGCGTTTCATCTGCGGCATTGACGAGGTCGGGCGCGGTCCGCTTGCCGGTCCCGTCGTCGCCTGCGCAGTCGTCATCGAGCAGCCTCTTCGTCTTGAATTCCTCAAAGACAGCAAGCTCGTCACTGAATTGCGGCGCGCTGAGCTCGACGTCAGCATCCGCGAGCAAGCTGTGTGCGTTTCGCTGGGCTGGGTCGACCATGAGGAGATCGACCGCATCAACATCCTTGCCGCGACCAAGCTCGCGATGAACCGCGCGATCGCAGGGTTGGCTCAAGCGCCCTGCCGCGTGCTCATCGATGCGCTATCCATCCCTGGTTGCCCCTATCCGCAGACGCCGATCATCGGCGGAGACCGCAAGTCGGCAGCGATCGCCGCGGCGAGCATCGTTGCCAAAGTCGCGCGCGACGCGCACATGACCGCGATGGACGCTCTGTATCCGGGCTACGGTTTCGCCGAGCACAAAGGATACAGCACGTCATCGCATTTCGATGCGCTCGACCGGCTCGGACCGTGCACGATTCATCGCCGATCCTTTATGCCTGTCGTCTCGCCCCGGCTGAGGTTCGTGTACGAGGCGGGCGCCTCGTGACGCGAGCCGCGGCTGGCGCGACTGCCAGCGGAAACCGTGCCGAACAAGCGGCAGCGGAATTCTTGCAAGCTCGCGGCTATCACATCCTCGAGCGCAAGTTCCGCTGTCGCGGCGGCGAGATCGATCTCATCGCGCTCGACGGCAGCACGCTCGTCTTCATCGAGGTCAAGTTGCGCCGTACCTTGCAGCGCGGCGCGCCGATCGAAGCGGTCACACCCGTCAAGCAAGCACGCGTCATGCGCGCCGCGCAATCGTACCTCGCCTATTGCGGCCGCGTGTTCGCGCGCATCCGTTTCGATGTCATCAGCGTGATGCGTACCTCGGCGCGCAGCGAGATCACCCACTTCAAGGCCGCGTTTCCACCCACACGATGACGCTTGAGAACGGCGCCGTCCTCGCAGACCGCTATCGGATCGTCGAGCGTATTGGCTCGGGCGGCATGGGCGAGGTGTTCCGCGGCTACGATCACGGTCTCGAACGCGATGTCGCGATCAAGGTGCTCGCCGAGCACTCTGACGAGGTCAACCGTCGTTTCCTCGCCGAGGCGCAGGCGATGGCGCGCCTCAACCATCCGAACATCGTCGCGGTGTATGACGTCGGCATGGATGGAACGGCTTCGTACATCATCATGGAATACGTGCGCGGTTCGACGATCCGGCACATCGACCGGCGTGCTCTGACGATCGCGCAAGCCACGGACCTCGTGCAGCAGCTCGTGGCCGCACTGAAATTCGCACACGATCACGACGTCGTGCATCGCGACATCAAGCCGGGTAACGTCATCGTCGGAGAAGATGGCGTGGTCAAGGTGACCGACTTTGGGTTGGCGCGGCGCATGTCCGATGTCGGTAATCTGTCGCAGAGCAGCGAAATCGTCGGCACGGTCGCGTATCTTCCGCCCGAGCGCTTCATGGGAAAGACCGGCGACCGGTCGAGCGATCTGTATTCAGTCGGCGTTTTGCTATACGAATTGGTCACAGGAACGCTGCCGTTCGTCGAAGCATCCGAAGATCTGGTGTCGACGATGATCGCACACGTCAACGAGGTTCCGCGTCCGCCGCGGCTGCTCAATCCCGCGGTACCCGCAGAGGTCGATCGCATTATCGCGCGCTTGCTCGAAGCGGAGCCCGCGCGCCGCTTCCCGGACGCCGGCGCGCTCGGCGCCGCGCTGCGCTCCGCACGCGAGCGCGGCGGTTCAGGTTGGTCGTCGACTTTGCCGCCCGCCGCGGCGCTTACCATCACGGCGTCGCGCAGTGCGTACGCGCAAGCGCTTGCGTTGATGGAACGAGGGATCGTGACCGGACGCGAGGGCGACGCGGACGCCGCCGAACGCAGCTATCGCGCGGCGATCGACGCGCTCGCAGAGGACGGCGATCGATGACCATCAACTCGCCGGGCCGAATGCGCTTCAAGGTCTTCACCTCGTTCGCGCTCGCCGCGCTGGGCCTCATCGCGCTCGTGCGATTGTTTTCGATCGCGCCGCCTTCACACACCACGATCGCCGCATACGCGATCTTAGTGGTGCTGGTCGGTGCATCGGCGTGGCGCGGCCTCATCTACTTACGCGCGGTGCTGCACGCGCCGGTGAGCCGGCCGTGACGCTCGAGCCGCTCGGCGTGCTCGTGGCGTTCGTGATCGTCGGCGCGGTCGCGTCGACGCTTTACTGGATGCTGCACCCGGCGCTCAGCCGGTCGGCCATCATCGCGCAGACGGCCTCGACCCAAGCAAGCGAGATCTCGGGCAAAGTGCTCGTTGTGTTCTCCGCCGATATCAACTCGCTCGTGCTCATGGCGCTTGCCGCCCGCATGGCCAAGCGCGAACACGCTACCCTCGTCGCCATCTATGTCATCGAGGTGCCGTACACGCTGCCGATCGAGGCCGAGCTGCCTCAAGTCGAACGCCGAGCGCTCGACTCGCTCAATGCCGCTGAGGAAGTCGCCCGCAAGGCGGGTGTCGACATTGAAACTCGCATGATTCGCGACCGCCAAACCGGAACCGGCGTCATCCGGGCTGCGCAAGAGGAAGGCGCTAGCCTTATCGTCATGGGCACGTACCGCGAGCACGGGTATGCCGGCGCGCCGTTAGCCAAAGCGATCGAGTTCGTGACGACCCACTCGACCACTGACGTGCTCATCGGCGTGTCAAGCATCGATACTAAGAGCATGCTCAGCGTTGCGTCGGACACGGGCGACAAAGGGGGCAATCGATGAGAGGTACGCGCATCGCGACGGTTTTTGTGTCAGCGGCGTTGGCCGGGTCGTGCATTGGCGCATCCGCGCCCTCTGCGGCAGCACCGGCCACGCTCCCTACGACGCCAGAGCAATTCATTGCGTTACTGCAATCGTCATGGGATTCGCTCAAGTCATATCAAGCGACGATCACAGCGCGCGAGTACCTCAATGGCAAAATCCAAGACCGCGTCTATGTGATCAAATTCCAAAAACCGACAAGCGTGCGCCTCGACATCGTCGGCGGCGACGGAAAAGGAAGCGCCGCGGTCTGGCAAGGCGGAGACCGCGTGAACGGCCATCAAGGTGGATTCTTGTCGATGATCCACCTCAATGTCAACATCCACGCGAAAATCGCCACCTCGATGCGCGGTCGTACGATCGCCGACGCCCCCTTCGGCTCAGCGCTCGAACACATCAAATCGACGAAATGGAAGTCGACGCAGGTGACTGTGTCAGACGACCGGTCCAGCTGGACCGGTGAAGCGGAAGATCCATCGCAGAACAACGGCGTGACCAAAGAGGTGCTGACGTTGGCCGCCGATGGGCTGCCGGTCGAGGTGACCGAGTTCGAGGGCGACCAAACCGTGCGCCACGAGACCTATTCGGATATCCAGCTCAACGTCGACTTTCCAGGGTCGACCTGGCAGATCTAGGCTTCTCCGGTCGCCTCGCGATCCTCGAGCTCTGCTGAGGCATCTTCGTACGCTCGGCGCAACGCGAGCAGGCATTGATGGCGTGTGACGTCTTTTGGTTCGGGTGTCGCGTCTGATCCGAGATCGCCGGTCTCGAACACGCCGTATTTCTTCTCCAGCGCGGTGACGTACGTGTCGATGTCGGTGTGCACCTCGTCGAATTCCTTGATGAGGCGTTGCAGTTCGGGCGTCAATGAATGTTCGACCGCTGCGAGCCGTTCGGCGTCGTCGGGCCCAGTGAATTTCTTCCAGCGGGCGACCATCGGGTCGAGGCGTTCCCAGACCTGCTCGGCCATAATCTCCTTACCCTGACGTGAAGTAGCGCTTGCGCAGTTCATCGAGCAGCACGGCAGCTAATATCACCACGCCGAGCACGACCTCCTGCGCGTACGATTGGACGTTCAGCAAGTTCATCAGATTGTACAACATCCCGATGAGCAGCGCGCCGACGAACGTGCCGACCAGAGAGCCGCGCCCACCCATCAACGAGGTGCCGCCGACGACGACCGCCGCAATCGACTGCAACTCGTAGCCCGCTCCGGACTGCGGGATGCCCGAATTCAGCCGGCCTGCAAGCAGCAGGCTCGCGATGCCTGCAAGCGCGCCCGAGATCACATAGACGCTGAGCTTGACGAGAAACACGTTGACGCCCGAGAGGCGCGCCGCTTCTTCGTTGCCGCCGATGGCATAGACGTAGCGGCCAAAACGCGTGCGCGTGAGCACGAAGTGTCCTGCGACGACGATCGCGAGCATCACGATGACCGGCACGGGGATGCCGGGGATGTTGAAGATGTGGCCGACGCCGATGAGACCGCTGCCGATGAAGTTGAACGCCTGGTTGTTGATCTCGATCGGCTGGCCGCCAGTATAAAGGAAGGCAGCGCCGCGTGCTATGAGCATCATCGCGAGCGTCGTGATGAACGGCGGCAGATTGAAGCGCACGACCGGCAGGCCGTTGATCGCGCCCGCGGCGCCGCCGACGCTCACGCCGACGAGTGTCGCCAGCATCACGCCCAGCGCGACAGACGACTCGGCCGAAAGCACGCCGGCCATCAGCACACCCGACAGCGCGATGAGCGAGCCGACCGACAGATCGATCCCAGCCGTGATTATGACAAACGTCTGGCCCGCTGCGAGAATCGCGTTAACCGAGATCTGGCGCAGAACGTTGAGCACGTTACCGGGCGAGAGGAAATCGCCGTGCGTGAATCCATTGAGAATGCCGAGCAAAATCGCGAGTCCGGCGATTAGCGCTGCCGCGCGTATCGCGGCGTTACGGCGCCCGCGAGCCGCGGCTTGTGCGGCAGCAGCTTCGCCTGCTTCGACGCTTTGAGCGGTGGGCGGTAACACGCCTGCCATAAGTTATTGCGTTCCCGTCGCCAAGCGGATGATGGTCTCGGGGGTCGCTTCGTCACGTGCGAACTCGCGGACGATGCGGCCGCCGTACATCACGCCGATGCGCATCGACATACCCAACACCTCGGGCAGTTCCGATGAGACCATGATGATGCCGGTGCCCGACTTGGCCAAGGAGACGATAAGATCGTAGATCTCGGCCTTTGCGCCAACGTCGATCCCGCGCGTCGGCTCGTCGAAACAGATGAGCGTCGCCCGCTCGAGCAGCCATTTCGCCAACACGACTTTTTGCTGGTTGCCGCCTGAGAGCGAGCGCACAGCTTGTTCGATCGAGCGCGCGCGCACGTGCAATTCTGCCGACAAGGTCGCCACGGCGCTCGTCTCCTTGCGCTGGTCAATGACGCCCAGCGTCGAGAAATCCGTGAGGTGCGGCAGCGTCACATTCTCGCGGATCGACATGCCGAGGATTAGGCCTTGCGTCTTGCGGTCTTCCGTGACCAGCGCCAGACCGGCTGCGATGCCGTCGTGCGGACTCCGTAGGTCGAGCGTCTTTCCCGAAAGCGTGACGGTCCCAGAATCGTATCGATCGGCGCCGCAGATCGCGCGCAACAGCGACGTGCGGCCCGAGCCGACCAGTCCAGCGATGCCGTAGATTTCGCCGGCGTACACATCGAGGTTGACATCGTTGATGCGGTTGCGCGTGGTCAAGCCGCGCACGCTCAGCAGCGGCGTCGTGTGCGGCGGATCCGGCGGCAAGACCGGGTAGTGCGCCTCGAGCGCGCGCCCGACCATCAGCTTGATGACCTCATCCTGCGTGAAGTCAGCGCGCGGTTTGGTGACGATGAGGTGGCCGTCGCGGAACACCGTGATACGGTCGGCGATCGCGAACACCTCTTCGAGCCGGTGCGAGATGTACACCACGCCGACGCCGTGCGCGGTCAGCGTTTTGATGATGCCGAAGAGCCGGTCGACTTCTTGCCCCGTTAACGCGGCTGATGGCTCGTCCATGAAGATAACGCGCGCCTCGACCGAAAGCGCCTTGGCGATCTCGATCATCTGTTGTTGCGCAACCGAGAGCGTGCGGACTTGCGCGTCGAGCGGCACGGTGACGCCAAGGCGGGCGAGCGCGGCAGCCGCACGCACGTGGAGCTCGCGTGTATCGATCGCCATGCCGCGCACCGGCTCGTGGCCGAGCTCGATATTCTCGGCTGCGCTCAGCTGCGGCACCAGATTGAATTCTTGATGGATGACCGCGATGCCGAGCGCTTCTGATTGACGCGGCGATGCGATCGTGACCGGCTTGCCTTCGACTTCGATGCTGCCCGCATCGGCCGGCACGGCGCCCGACAGGATGTTCACGAGCGTCGACTTGCCCGCGCCGTTCTCGCCGACAAGCGCATGCACTTCGCCGGGGTATACGTCGAAATCGATGCCGTCGAGCGCGTGCACGCCCGGATATGACTTGGAGATGCCGCGCAAGACGAGGTACGGCGCGGCCTGCGCGATCGCCATGCGATCTATTTCGCCGCTGCTGGCCCCGTGTAAGAACCGACGGTCACCGGGATCTTCGCCGGCGGCGTCGAGCCCGTGAAATAATCGTGGATGGCGTCGATCGTGAGCTTGCCGATCTGGTCCGGATACTGCTGCGGATCGCCGATCATCAGTCCTTGATCGATCTTGCCGCGCGCGACGGGCGTCGCGTCATACCCAACGATCTTGACCTGGCCGGTCTTACCCGCGCTCTTGACCGCGGCAAGCGCGCCGAGCGCAGAATCATCGTTGATGCCGAACACGCCGCTGATCGTCGGATAGGTCTGCAAAAGGTTATCCATCACGGTGGTCGCGGTCGCTTGGTCGCCGCCGGCAGTCTGATCAGCGACGATCTTGACGTCCGGACAGTTCGCGGCGAGCCCTTCTTTAAATCCCTTGACGCGATCTTGCACGGACGTCACTTCAGGCTGATCAATGATCGCGATGGTGCCTTTGCCCCCGAGCGCCTTGCACATGAGTTGGGCGGCCACGCGTCCGCCTTGCACGTTGTCGGACGCGACGTGCGAGATGACCGTTCCTTTCGCCGCCGTGCTCGCGATGTCGGCGGTGAACACCGGTATGCCGGCGTTGTTCGCTTCGACGATCGCCGGCCCGACAGCGGTCGAGTCGACAGGCGTCAAGACGATCGCGCTCACGTGCTTGCTGATGAAGTCTTCGACTTGCGACGTCTGGCGGTTCTGATCGCGGTTCGCATCGGTGAAGTTGATCGAGTAGCCGTACTTGCTCGCTTCATCCCGCATGCCTTTCTCCATCGCGACGTAGAACTGCGCTTGGAGATCTTGGATGGAGACACCGATGGACTTGGCGCCCGACGGCGCTGCCGTCGTTGGTGCACTGCTCTTCGCGCACCCCGACGCGAGCAGCGTGAGGGCGATTAGCGCGAGTCCTGCGATGCGATTATGTCGCAAATGATCCTCCACCATTGACGTCGACCGTCCTGCGGACCGATACGGCTCGCATAAACGTTCGAACCTGCTTGGCCGGGCCTATCCACACGGCTTGGCATCCTTTGTGTGGATATGTGGATAGCCGCGGCATACTACTTTAAGCCGACCTAAAGGCAATGATGACGTTGGCTGATCGGCCATTGGCGCCCACTACGAGGCGCGCGCGAGTAATTCCCCGGAACGGTGCTTTCGTAAAAAGCGTAAAAAACGGACGCGCCGGTCGCCCTATGCGGCCGGCGCGAGATTTTGCCGGAGAGGAGTGCCTACCGATCGTCACCGTCGTGGCGGTCGTTGTCGCCTTTGTGCCCGTTGGCGTTGCCGTTGCCGTGCCGGCCGTTCCACTGGTTTGTGTTGCGCCCGTTGTTGCGGACGTAGTTCCGGTTGTTGTTGGCATAGTTGCGGTCATCCGCATCCCGCACCGTCCGCGTCCTCGAGTACGTGTACGTCGGATACGTGTAGGCGGGATAGCTGTATGTCGGATAGCTGTAGCTCGGCTGGTAGACCGGATAGTTCGCATACCCATAACCCGGCTGCGGGTAGTTGGAGTTCGGATAGTAGACCGACGGGTTTGACCCGCAGTATTGCTCCGATCCATCCCACGAGCATGGCGAGCCGTTCGTGCCGGTGTACAGCACCTGGCCGTTGGGGTAGACGATTCGTCCGTCCGCATACACCGTGCCGCCGTCAGGCGTGTACCCGACGACCGTGTTATGCGCCACGTTCTTGTTGTGCACGTTTTCGTAGATGACAATGCCGGCGATCGCGGCTGCAGCTCCGAGGATGATGTTGCGCGTCGACGCGGCGCCGTCCGCCCGCACGGGGCGCGCTATCGAGAGCGCGACGATCAGAGCCAGAGCAGCTGCGACGAGCGGCCTGGCGATCGCTTGGTAGTTCTTGGTGTTCATCGAGAGTAGACCTCCGCATATACTGTACGCATGCGGACTGGGAATGCGTTGCGCTCTCAGCACAATCCCAACGTTCTTTTTCCAAATACTAAGGCGGAAGCGCCGCCCAGCGCTTCCGCCCTCGCCCAGCTGCTCGGCCCGTACTAGAACTGCTTGACGGCCGCAGCCACTGGTACCACGCCGGCGATCCTCCACCCGTCCTTCGTCTTTGTGCAGGTCGTCACGACGACAGCATTCGCGGTATACGGGGACCCTCCGACGGTCGCGGTGACACTCATCGGCGCGATGACGTCAGCGGTCGTCGCGCTGCGCAACGTGATGTGCGTGTTGGTGTAGTCGGGCCGCGCGTTCCACACACCCGAGAAGAGTCTTTGGAGGTGGTTGCTGACGGCGGTCATGCCGAATACCGGGCCCGAGAGCGTCAGCCACACGAGGTTCGGGTCGTTCCACAGCAGCGCTTGCACGCCCGAGAGGTTGTGCAGGTTCTGCTGGCCGATGAACTGCGTGAACAGGGCGCGCACGTCTTGCATGTCGCGCGTTGCTGTGTCGGCCCGCGCGGGCACGCTGGTGCTGAGAAGCACCAATGATGCAAGAGCCACAAACGTAAGGCGAGTCAACATCTGACTGTCTGTCCTTTCCTGGTCGAGTCTAGTTTTCTGGCGCGACGGTTCACCCGCAAGCGCCCGATTTCCCGCGACATGCTAACTACGCACAGGTTCGGGACGCCCGCCGTCCAAGCAGACGCCACTGGCCGCTTGCACATAAGGAGACGATATGGTCATTCGCTTGTCGTCGCTCGCTTTGGCGCTTTTCATCACGATCGGGCCAGCTGCCGCAACGGCGACGACGGCGCCAGCCCCCACGCCAAAGTCCACGATCATCTCGATCGAGAAGGTCACTTGCGGGGACATGCTCGCGTCCAACGCGCTGGACCGTTCATCCATCATGATGTTCTATTGGGGATACCTCGCCGGCAAGACGGGGATGACGACGCTCAATAGCGGCGGCCTCGAGTTGGCGACCTCGCGTGTCATGGAAAAGTGCATGGCGAACAAATCCATGACGGTCCTCGCTGCGATTGACGCGACGAAACATGGCACCAAGTAAGAACGCTCGGCTGCGCGCACTCTCCGCCGCCGTCGTCAGCGTCGGATTGGCGCTTGCGTTGTGCGTCGACGTGCTTGCACAAGGATACGGACAATCCGGCTACAGCCAGCAGCGCTATTCATATAATCCGCCGCCGTCGCAGTACGAGCGTTGCTCAAGCATAGCGCAGCAGCGGTCGGGATACTCGGGCGGCTCAAGCCACGGACCGGGCGCCCTCGAGGGAGCTGCCGGCGGCGCGCTGGCAGGTTCGTTCATCGGCGGCTGGAGCGGCAACGCCGGCGGAGGCGCTGCGTGGGGCGCCGCGATCGGCGCGGTTGCCGGCGGCATCCGGAAGAGGAACCGAAAGAACGAAGAGGAGTCACGCCGCAGCGAATACGACAAAGCGTTCGAAGAGTGCATGAATTATCACCAGACTCCGTATGGGCAGTCAGGCGGGCGACGGCCGCCGACAGCGCCGGCACGAATTATGACGCCAGTACCGACGCTGCAGCCGCAAGTAACGCCGGCGCCGCAGCCGATAACTCCGGTACCGCTACAGCAAATCACACCCGTGCCACATCCTCAGACGAATCAACCTTCCACTGCGCCGCGGCCTCAGACGTCGCCATTCCCGTCGTTGCCGCCGATCCCGACACCGACGCCCACTTGACGTAACGCGCGCGGGCCGTGATAGCCTTCGCATGCTTGCGATCGGCTATTGCGGCGCGGTGCGCGGTATCGAAGCGTACATCGTGCGCGTCGAAGTGGTGGGCATTGCGACCGCTGACGTCGGCATCCACATCGTCGGTCTTGCCGACCGCTCGATCCAAGAATCGAAGGAGCGCGTCAACGCGGCGATCCGCTCGTCAGGTTTTCTTTTTCCGACCTATCGCGTCGTCGTCAATCTCGCGCCCGCCGATGTACGCAAAGAAGGTGCGGCGTTCGATGTCGCTCTGGCGCTGACGATACTTGCGATGGACGAGCAGATCGACGCGCGCCGGCTGCGCGACGTCGTCGCCGTCGGCGAGCTTGCACTCGACGGTGCGATCAAACCGGTCGGCGGCGTGCTGCCGATCGCGATGGGAGTCAAGCGCTCCCGACACACGCGCTTGATCGTACCGGCTGACAATGTTGAGGAAGCCGCGCTCGTTGAAGGCCTTACTCTTTATCCCGTGCGCACGCTGGCGCAGGCGGTCGACGTGGTGCTCGGCCGCGGGGAGGCCGGCATACGTTCGCACGGAGCGAGCCGCGCAGCGGTGTCGGAGCCCGTGCGGTTTGCTGAAGATCTCGAAGACGTGAAAGGCCAGCAGCGCGCCAAGCGCGCGATGGAAGTCGCCGCTGCCGGCGGCCACAACCTGCTGTTCATCGGACCGCCTGGCGGCGGCAAGACGATGCTCGCACGTCGCATGCTGTCGATCTTGCCGGCGATGACGCCGGATGAGGCGCTTGAGGTCACCACGCTCTACAGTGTGAGTGGACTGCTGCGCGATCGGTCTCGCCTCGCATCGCAGCGTCCCTTTCGCGCGCCGCATCACACGGTCAGTGCGATAGCGCTGGTAGGCGGCGGTTCGCGTCCTCGACCCGGCGAGGTGTCGCTGGCGCACCGCGGCGTGCTCTTCTTAGATGAGTTGGCGGAGTTCCAACGCGCGGCGCTTGAAGTGCTCCGCCAGCCGTTGGAAGAGGGCTGCGTCAGCATCAGCCGAGCAGGCAGGGCCATCACGTTTCCGGCACGATTTATGCTGCTCGCAAGTCTCAACCCGTGTCCGTGCGGCTACCAAGGCGACCCCTTGCGCGGCTGCTCGTGCTCTCCCGTCGCCGTCGCGCGTTATCTGTCGAAGATCTCGGGCCCGCTGCTTGACCGCATCGACATGCACGTCGACGTGCCGCGCGTCGCGTACGCCGACATCGCAACCCAGCGCGTCGCCGAGTCGTCTGCCGCCGTCCGCGCACGCGTCCAAAGCGCGCGCGATGCGCAACGCGCGCGGCTGGGCGCCAAGGGGTGTAACGCGGCTATGCCTTCGAGACTTCTGCGCGATCATTGCGCGCTCGACGAACGTTGTCGCGCGCTGGTCGCCGCAGCGATGTCGCGCTTGCATTTGTCGGCACGCGCACACGATCGGATTCTGCGCGTCGCGCGGACGATCGCGGATTTGGCGGGCTGCACAGCGCTGACGCCCGATCACCTCGCTGAAGCGATCGGCTACCGTTCCCTCGACCGTCTCTTGCGGGCGGCGTGAGCGCGCTCGCGCGGGCAGATCAACTGCCGGACTGACAGAACGCGGTCAGGGCCTGTTCTACGTCCGGCATGGGCGCCGCATACGTGAACGTGTAGGTGAAGATGTACATCGACTTCCCTTGCCGGAAGAGGAACGTGTCGACATTGCGCCGCTCCGGCATGTCGGGCCGAGCGATGCCGGTCGCGATGAGGTGTTGAGCGCTCTGCCCGCACATCGTCGTGGTGTCCACTTGGACTTTGACGCCTTCAACTTTGTTGAGAGCATCGGTGAGCATACGCACTGCGTCCGCTGGTTGACACTCGCATGCCCGCTGCGACGCGACGACGATGCTCTGCGTCCCATCGCTTTCGGCTCGGGTATATCGAGCGTATTCGTCAGCGCTCGTCAGCTCAGCCGGCTGCCACGGAGGCGGCAGCATCGGCGAACCTGACATCGCTCCTGCCAACAGGATCGCGAGCATGTCGGCAGCTTCATGTCGTCGTCTGTCCCAACCTCTCGCGACGCAGGAACGACGTGCGCGATTGATGCACGGTGGTGTCCATGAAGACCGCTCGTTTTTGGACGCGCGCTCGTATCGATGCTGTCGGTCGCAACGGCAAACAATTTCGCGTCGCAGCGCGCGGTTGGTCGGACGAGAGCATCGAAGCGGCGCAAGCTTGTGCAGTGGATATCGCCAACAAGGTGGCGGAGCTCATCGGCTCTGGCAGAAAGAGCGGCGAGCGGTATCCGTACGGCGTTCGGCCGCTCCCTGAACCGGTCGTGCGAGAGTTCAGATCCGACGACGGTCAGCTAGACGCACTGGTCACCCGCAACGGCTACGGTGCGCTTGTCCTCAACGCGCAGCGGATGATGTTCGTCGACATCGACAAACCCGATACGGAATCTCAGGGCGGCGGCCTCGGCGGGATCTTCGGATCGCTTTTCGGCAAGCCTAAACCCGCGCCGGCCCCGACCGATCCGGCACTCGATTCCATCAACGCAGTCGCTTCGGCTCATGCGCTGAGCGCGCGGGTCTATCAAACCGCAGCCGGCCATCGGCTCATCGTCACCAGCGCCCCGTTCGCGCCAGACGATTCGCAGACGGAATCGCTCCTCAATGAATTCGGCTGCGACCCGCTCTACGTAAAATTGTGCCGCTCGCAGGACTCATTCCGCGCGCGATTGACCCCGAAGCCGTGGCGCTGCCGCATGCTGAATCCGCCTGCTGAATTTCCAATCGATGTGCCGCAGCTACAAGATCGCTACAATCGTTGGCTCGTCGATTACGAGACCAAGTCAACCGCCTTTGCGACTTGTCGCTACGTCACATCGGTCGGCGGCGAAGCGATCGCGCCGGGGTTCGCGCCGTTGATCGAGTATCACGACGCTCAAACGAAAGCGACGAGCGACCTCACACTCGCGTAGGAGCGCACGCGTCGCGCACGATGCTCGTCGCCAGTTGCGCGAATGGCACGGGCTCGGCCGGCGAAGCATCGCGGTCGCGCAAGGCGCGCTGGCACCACAATGTGTCGCGCCACGCTCCGAACTTGTATCCGACTTGCCGGTAGATTCCGACGCGCTCGAAGCCGAGCGCGAGATGCAGACTCTCGCTAGCGCCGTTGGGAAGAGTGATGCCGGCGAACGCTCGATGATATCCCTGGGCAGCCAAGATCTCGAAGAGCGCGCGATAGAGCGAGCGGGCGACCCCAGATCGGCGCGCGCGCGCGTCGACGTAAACCGACACGTCGGTCGACCAGCGATACGATGCGCGCTCGCGGTGCGGTCCGGCGTACGCGTAGCCGACCACGTGACCGGCGTGCTCGGCGACGAGCCATGGAAACGTGGAGCGAAGTTTGTCGATGCGCGCCGCCATCTCGGCGGGGCGCGGTGCGATCTCTTCGAACGAGATGAACGTCTGCTCGACGATGGGCGCGTAGATCGCCGCGATCGAGTCCGCATCCTCAATGAGAGCAGGGCGCACATTGCATTCCATGATGTCGCTCTGCAGCACCGCAAGGTAACGCGCCTCTGTCCGTGTGGCCAAACAGCGCCCGCGTCGTTACGCCGGTTGTGGATGCGCTCGCTCGAAAGCGGCGTATTGATCGGCTGCCGCAAGCATCTCATCGGCGCACGCAGCTATCGTCTCGTAACGGAAAAGACCGGAGAGGATCGCTGTATCCCCGATCTCGTTGCTCATCACGAACGCCGGTTGGACCTGAACGCCAAGCGCGCGGTACTCCGCCGTCGTCGCCTGCATGCGCTCGATGACGGCCGTGTCGTCCATCGCGCGCTCGATCGCTGCGGGCGAAAGCCGGCTCGCCTCCACTGCCACGCGCACCGCTTCATCGCGCCGCCCCACATGGCGCCCATCCACGAATGCTGCATTCGTCAATGCGAGCCGCACGCTGTCGTCAGTGATGCCGAGCGAGCGCGCAGCTTCGGCCGCGAGATCGGCGAACCAGGTCGTGTCGTCGAGCGACTCGCGCCAGGCGGGATTTAGCGTTGCGCCGCTGACCGAGTGATTGCGCCGGTACTGCCACGCGGAAAGCTCGGCCGAGTAGCCCATGGAACCGCCACCGAACAGGTAGGCGATGCGCCAATCGTACTCCAGTCGCTGACCTAATGTCTGGCGCAGCCGCGCGAGTGCAGGCTCCACCACAAAGCACCACGATGAGAGCACGTCCAAGTAGTAGATTAGTTTCAGTCGCGTCATGGTAGGCGCGTGTTCTGAAGCCGGCGCCAGCGCGCCTGGCCTCGTTCGTACCCTGCCGAAAGAGGGCAGGCCGATGGGCGAACGCGAAACGGCGACCTCTTCATGAAAGGAACACCCCAATGCCCTTTGTCGTCGGTATCTTTCCCAACACTGCTTCGCTCTCGAAGCTGAGCGACTCGCTCAAGGGAGCCGGGCTCGATCTCAGCCGCTTGATCGTCATCAGCGAAGAAGAGCCAAGCGAGGCGCTGATCGATGACGGCGTGCGGTTCCGTGCGTCGGGCGAGCCAGACACGCAAACGCTCGATTCGGCATTTGGTAACATCACCAGTTCTGGCGGCACAGAGGTGCCTGGATTGACGAACGAGAGGACGCCGTTTCGGGTCGACGTCGATTCACGCGGCAGCAGCAATCCAAATGAAGAAGCGCTTTCCGATCTCAACGTGCCTGACGGGCGCACCGACGACTACGAGCTGGCGATCGAAGCCGGCCGCTGCGTTGCCGGCTATCCGACGGCCGACACAGACTCGGTCAGGGGTATTTTCGTGAGCGCGGGCGGCAACCCGGTCGAAATCTTCTAGCGCTCCTATTCTCACCTCGACGCCGATTGCGCGCGGCTAACGAAGCCGCGCGTTTTTTTTCTTCCCGCCCTAGACCTCGGATCGTCCCCGCGTGATGGAGCGGACGCGTGGCGCGTCTGTGGTTCGTTGCGCTTGACACGTGGCGTCTGCAGGCGAGCATCCGCACCGTCCATGCGCGCGCCATCGAGGCAGCGCTCGTGGCAGCGGGCGCGGACACCGGCGTGTGCGTCGTCGATGCGTGCGCGGTCGTTTGCGGCGTTCGCTGCATCGTAAACGCGCGCGCTCCCGGCCAGCTGCGGACATTTTCGCGCCGGTTCGTGGCACGCGTGGCTGCGCTGCTCGCGTCGGGACGAACGCGTTGGCGACCGGGCATTCACGCATGCCCGATCGCCGAGTCGAGCGCCGATTTGTGGCGTGCGTTCATCGCGCGCTGTCGCGGCGCGTTCACGGAGTCAAGGTCAATGGCAATCGACATATCTCACGAGTCGGCGAAAAAAGGCGGAGCGAGGACTCCGCGCGGCGCGCTGCGCTCGCGCGCACGGCGCGGCGCCGCGTTCGTGCGCCACATCGAGCGCACGGTCGATGCAGAGCTTGGGACTGACGAAGCCGCTGCGCGCCTGCGCCGCTACGTGGCCGACCACGATGCTCCCGCCGATGACGCAGCCGCTTTCGGGCGCCTGTGCGAAGTCATCTTCGCTCAAGGCATCGGCTTTGCGATCGTCGGGCGCAAACGCGAAGCACTCCTGAGAGCGTTCGCCGGTTTTGCGCCAGCGACGGTTGCGGAATTTTCAGAGACCGACGTGTGTCACATCCTCGGCGAGCCAGTCATCCGCAACGCGGCCAAGATCCGAGCGTGCATCGCCAACGCGAAGCGCTGGTGCGCCTCACCCCAGGGAAGCTACCTCGCATACGTCGCGAGCAACGCGGCGAACGACGAGCCGCTCGAGGGTTGGCCGCGGCTCGCCGCCTTGGTGGAGAGCGATTTCGAGCGTCTCAACGAAATCGGCGCACGTCAGACGCTCAAACGCTGGGGCTTTTTCACCGCGTTCGGACATCCCGGCACTCGGAGAGTGATCGAGCGGCTCGGCTTGACCGATGCGACCGCGACGGCGGCAGAGGGTCAGACGCTGATCGGCGCGATCGCGGACGTCATGTCGCGCGATCCCTATCAGGTCGAAGGCGTGCTTGCGTTGTTCGCTGCGCGGGGACCGTGCGCGCCGCAGCCGCACTGCGTGCGATGTGTGCTCGTGGAGCGCTGCCCAAGCGCGTCAATCGATCGCTGATGCGAGCGCTGCTGGTTTGCCGCGAAAATCGTCCCAGGGGATAGTACCGGCGACGATGCCGTCGAGCAGGCGCGTCACCGCGGCGTTCGCGGGCGCCCCAATGTCATGCGCTCGTGCTCGCTCGCCTACTGCTCCGTTAAGCGAATCGACTTCGGTGTGCGTGCTATGTGCGCGCGCGTCGATGAGCAGCGATGGAAGCTTGCCTCCGCGCGCCCTCGCGACGCGCGACGCAAGCACGACGCGCAGCATGGTTTCGGACAGGGTCCGCGCTGCGACAGCCAAGAGGTTGACCGGGAAACCCGGCAACGCGATAGCTCGGATGCGCAGGGCGTCCATCACCGCGATCGCTTCGCGCGTGCATCGCCGCTCGATCGAAAACGCAAGCCGGTCGCGATACAACTGCTCCGGGGTCCAGTCGAGGACCGCGCACACGGCGTTCGCTTGGATGTTGATGAGCAGCTTGGACCACTTGAGCGCGCGCCAGTCGTCGACGGCGTTGACGTCCATGTGCGTCAGCGTTAGTGCGGCGATGAGCCAGTTATGCGGCGACGCGCCGACCGGCGCGATCGCGAGCCCTCCCTTGCGTGATGCTATGATGGCGCCGTCCGCCGTGCGATCGACGGCGGTCGTCAGCGCGCCGGCGACGATGCGGTCAGCGCCAAAAGCGTCAGCAAGCCGTTCCTCGTTTCCGAGCCCGTTCTGCACCGTAAGAAGCGTTGCACTGCCGCAGGATGGGATGTTTCGGATTGTCTCGATCGCTTCGCCGGTCGAGTACGATTTGACCGCGACGATAACAAGCTCGAAGGGCGCGCGCAGCGCTGCGTCGTCTGCCGTCACCGCCGCAGGCACGACGACGTGTCGGGACGTCGCGTCAGCATCGACGCGGTAACCGTCTGCAAGCGAGCTCAGCGCTTGCGGGCGCGCGAATAGGACCGCGTCGTGACCGGCGAATTGCAGGCGCGCTGCGAGGTACCGCCCGACTGCGCCGGCGCCGACGATGAGCGCCCTCATGTTACGATCCTCGGCCGGTCGAACCGAAGCCGCCGCCGGCGCGTTCCGTCGCGGCGAGCTGATCGCGCTTCACGAACTCCGCATGCTGCACCGGCGCGACGATCAATTGCGCGATGCGGTCGCCGCGATGCACGACAAATGGTTCGGTGCCGTGGTTGATGAGGATCACACTCACCGGTCCCCGGTAATCCGCATCGATCGTGCCCGGCGAGTTCAACAGTGTGACTCCATGCGCGAGCGCGAGACCGCTGCGCGGGCGTACCTGCGCTTCGAAGCCGGGTGGCAGCGCTATGCAGAATCCGGCCGAGACAAGCGCGCGCGCCCCCGGCGCGATGACGACGTCGCCGGAGATCGCGGCCAACAAGTCACAGCCGGCAGCATCGGCGCTCATGTAGCGCGGCAGTGGCAGCCCCTCGCCTTCGGGCAATACGCTGATTTCGACCGTGACGTCCACTAGTCGTTCTTGGTCTGCAGCTGGGCCAGCTCTTGCTGGAATGAATCGATGTCCGCGAACGAGCGATAGACAGATGCAAAACGGATGTATGCCACCTTGTCGAGCGAACGCAGCGCGCTCATCACAAGTTCCCCGACCAAACCCGACGGCAGCTCACTTTCACCGCGCGAGTACAGCTCGCGCTCGACGTCGTCGGCGATCTGCTGCATCTGGCTTTCGGAAATCGGACGCTTCTCGCAGGCCCGGCGCAGTCCGGCGATGACTTTATCGCGATTATAGGGTTCGCGCCGGCCGTCTTTTTTGACGATGAAGAGCCGGGCTGCTTCGATGCGCTCGTAGGTGGTGAAGCGATGTCGGCACGATTGGCACTCGCGCCGGCGGCGGACTGCGTTCTCGTCATCGCGGCTGTCGATGACTCGCGTATCGCCGCTGCGGCAAGCCGGACAGAGCATAACGTCAGCGCGCCCGGCTCGCCGGAAGGATCGTTACTTGGACGCCCCTATTTTGAACAGCTTGGTGCCGCATACCGGACACGCGCCCTGCACCGCAGGCCGGCCGTTCTTCATGGTGATCTGCGTCGGGTCTTTGATCTCTCTCTTGGCCTTGCATTTCACGCAATACGCTTCGGGCATCTATCTTTCTCCTTCGAGATGGACGGGCCATGACATGCGAAGGACCGCCCGGTTGGAGTTCGAACGCCCCCCGAACATGGACCGAACCACACGGGCAGTCTTTTTCGACGCGGGCTACACGCTCCTTTGCATGGAGCCCGACCAAAAGACCAACTTTTTGCGATCGTGTGCCGACTTGGGCGTCGAAATCGACCATTCGAGGTTGCGCGAGGCCATCAAACTCGCCTCTGAAATGCTCGCGCCGCGCACTCCCGCAGCCCAGAAGCAGCCGTATTCGCTTGAAGCGGTCGATCGTTTTTGGACCGAGTATCATCGTGTGTTGCTTTCACACTGCGCGGTAAATCCGCGCGATGTCGAACAGGCGCAAGCCGTCTACCGGCGCTTTGTCGAGCTCCTGCGCTGGCGCGTCTACGATGAGGTTCGCGATGTGCTCGCGTCACTGCGCGCGCGGGGCATCGCGTTAGGCATCATCTCCAACTGGACGGGCGATCTCGAGGATGTTCTGCGCAGCGTCGAACTGCACCATCACTTCGATTTCGTCCTCGACTCGGCGCATCTGTCGTGGGAAAAACCGCACCCTGAGATCTTCCTCGAAGCCGTGCGCCGCGCCGGCGTCACGCCTGCGCAAGCGCTGCATGTCGGCGATTCGCCCGATCACGATGTCGACGGCGCGCTCGCAGCCGGGTTGCGGGCCGCGCTGATCGATCGCGACGACAACCATCCGATGTTCGAGCGCGCACCGCGCGTGGCGTCGCTTCACGAATTGCTCGAGCTGGTCTAGCGGGTTTCATTTACGCCGCGCCCCATCTGCGTGATACGCAGGGCGTGGACGAACTCGAACTCGGGTATGTCCTTGCGGTCGCGTCGGCTGCCGTCTACTCCCCGCGTGCCGTGCGCGCGTGGCTGAGGTCGTGCGGCTCCGCTCGCTCCTTGGTCAATCGCATTCGCAACGTTGCGGCCAGTGACAGCACGTCGGCGACGGACGAGCATCCGCCCGAGCGTCTGTCTGCGCAGGCTCGTTGCAAAATCGCTGCCATCGATGACACGGCGGCGCATGCCGCGGTGGTGGCAGCCCAAGGATCGGGTGCGCGCGTCGTGCTGGAGAACGACGATGAATATCCGTCCGGGTTGCGCCAGTTGTGCGACGCGCCTATCGCGCTGTACGCCCGTGGTGATCTTGCGTGCCTGTCGCGACGATGCGTGGCAATCGTCGGCAGCCGTGCGGCGAGCGCGTATGGCCGTGCGATCGCCGGAACGCTCGCGGCGGAGCTCGCCGCGTATTCGGCAACGATCGTCTCCGGTCTCGCTCGCGGCATCGATGCGGCCGCGCACAGGGGCGCGCTCGACGCCGGCGTTCCGACTGTTGCGGTGCTCGGCTCCGGCGTCTGCGCACTGTATCCGCATTATCATGCGCTGCTCGCAGACGAAGTGGTCGCACGCGGCGGCGCCGTGCTGTCAGAATTTCCACCCGCGCAAAGCGCGCGCGCGTTTCATTTCCCGATGCGCAATCGAATCGTCGCAGCACTCGCCGACGCGACTGTCGTCGTCGAGGCGGGCGCGCGCAGCGGGGCGCTCATCACCGCGCGCCTGGCCGACGAGTTCGGACGACACGTGTGCGCCATTCCGGGAGATGTCGGCAGGCCGACGAGTTGCGGCACGAACGCGCTCATCGCAGACGGCGTGCCGCTGGTGACATCGGCCGCCGACGTCGCGGCATTGCTGCGCTGGGAACCGGTGATCGAGCGAGCAAGCCAGGCCATGGGTGACGGCCCGGATGCGCAGTGCGATGATCTCCTTGCCGCGCTTGCGCTGCCACAGACCGTCGATCAATTGGCGGAATCCCGCCGCTCAAGCGTTGCGGAAATCGCAGCGCGCCTCACCATCCTCGAGCTGCAAGGCGTGGTCGCGCGGGAACCGGGCGGCGCGTATTCGCTGGTGCGGCGCTCGCCGGCGGCGAAAGGTCCGGCGTGAACGTGACGCTGCTCGCCGTCGACAAGATGCGCGAGCCATACCTTCGCGACGGTTGCGATCGCATGATCGCCAAGCTCAAGCCCCACATGCCGGTCAGCGTCGTGGAGATCAAACCGCAGACGATTGATGAGGAAGCGCGCGCGATGATCGCTCGCATCGCTGACGGCAGTATCGTGTGGGCGCTCGACCGCGAAGGCGAGGCGCTCTCGTCGACGCAGCTTGCGCGACGGATCGCAACCGTGCAGCAATCTGGTCGACGCAGGCTCACGCTGCTGATCGGCGGCGCCGAGGGGCTCGGTACGGCAGTGCTTGAGCGCGCGGACCTGCGCTGGTCGCTGTCGCGCTTGACGTTCTTACACGAGATGGCACGGCTCATCGCGCTCGAGCAGCTCTACCGCGCGATCAAGATCAACCGCGGCGAACCATATCACCGTTAGCCGCCCAGCGTCAAAGGGCGATTTGGATTCTCTTGCCAATGAAGGCGCATGGCTTTGCGGTCTTCGTATGCGCAATCGGTCGTCGCGCTTGAGGCGGAATTGCAAGCGCGGTTCGAGCGGGCCGCGCTCGCATTCGGTCAGACCAGCGATGCCGCGCCCGACGTCGTGTTGGGGCCGGCACGCGATCCGGCGCACGGTGATTTCGCGACAGCTGCAGCGCTCGCCGCGGGCAAGAAATGGAAGCGCAATCCGCTTGAGATCGCGCAGCATGTAGCCGCCACCGGCACTGATGGGCTGCCCGGCGTCGCCCTCATCGAAGCCAAAGCGCCCGGCTTTGTCAACATCCGCATGTCGCAGCGGTTTTGGGCAGAGGTCGTCGCTGAGGCGCTGGAGCGAGGAACTGACTTCGGCCGCTCGGACGCGTTGGCCGGCATCGGGCCGACGCTGCTCGAATTCGTCTCAGCCAATCCGACCGGCCCGCTCAACGTCGTGCAAGGCCGTTCGAGCTCGTTGGGCGCAACGCTCGCTGCGATGTTGCGCTTCGCCGGCGCAGACGTGAGCACCGAGACGTACGTCAACGACTCCGGCACGCAGCTCGACCTGCTGGCTGATTCGCTCTACGCGCGCTACGCGACGCTGTGCAGCACGCCGACCCCCGTGCCCGAGGACGGATATCAGGGAGATGACATTATCGACGTCGCGCGCCGTTTACGCGAGCGCGACGGCGATCGTTGGATGCAGGCGGACGAAGCGGAACGCCGAGCCGCGCTTGGCACCTTCGCCCGCGACGTCATCGTCGCGCAACAGCGGGAGGATCTCGAGCGATTCGGGGTCGTGTTCGACCGCTGGATCTTCGAATCGTCGCTATACGACCACGGCAAAGTCGACGAGGTCGTCGATTGGCTACTCGAGCGCGGCGTCGCGTACGAACAAGATGGCGCTGTGTGGCTGCGGTCGACGCAGTTCGGCGACGACAAAGACCGAGTGTTGCGGCGCAGCGACGGACGTCCGACATATCTGGCGCCGGATGCCGCGTACCATCGCGATAAGTTCGAGCGCGGATTCAAATACCTGATCGACATCTTCGGTCCTGACCACCACGGCTACGTCGCGCGCATCGCGGCGGTTGCGGCCGCGCTTGGCCATCCCGGTATGCTCGAAGTGCTCATCGCGCAGCAGGTCACGCTCAAGCGCGGCACCGAGACGGTCGCGATGAGCAAGCGCGCTGGGCAAGTCGTCACGCTGCGCGAGGTCGTCGATGAAGTTGGAAAGGATGCCGCGCGCTTCTTCTTCATCAATCGCGCGCCGGAGTCGCAGCTCATCTTCGATCTTTCGCTCGCGGTCGAGCAATCGGCGAGCAACCCAGTTTACTACGTCCAGTATGGCCATGCGCGCATCGCATCTATTCTGCGCAAGGCCGAGGAGACCGGGCGCGGCGCGCTGCTGGAGCGCGCGCGGCGCGGTGACGATCTCGCGCGGCTCGAGCATCCCACTGAGATCGCGCTGGTCCGAAGGATCGCCGATTTCTCGCGCACCGTCAGCGAAGCGGCTCGCGCGCGCGCGCCGCACCGTCTCGCGGAATATGCGCGCGACGTCGCAACTGATTTCCACGCCTTCTACACGGAATGCGTTGTGCTCGGGGATGATGAGGCGCTTTCGAGCGCGCGGCTCTCGCTGTCGCTCGCGAGCAAAACAGTGCTGGCGTCAGCGCTGACACTGCTGGGCGTATCCGCCCCCGATCGGATGTAGCGCCCGCTACGTCGCGGAGGCGACCCGCTTTGCGCTGCCCGCTTCCGCGGGCGCGATTTCGCTGACCGGCGCGCTAAGTTCGGGTGCGTCGGGAATGGACATCGGCCGGCCGGTCAGCCACGGATGCAACCACAGCGTCCAGATGACCTTGAACAACGCGGCGACCGGAATCGCGAGCAGCAAGCCCCATAATCCGAACAGCTCGCCGCCGGCGAACACTGCGAAGATGATCGCGATCGGCGACACGCCGACGCTGTCGCCCATGACTTTGGGCACTAAGAAGTCCGAGATCTTGCTGGCCACAAGGATGATAACGACGACGAAGATCGCGGCTTTCCACGACGTGAGCGCGCCGAGCAAGAAACCGAACACCGAGGCGGCGACGATTCCGACATACGGTATCGCGTAGCACAGCCCCGAGATCGCGGCGAGCAGCAGCGCGAACGGCGAGTGGATCACAAGCAAGCCTAAGTATGTGAGCGCGAACGTGATCGCGCAGAGGATCAATTGGCCAAGGATAAAGCCGCCGACGACTCGCCCGACCTCGCGTGAGAAATACCGCGCCTGCGGTTGGAGACGATCGGGGAAGAGGCTGTAGAACGAGTCGCGGATCGCGTCACGGTTGGTCAATAAGAAGTATGACAGCGTGACTCCGAAGACGACGACGACCACCGCGCTGCCGAGTCCGACGACCAATCCGCTGACCGATCCGATCGCCACGTCAACCGCGCTCGAAAGTCTCGCCATGCTCGTCGACTCGATCTGCGAGATCTGGGTCGTGGCGACGAGCGAACCCAAATGCGCCTTGAGCCAGAACTGCACGTGGTCGATAAAACTCCGCGTTGAATCGATGTACGCGGGCGTGTTGGCGAAGACGAGCTGGAACTGATCGAGCGTGGCCGGGACGATCAGGATGAAGAACACCCCGGTCAGCACTATGAGCGCGACGTAGACGACCGCGATGGCCGCGAGACGCGGCATGCGGCGCTGCAGCCGTCGCACGATCGGGCTGAGTCCGTACGCGATGAGTATCGCGATGAGGAAGACCTCGACGGTTTTCGGTATGAGGCTGAGAACGTAGAGGATGAACCCGACCGCGACGACGAGGACGACGACGCGCCCGACGGTGCGCCAGTTCGCGGAGGGCGGGCTTGCGATCATCGCAGCGAGCCGTCCAGCGGCTTCGTCATCTGCACGCGCTCGTCGAGATAGCCGGCCTGTTCGTACAGCGCCCTCGCCGGCTCATTGGCCTGCGTGACCATCAAGCTAATGTGCGACACGCCGCGCGCGCGTGCCTCTTCTTCCGCGGCGGCGAGCAGCGCGCGTGCGACGCCGAAACGGCGTTGCTGTTCAGCCACCGCCATGTACACGACGAACGCCTGCCGTGCCAGCGTCACGTCGTCGGCGAGGTCGTACAGCAACATGATGAAGCCGGCGCGCTTGCCGTCGCGTTCGGCGATCAACGTTTCGCCGTCGACGCGATCCTTATAGAATTGCACGGCGCGCGCGAACGCGGCGGCGGCGTCTTCCGCTCTCGCGGCGCGTAGCGGCGAAATGCTGGTCTGCGCGCTGTGCGCGCCCAGCTCATCGACAAAGGATTGATCGGAAGCGCCGGCTTTGCGGATCGTCAACCCCATCAGGGCGCGGCGATGGTGCGGTTTCGGCCCGCTCGTTTTGCCTCGAGTAGGCATTCATCGGCGGCAGCCAGCAGCTGCGCCGGCGTCTGCGTGAGGTCGCGCAGCGCAGCGACTCCCGCCGAGATGGCGGTCGTCAGCATGACCCCGCTCTGCGTGAGGTGACGCAGGCCGCCGACCGCGTTTCGGACGCGTTCGGCGATCGCGACCGCATCGGCGATCTCGGTGCCTGGCAGGATCACGGCGAATTCTTCGCCGCCAAAGCGCGCGACTAAATCGATGTCGCGCACGGCTCGCGTGGCGGCACCCACGATCTCTTTGAGCATGCGGTCACCTTCGGCGTGACCGTAGCGGTCGTTGACCTCTTTGAAGTGATCGATGTCGAAGATGAAGACCGACAACGGAGCTCCGCTCAGGCGCGCGCGTGTGATCTCTTCAGCGAGCCTCCGGAACAAGTAACGGCGGTTGTGCGCGCCCGTCAGCTCGTCGGTGGCTCCGATCGAAACGCTTTGCGTGAAGATCTCGGCATTGTCGAGGCTGCGGCCGGCCATCTCAGCGAGCTGGATGAGGATGCGCAGATCGTCAGAGCCGAGCCCTTCCGGCGCGATATCGACGATTGCGATGCAGCCATGGCCGCGCCCGCCGGGACCGCTAGAGAGCGGCGCGACGACGAACGGCGCCTCAGGTGAGCGGCCGACGCGTCCTTGGCGCGGCATGGAGACCAGCGATCCCTTTTCGATCGCTGCGTCGATCAAAGCGGCGTGGCGTGTCAAGAACGCTTCGGCAGACAGCTTGTCGACGTTCTCACCGCCTTGGAACGTCAGCAATTCCTGATCCACGAGCGCCACGAAATAGGCTTTTGCGCGCCCGTTCGTGGCTGCTCCGACCGCCTCGAGGACTGCTTGCGCCAGCGTCATCGGCTCGATTGAGCTCGCGAGCAGCGTGCTCGCATTATAGAGGAAGGAAAGTTCCAAGTTCTTGCGCTGCAAAAGATTGTTCGCGGTTTCGAGGCTGGCGACGCGCGCGCGCAGTGAACGGATGGTCGCAGGTTCGGCTATCGCTTCACCGCTGGTGAGCAGTGCGCGCTCGGGTAGAATGGCCACTGTCTGCAGCTGTTCGGTGTAGAACAGCGTAAGGCGTTCGAGTACGTCTAAGAAGCTGTCCGCCAGTCTGAACTGGTAGGTCAGCGTGCCGTCATGCGCGAGACGTGCTTGTGCAATGCCAAGACGCGCGAGAGCGTCCAGCGCCTCCCCGACAGCATGCGCCGGCGCGTTAAGCGCTTGCGCGGCGCTCTCGGCATCGAGCGTCGCCATCGGGTTGGCGACGAACACGCTGACCACATCGGAGAGCAAGCCCTCCATCGGACTTACCTCGGCACGAGGCGAGCCCTCGGCCGGCGGTGTCGTCGACGCCCGCTTCTCGGAAATAGGAATCTCCCTTGGTCGTTGGATAGGTTTTACCCGTTGCTCAGCGCGTGACAACCTCGGCTGCGTAGCCGAGGCGGGCCGAAAGCTGCTGGCCGCAATCGACGACTTCGGCCGTGATGTCGTGGAGGCGCTGGTCCCCCATGCGGGTGACCGGCCCCGACACGCTGAGGCTGCCGACCACTTGGCCCGAGCCGTCGCGCAACGCGACCGCCAAGCAGCGCACGCCTTCTTCGTGCTCTTCATCGTCGAGCGCAAAGCCTTGCGTGCGGATGCGCTCGAGTTCGTCGCGGAATTTCTCCGGATCGACGATCGTGTGCGGCGTTCGCACCGGCATGCCGTATCTGCGCAAGACTCCTTCGGCCGCCTCAGGCGGTCCGAATGCGAGCATCACTTTGCCGCTGCCGGTCGAGTGTGCGGGTAATCGATTGCCGAGTTGAGTGAACATGCGCAGGATCTTCGAGGACTGCGCTTGATCGATGTAGACGACTTCACCATCGTCGAGCACGGCGAGGTTGGCGCTCTCGCCCGTACGCTCCATCAGCCGATGCAAGAACGGTCGCGCCTCCAAGCGAAGGCTGAAGCGCTGGCGCATGTCGTTGCCCATCTGCAGCGCGCGGAATCCGAGCGAGTATTTTCGGTTCTGCCGGTTCTGCTTGACATAACCGCGGCGGATCAGCGTGCCGAGCAAACGGTGAACCGTCGCCAGCGGCAGGCTTACCGCCTGGCTTATCTCGACGAGCCCGACTTCAGAACCGAAATCGACGAGCGATTCCAAGATGTCCAGGGTGCGCTCGACCGATTGAACCCCGGCGCGCTCGCGTGGGGCGTGCTCCCCGTTTTGACCGGCGTCGGCCACAGTAGAATCCCACTCCATCCGAGCCGTCTATGCGGCGCGGTTTTTGGATAGTGGAAATAGCGTATCACTCTTGTGGAAATAGTGTCAAGGGCGACAAAGGCCGTCCCACGGCCGCCATTAGAGTCCGAGGTAGGCGGTCTTCACGCGCGGATTGGCAAGCACGCCCTGGGCCGTGCCGCTTAAACTCACCCGCCCGTTCTCGATGACGTAGCCTCGATCGGCGCTATCGAGCGCGACCTGGACGTCCTGCTCGACGAGCACAATGGTCATGCCTTCGCGCCGCAGCGAGGCGAGCACCGCGAGCAGCTGCTCGACGATGATGGGTGCGAGGCCGAGCGAGAGCTCGTCTACCAACAGCAGCTTTGGGCGTGCCATCAGACCCCGGCCGATCGCGCACATCTGCTGCTCGCCACCCGAAAGCGTACCTGCGAGCTGAGACGAACGCTCGCGCAACCGCGGGAATAGCTCGTAGATACGATTTATGTCGGCGCCGACATTCCCGTCGTCGCGATGAAACGCGCCCATCAACAGATTGTCGAGCACTGTCAATCCGCCGAAGAGCCGCCGTCCTTGCGGCACGTGGCTGATGCCGGCTGCGACGACACGCTCCGGCTTCCAGCCTGCGATCTCCGCCCCCTCAAAAACGATGCGCCCCGCAGTGGGCGCGAGGAGCCCGGAAATCGTCGCGAGCAGTGTGCTCTTGCCGGCGCCGTTCGCGCCGACGAGTGCGACGATCTCGCCTTCAGCGACGTCGAGTGATAACTCCCACAGGACTTGCGCTTCGCCGTACCCGGCGTCGACGTCGCGGATTTCAAGCATCGCTGTGTGATGCGTTTCGCGCATATCGCGTACCCAGGTACGCTTCGATCACCAAAGGGTCCGCGACCACCGATTGCGGCAGGCCTTGCGCGATGAGACGGCCTTGATGCAACACGGCGACCCGCTGCGAGATCCCCATGATTGCCCGCATGACGTGCTCGACCACCACGAGCGTCACACCTGACGCGTTGACGCCGCGCAATAACTCCATCGCGCGATCCGTCTCGTGGGGCGTGAGGCCGGCCATGACCTCGTCGAGCAACAGCACCTGCGGGTCGGTCGCCAACGCCTTTGCGATCTCGAGGCGCTTTCGGCCCGCAAGCGTCAGCTCCGATGCTTGGCGCCGCGCTTCGGGCGCAAGTCCGACACGCTCGAGCACCATGTCCGCCGCGGCGAAGGCGGCGCGCGACGACCGATCGGTGCCATGGCGTCCGTAGAGCGCTCCGACTGCCACATTTTCGCGCACCGTGAGATTTGCGAACGGCTTCACCACTTGGAACGTCCGCGCGACGCCCAGCCTGGCGATGCGATACGTGGGGATGTGGGTGATGTCGACGTCACCGACCGTCACCGTTCCCTGTGCCGCGCGCTGCGTGCCCGACATGACCGACAGCAACGTCGTCTTGCCTGCCCCATTCGGGCCGATGAGACCGAGGATCTCGCCCGGCGCCGCCGACAGCGTCACGCCGTTGACTGCTGTGAGACCGCCGAAACGCACGACTACATCGCGCACCGAGATGGCGCTGGTCACCGGCGTCTGTTCGGCGGACAACGCGCTCATATGCGGCTTGCTCTCAGCTGCATGCGCAGCGCGTTGAGATTGAACGCACGTATGCCACCAGTGAGATACGGCATTAGTCCGCGCGGCAGCACGATGACGATGACGACGATGATCGCGCCGAGCACGACGCTGTGCCAGGGAGAGACGGAGAGCGCACCCAGGTACTCACCGATCGCGCTGAGGATGAACGAACCAATGGTTGGGCCGACGATGCTGCCTGCTCCGCCGAGCAGCGTCATGATGATCATGAGCACGTTGAAGTTGAGGTCGAAGACGGTCGGCGGGTCGATGAAGCTCGTCCAGTACGCGTAGGTCGCGCCTGCGGCGCCGGTGATGGCGGCCGACAGCATCCATGCGAGAACCTTCGTGGTCGCGGCATTGATGCCGAGCACCGTTGCGGCTTCTTCATTCTCACGGATGGCGACAAGCGCATAACCGAAGCGCGTCTGCGCGATCGCCGCGGTGAGCACGATCGACGCGATCAGGATGCCGAGCATCAGCCAATAGAAGAAATGGAAGTTGCTGTTGATAGGCAGCGTCATGCCGCTGCCTTTGCCAAGCGGCGGCAGCTCGGCGACAAACGCCTGCGTCCCGATCGCGATGCTCAACGTCGCGATCGCGAAGTAGTGGCCGCGCAAGCGCAGGATCGGCCAGCCGGCGACCGCAGCGAACAGCGCTGCGACGGCGATCGCCAGCAGCAGTCCGCTCACGAACGGCCAGTGCAATGCGTTCATCGCGTATGCGCACGCGTATGCGCCAGTGCCGAAGAACGTCACGTTGCCGAAGCTCGGATAGCCGGCGAAGCCGCCGATCAGGTTCCACGCCTGTGCCAGCGACGACATCATGAAGAACAGCGTCAGCACGTGCACCCAGTTGCCGTTGAGGTGCGTCGGCAGCAGCGCCGAGAGCGCGAGCAGGGCGAGCACGGCATAGGAGAACCGCCGCCCGGGCTGCATGGCTATGCGGTCGCCCGGCCGACCAAACCGTACGGCCGGAACAAGATGACGAGCAGCAAGACGACGAGCGCGACGACGTCTTTATAGCCCTCGCCGAAGAATAGTGCACCAAATGCTTCGATGACGCCGTACACGAGGCCGCCTATCAGCGCGCCGGTCACGTTCCCCAACCCGCCGAGCACCGACACGACAAATGCGCGCACGACGAACGAGTCGCCCATCGTCGGCGTGATCGCATACGACAGGCTGACAAGACTGCCGGCTGCTGCCGCGAGCGCGCCGCCGATCCCGAGCGTCAGCGCGTAGATGTGGGCAACGCTCACGCCTGACAAGCGCGCCGCGTCGACGTCCATGCTCGTCGCTCGGATCGCGCGCCCGATTTTACTGCGCGTCATGAACGCCTGCAGCGCGAACGTCAGCGCGACGGCGATGATCAGCGTCCATAAGCGTATCCAAGGTATGGTGATCGGGCCGAACTCGATGCTCGAGCCCGAGTAGTTCGTCGTGATCGAGCGGATGTCCGACGTCCAGTAGACCTGTGCGAGGTTGGCGATCACGATCGACAGCGCAAAGGTGAGCAAGAATGTCGCGAGCATCGGCGCGCGGATCACCTGATTCACGATAAAACGCTGGATGAGATATGCCAGCACGAACAAGACGATCATCGACAGTGGAATCGAGAGGAACGGATCGAGGTGCATCGGCCCCACGAACAACCAGTACGAGATGTACGCGCCGAGCATGATAAAGGCACCATGCGCGATGTTGATCACATTCATGATGCCCCACACGAGGGAAAAACCGACTGCCGCGGCGGCGTAAACGCCGCCGACGAGCAGTCCGTTGATGAGGACTTGGAGGTAGAGCGTGGCCTAAGCCGTGCTAGCGCTTGCCCCACGCCGGAAGCGGATAGGTGGGTTTGGCGTTGGCCGCGTCCGCGGGCCACACGGTCTCGTGCACGCCCTTTTGGATCTGCTCGACGGCCATCGGCTTATAGATGTTCACACCGCGGCTGTCGAACTTGATCTTCCCGTAGAACGTGTCGATGTCGAGCGCTGCGAGCGCATCGCGCACTTTCGCCGGATCAAGATCGCCCGCTTTGGCCATCGCAGCGGCAAACGTCTCCAACGCCGCCGTCGACTCGGCGTTGTGGTAATCGGGCAGCACGCCGTACTTCGCCTGGAAGAGCTTCGTGTAGCGCTGCGCGCTGCCGAACGTCGGATCCGTATATTGCAGCGCCGTCGTCCACTGTGCGCCTCCCATCACGCCGTTGGCATCGGGACCGAGGCTCGTGATGAAGTCCGGCGTCGACGGGCCGACCGAAAAGCCGATGATCTTGGACTGCACGTTCTGGTCTTTCGCGGCACGCATAAGTAGAAGCGAGTCCTGAAGGTGCCCCGAGCCGAGGATGATGTCAGGATTCTTCGCCTTGACCTGCGTCATCAGCGTCGCCACATCTCGTGTGTCCGGCGGGTACTCGGAGTAGAACACTTCGGTGAATCCGTTGGCCTTGGCGAAGTCGCGGATACCCTGCGCGACTTCGATCGAGAACTGGTCGTTGGCGGCAAGCACCGCGACGGTAGTCGGGCGCGGACGCATCGTCTGCGCCAGCTCGAGGATGCCTTGCAGATACTTCTTCGCAGGGCTAAGAATCGCGAACGTATAGTGGAAGCCGCGATTGAAGATCGCTTCAGCAGCGCCGTTTGGATCGACCATCGGCACTTGATACTTCTCAGTGATCGCGCTGGCAGCGAACGTCGCTGACGAGCCGTACGGCGCCAAGATGTACTTGATGTTGTCTTGCGTGATCAGGCGCTCGACGAGTTTCGCCGACGTCGCCGAGTCCGACTGATCGTCGTAGTACTTGATGTCGACCTTGTACAGCTTACCCCCGACTTTGATGCCGCCCTGGCTGTTGACGTAGTCCTTCCAGAAGTCATAGCCTTGCTTGGTCAGCGCGCCCTCGCGCGCGTCGCGGCCTGTCGCCGAAAGCGCAGCGCCAAACGTGATGACGTCGTCGGCCGCGGCTGTTTGCGGCAAGACCGCAGCGCCGCCCGCAGCCAGGACCGCGGCCGCGGTGATGCCGGTGAAAAATGCGAAAAGACGATGATGACGGTCGTTTGCAAAGATCACGATAGTTTCGTGCCTCCGAATGCGAACGCTCCGATGGTGGGAGGCCCTCGGAGTGGAAAAACTTAGTTCCGGGAGCGCTTTGTCCCTGTAGTTAGGCCAGCTTGCTCGGCCGCGTACTCGATGCGCTCGTCAAGCGGCGGGTGCGTGTAGAAGTACCAAACGACCGCGCGCCGCGGATGCAGCGGCGACAAGCTCTGCGAACCAAGCCGGGCGAACGCTCGCACGCCTGCCGTGCCGAGATGTGTGTTCGACGCGGCGAACACATCGGCGTTGTGCTCGATCTGACGCGACAGCGCGTTGCCTGCCGGCTGCAGTGCAAGCGCGAATATCAGCATGAGTGCGAGCAGCAGCGGCGTCGACGCCGGGTCACCCAATCCGCTTGAGAGACGCGGCCAGCGTCGAGCGAGCGGGCCGCCGACGAAATAGATGAACGCGATGGCGGCCAGCACACCGGCCCAGCCATAAAACGTGCCGCGCCAGAGATCGCCGTGCACGTAGTGGCCGAGCTCGTGAGCGGTCACATACAGCGCTTCGTCGGGTGCGAATGAGTTGAGCAGCGTGTCGGAGATCGCGATGCGCTCGGAAGGCCCGATGCCTGAGACGAAGGCATTGGCAGACGTCTCTTGCTTGGAAAGATTGAAGACGTATACTGCGGACGCGTTCACGCCGTGGGCGCGCGCGAGATCGAGTACCGAGCGTGTCAGCGCTGACGGCGGCAGCTGCGTGTACGTGTTGAACAACGGCTCGATCCAGACGGGAAGCACGACTGAGCTGAGGACGACCAGCGGCAAGGCGACCGCAGCAGCGATGATAGGCCATGCGCGTGCGTAACGCTGCACGAGCCAAAAGAAAAGCGCGCCTCCCACGGCCGTGATTGCCGCGCTCAATGCAAGGCCGATCGCCCAATCGTGGAACCAGTCGGCCGGTGTCTCGCGGCTCAGATCGAAGCGGTGAGGGAAGACGAACGAATCATACCACGTGAACGGCAGCATGATGATCGCCAAGGCGACGATGACGATGGCGACGACGAGCGCGGTCGTGGCCAGACGACCGAGCCCTGTGCTCGGTAAGATGCGCTCGAAGCCGATGCGCACCGCGGCGATCGCGCCCGAGAAGCAGAGCGCGAGCAGCACTGCAAATTGCAGCGCCGAACCGATCCAGAACAAACTGCGTCCAAGTGCAGCCACCTCGACGGCCAGCGCTTGGCGGCCGAGCGGGTACAGCGATTCGACGAGGTGTTGGATTTCAGGCGTGAAAGCCACCAGGCCATCATGGTTATTCACACCGAGTACCTGACCTTCAACACGAAGCAGCGTCGCGAGATCATCGATATCACTGACGAGGTCGAACGCGTGCGCGCAAAAGCCGGATTATCTGACGGTTTCATCCTTGTCAGCGCGATGCACATCACTGCGAGCATTTTCGTCAACGACCACGAACGCGGGCTCTGGTCGGACATCATGGGTTGGCTAGAAGAGCTTGCGCCGGCCAAACCGGAGTACGAACACCACAAGACCGGTGAAGATAACGCAGACGCACATCTGAAGCGCATGCTGCTCGGTCATCAAGTCGTCGTGCCTGTGACCGGCGGCAAGCTCGACCTCGGCCCGTGGGAGCGCGTGCACTACGGCGAGTTCGACGGTCGCCGCCCGAAGCGCGTGATCCTTAAAGCGTTGGGCGTCTGACGATGCAGTGAAGGTCCGGTTCGCAGCGCCGGCCGATGCCGCCAGCATCGCCGCCGTCGAAGCGGCGACGTGGGAAGCGACGTATCGCGGCCTCATTCCCGATTCGGTTTTTGCGCGCAGACCGCTCGACCGGCGGGTGGCCTTGTGGAACGATCTCCTCGGCGACCCATCTGTGCGCGTGACCGCGGTGGCGGAAGACGACAGCGGCGCGATCGTCGGCTATTGCAACGGTGAAAAGCCGCACGAGCACCTCGACGAATACGATGCCGAAATCGTCGGCCTTTACGTGCTTCCCACGTGTCAACGTAGAGGCTGTGGCGCGATGCTGTTCAGGTTCGTGGCTGAAGAGCTCGAGCGTCGCGGTCATCGCGCGCTCCTCGTGTGGGTGTTGCGCACCAACCCGTACCGCGCGTTCTACGAAAAGCTGGGCGGCCACTACGTCGGCGATCGCACGCTTGATTTGGGTGCGCCGCTCGCGGTCGCCGGCTACGGATGGAAGCGGATCGAACACGTCCGCCTAGGTCTTGAGCGGCGCTAGTCCAGCGGCGTGCAGCGACGCGTCGAACGCCGGAACGTCGGTGCGCATGAACGCCTCGTATGGGGAAAGGACGCGCTCGACGTCGGCGTGGATCGCGTCGGCCTGCTGCTGATGAGCGGCGAACGGCGGCTGCTGTGAGCCGGACAGCGTGTACTGCAGGTTGACGATCTGCTCGCGCACCTTGTCCTCATAGAGCGCGCTATCTTCGTCGTTGCGCGGATTGGACGTCATCTGCGCCTCAACGGTGGCCACGCGCGACACAAGCGCGTCGCCCTGAGCGACCAACGGCGAAGGCGGCGTCGCGCTTCGAAGTGGTTTCAGCCGCGCTTCCACCTGCTTGCGTATGCCGTCCAACGAATTGAGCGCCGTGTCTATCTGGGAGAGCTCGCGCGTCAGCGCAGTGTCGAAGGCGTGCCGCTCTTCGTAATCCGCCTGCGTCCACGGCGCGCGTGGATCGGCGCTCACCTGCACCGTGCGCGACAGCGTGCGCCCGTCGACGTGCAGCACGATCTTGTACGTGCCCGGCACGACCTGCGGCCCGTCATCCGAACCCTGGAAGTTCGCGGGCGCGGAAAGTCGCTTCACCGGCCCGTTTTCAGCGAGATCCCACGTCAATCGATTGATGCCGGTTGTGTTGGTGATGTAGTATTTCGGCGCGTTGTCGACGATGTGCGTGCCTTCAAGGTGGCGCACGACGCGCCCGTTCGCGTCGAGAATGTCGATGGTCGGATGTTTCGCCGCCGGCTTGGTCAGATAGAACGAGATCATGACGCCGACGTCCGGGTTGCCGCCGGCGTACTCGTTTGCCGGAGCCGTGCTATCTTGCAGATCCTCGCGCGTCCATTGCCAAAACGCGTACGCACGGCGCGGCTGATAGAGATACGTTCCAGCGGCCTGTGCCTGCGCCAGCTCCTGGATCGGCGTGAGATCGTCGAGGATGAACATCGAGCGGCCGTGCGTGCCGACGATAAGATCGTCAGCGGTGGGCTGCACGCGGATGTCGCGTACCGATGCGGACGGCATGTCGAGCTTGAGCGACCGCCACGTCGCGCCGCGGTCGAACGAGATCCAGATCCCTTCCTCGACACCGGCATACAAGATGTTGGCGTTGCGCGGATCCTCGCGCAGCGCGCGCACCGGCTGGTCGACCGGCAAGCCCGTCGCAATCGACTTCCATGTCGCTCCGTAGTCCTCGGTGACGAATGCGTACGGCGTGCGATCGCCCATCGTGTGGCGGTCGATCGCGACATACGCTCTGCCCGCTACATGATGCGACGGATCGATGGTCTGGACGAAACCGTAGGACGGCATGCTCGCGATCGTAACATCTTTCCAATGCGCGCCGCCGTCCGCGGTGACGTGGATCAGGCCGTCATCGTTGCCGGCCCACATCAGACCGGCCTGGATCTCGGACGGCGAGATCTCGGTGATCGTGTTGTAGAACTCCGCGCCTGAGGCATCCGGATTTATGGGTCCGCCCGAGACCTGCTGGTGATCGCGCTCGTTGCGCGTAAGGTCCGGACTGATGACGGTCCAGTGCCGCCCGCGGTCGGTGCTTTTGAACACGACGTTGCCGCCGACATACGCGATGTGGGGATCTTGCGGCGAGAACGCGATCGGCGTCGTCCAATTGAAGCGGTATGGAACGCCGGCAATCGTTGCGCCGTTGACGTCGCGGGGATATGGTTCGACGTCTACATTCTGTTGTGAGCGCACGTCAAAGATGCCGACGACGCCGTTTTCGATCGCGTTCCAGATCAGCTGCGGGTCGAGAGGGTCAGGCCAGACGAAGTTGCCGTCGCCGCCGTTGAGGCTCATCCAATCGCGGTTGAGGATGCCGGCGGCGTCGTTGCTGTTGGATGGGCCGCAGAAACTCGTATTGTCCTGAAAACCCGCGCACACGTCGTAAGGCGTGCGCAGATCGTAACCTATCTTGTAGATCTGCCCGATCGGCATGTTCGACGCTACGTTCCAGGTCGTCCCCGCATCAGCCGACCAAGCGACGCCACCGTCGTTGGCATTGATCAGCCGCCTGCCGTCTTGCGACCACCATGCGTCGTGGAAATCGGCGTGAACCGGTTTTGCGATCTTCTTGAACGTTTTTCCGCCGTCTTTGCTTTCCGCGATGTACTCGGACAGCGTGATGAGATGGTTCTGATTTGACGGATCGACGAGCAATCTGCTGAAATAAAACGGCCGCTGGTTGAGCAGCGTATCGCTGCTCATCAGACGCCAGTGGTCGCCGCCGTCATCGGAGCGCCACAACACACCTTCCTTTGACTGGATGAGCGCATACACGCGGTTCGGATGTGCGCGCGCGACCGCGATGCCGATTCGCCCGGTGTCTCCCGACGGAAGCCCGGAACCGCTCAACTTGGACCACGTCTGCCCGCCGTCGGTCGACCGGTACAAGCCGCCGTTGGGTCCGCCGCTTGTCAGCATCCAGGGAACGCGGCGCACCTGCCAGATGCCGGCAAATACTACATTTGGATGAACCGGATCCCACGCGAGATCGGACGCGCCGCTGCTCGGCCCGACATACAGCGTTTTCGTCCACGTCCTGCCTCCGTCGGTCGTGCGGTACACGCCGCGGTCTTCGCTGTCGGCGAAGACGTCGCCAAGCGCGCCTACGAGCGCGATGCTAGGATTGCGCGGATCGACGAGCACTCTTGAGATGGCGAAACTGTTGTCGAGACCGAGGTGCCTCCATGACTTGCCGCCGTCGATGCTGCGCCACACGCCGTCGCCCCACGAGAAATCATTGCGCGGATTCGCTTCGCCGGTTCCGACCCACACGATATTCTTATTGGATGGAGCTATCGCCACCGCGCCGATCGCATTAACGGGCAGCGACTCATCGACCGCGGTCCAACTCGAACCGCCGTCGTTGGTGCGCCAAATGCCGCCGCCTGCTGCACCCGCGTAATAAAGCAGTGGATCGGCATCGCTTCCCGCGACGGATGTTGCGCGTCCTCCGGAAACTGCCGGACCGATGGCCCGCCATTTCAGGCTTCCATAAGGTAGATTATCCGCATGTACCGGGACGCACGCGCATACGATAAGCACGGCAACCAGTATCGCATTCAATGAGTGCCGCATCGCGCGCGTCCTTCGCCGTGTGCGTTTGACAACCTCGCGCGCCCATGTTACCATGGCACTCTGTTGCCAAATTGCCGAAACGCATTCGGCTGCTACACACGAGGAGATGCCTTTTTGAACCAGACGATGACGCGAACGACGCAGATCGCGACCCGCTACGGGATCGCGTCGCTGCGTGCAACGCTCGGCCTCGATGCCGGCGTTGGCGTCATTTTGTGCGGAGGCTGTGTCTAGCGGCGTACGACGGATCGAACGATCCGACCGATGTCAGCGAGGCCTCCGCACCGCGGGGGCCTCGTTCTTTTCACTCGCGCTGCGGATGAAGGGAGGTGAGAACATGGATCGAGATTGGTTGCGAGCCGTCCGCGAGCGGCAAGATGAGGTGCGCGAAGAGATCGCGCGCCACCGGTTGGGCGTTAGGCTTCACGTGAGTCGCGCGGGGCGCGAGCGTGTCGTCGGACGCGTGCGGCGAGCGTTAGGTCGCGTGCTCATCGGACTCGGGCGCGTCGTCGAAGGTGACGAGCGCGAGCCGGCACGTGTCTCGCTGCCGTGCAACTGATCCGATGATGCCTCGCGGGTGTGCTGCGAAAACGGATAGAGCGCCGCGCGCCCGCGAGGTATCATCGGTGGAACCTGTAGATCCAGCTCGTCTCGCGATTCGCGAAACGACAAAATCGGATAGAAGTCAAGATCATGCGGAATTATCATAAGTTCATGAGCGACACACGTTTTCAGATCATCGCGCTGCCAACGCGCACAGCGGACGCCGTGCGCGAGACAATGCGCGCGCCAGGCTATGGCCATCCCGCGACGTCTGAGGTCGCGACGGGTCCAGGCCCATGCCGGCATTGCCTTCGCCCATTCGCGATTGGCGATGACAAACGAATTCTCTTCACCTACGACCCGTTCGCCGACAATGAGTCGCTGCCGTTGCCGGGACCCATATTCGTGCACGCGGACGCGTGCGAGCGTTACGCGGCCTCTGACGGATTCCCAAAGCATCTGCGATCGCTTGCGCTCACGTTCAACGCGTATGGGCGCGGTCGAAAGCTGCGCGAACAGGCATATGCGAGCAATGGTGACATCGACGCGACGATCGAGCGTTTATTGTCGCGGCCCGATGTCGACTACATCCATGTCCGCAGAACGGATGCAGGCTGCTTCGCCTTTCGGATCGAGCGCAGCGAAGGAACGAGCGTTTCCGTCTCTTAAAAGCACGCCTTCTCAAGGAGGCGGATCATGAGCACGACGACGGAATCGACGAAACGTCCATTCACCGTGACTGGCTTGGACATGAGCGGCTATATGGTCAAAGATGCGAAGCGGGCGATTGAATTTTATCGCGACGTCCTCGGCCTTGAGCCGGTGTTGGTGTATCCCGAGGATCGTGGGGCGGAATACGAACTGTCTGATGGAACGACGTTCGGCCTGTGGGGAGGAGGCGGTCGAGTGATGCCGTTTCAGCCGAGCAACGGCATTTTGTTCGCTGTCGACGATCTCGACAAAGCGGTCGCGGCAGTCAAGGCCCGAGGGATTCCGGTCGCGATGGAGTTCGATGGACCTAAGTGTTCGATGGCGATGATCTTCGACACCGAAGGCAACATGGTCACATTCCACAAGCGCAAAGCCAGCTAGCACAACACGCGGGGTCTTACGCGCGCAGGCGCGCGCGCGAACCGGCGCAGCAGCTGATCGCCCGCAGCGTGGCGATAAGTATTGTCCCAGACCTTAGTATGGGATTTATCTTCCAAGGAAAGCCTATGCCTCTGGACTCGGGTTACTCGCAGGAGCATTGAATCATCCGCGCGACTCTTGACGTTGGCCCCATCCTCAGTTCGCCGTAGCGCTCGAAGCTGCGTTATCCGCCGCGAGCCATTTGTCAGCGATCTTCAGGCGCTCCACGTTTGCGGGATATGCCCCGTCGGGATTTGCGCGCTCCCACGCCCTGGCACGGACGACGAGGTATTCAAAGTTCTCCCAAAGCGAGGGATCGCCGCGACGGCGTCTGATCGCGACGATTTCCTCGACCAGATCCCAAGCCGCCAAGAGCCGCGCTGAGTACACGTCCATGAAAGGTTCCTCGGGTATGAGATCGTGTTTGACGAGGCTTCCAGTCCATTCGTAGGAATTGCAAAGGTTGGCCCACGCGTTGTCTCGCCGCGAGAATGTGCCCTCAAGAATCGCTCGCCGATATGCTGGGTCGGACATGTTCTTTGAGATCTGGTCCTTCGCGTCTTCGAACCATCCGCTGGATTCTGGATCTTCGATGCGGGCGAGGACGTTGAGAAGGCCGGTGAGCTGGTTACCAGCCCTCATGTGACGCAGTTGGATCACTGCCGCGACGGCGGTGGCGGCAATGACGACAAACGTGCCGATCGACCCCACCGCGGTCAAGTATTCCGCTGTCATGAGAACCTCCACAAGTGTGCTGAAAAACGGATGCCCCGTTCCACCGGCGCACCGCGATACCCTGACCCGTCGCTCAGACGCCTAACCGAGCGCGTGAAAACGCCACCTGGTTCCGGCCCGCATGCTTGGCTTCATACATGCGCTGGTCCGCCGCTTCTAGCAACTGCTCGGTCGGATGACGCTCACCCGGCGCGATGTCCATCGGGAAATGCGCGACGCCGATGCTGATCGTGATGCGCACCGCGGGCAGATCATCGCGACCGGCCAGCGAGCGGAAGTCGGAATCGGCAACGTTGGCACACAGGGTTTGCGCGAGCGCGATCGAGGCATCTTTGCGGCGATCGAGGAGTGCGATGCAGAATTCATCGCCACCGTTGCGGCCGGCGAAACCATGCGCTTGCTCGGCGACATTTGAGAACATCGCCGCGAGCCTGCGCAGCAGCTGATCGCCCGCGGCGTGGCCGTACGTATCGTTCCAGACTTTGAAGCGATCGGTGTCGATGAAGAACAACGCGACATCGCGCATGGCACCGACACGCGTGTCCGCGCGGCGGCTGTCGACCTCATCGCGCAACCGCTTGCGGAACGCCGCCGGCGTCAAGAGACCGGTGAGCTGATCGTGGGTCGCGTCGCGACGTACGCGATCTGCGAACAGTGCCCGTGCGAGTGCATCCCCTGCCAAGCGCGCGATCGTGAGCAGCGTCCTGACGTCGTCTTCGACGAAGGGTTGCGCGCGCGGTCTATCAGCGTAGAGCACTCCGATGACCTCTGCGCGCTCGCTGCCCGAGGGAGGGCGTACCAGCGGAACCGCGACGCCCCAGACGGTATCGCGACTGCCGGCAATCGGACCGGCAGCAACACGACTGCTCGCCGACTCCGCGCCAAGATCGTAGATGCCGATCGATTCCGCCCAACCGATCGCGCGCGGCCCGACGATCGCCGGTTTGCCTTCGCGGCGCACCCAATCAGCGATCGTGTCGCCTTCGTAGACCTGACCCTCGCGCAAAAACCCGACGTACCCGGTGCCGCTACGCGCGCCGAGCACCAAATGTGGCCCCTCGACGTACAGACACAACATCGACTGCGCGGATACGAGCGACGCCGCTCGCTCGACGATGCGTTCGCACGTCGCCTTCGTCGATTCTAATGCGGCGCCGGTGAGGGCCGGTGCGAGATGCTGCAGCGTATCGAACCGCTGCTCCGCGCGCTGCGCGCGTCGTCTTAGTCTCGCGATCGTGACGCACTGCAGCACGATCAGCGTGGTGGCGACGAGGAAGAACATTGTCGCGCCGACGTACGAGACGTACGCGCTCAAGGCTTCTTGACGTCTTCTTTCTTGGGCAGCGGTCGAGCTGGGTTCCCAGCGACCCGTTCGCCGGCGGGCACATCGCGGATGACGACCGAGCCTGCACCCGTGAGCGCTCCTTCACCGATTTCCACCGGCGCGACAAGGGAGCTGTTCGAGCCGACGAAGGCGCGCGCGCCGATCTTCGTGTTGTGTTTGCGCACGCCGTCGTAATTGCACGTGATCGTGCCGGCGCCGATGTTGGCTGCTTCGCCGACCTCGGCGTCGCCAAGGTACGCGAGGTGGTTCGACTTCGCCCCTTTGCCGAGCCGGGTATTCTTCGTCTCGACGAAATTGCCGATACGCGTGTGTTCGCCGATCTCCGAGCTTCCACGGATGTGAGCGAACGGTCCAACTGACGCACCGTCGGCGACCGTCGAGTCACGGACGACCGAATATGAGATCGTGACGTCGCGACCTATTGATGCGCGTTCCAGTGTCGTCGTTGGCCCGATTACCGAACCGGCTGCGATCGTGCTGCCTTTGAGGACGTGCGTCTGCGGCAACAGCGTCACATCGGCGGCAAGGTCTACATCGGCGTCGACGTAGGTCGTCGCGGGATCGACGATACGCACGCCCGCCAGCATGTGCGCGCGCAGAATGCGCCGCTGCATCACCCGGCGCGCGATCGCAAGTTCTGCATTCGTGTTGATGCCGAGCGCGCTGCGAAAGTCTTTGACCACGACAGCCTCGACGAGCTCGCCGGATTTCACGGCCAGCTCGATGCAGTCGGTCAGGTACAGCTCGCGTTGAGCGTTGCGGGTGTCGAGGCGCGACAGGTATCGCCGCAGCGCCTCCGCTTCAAAGCAATACACGCCCGCATTGACCTCGGTGATGAGCAGCTCTTGCGGAGTTGCATCCGTGTGTTCGACGATGCGAACCGGCCGGCCGGCGTTGCGTACGATCCGTCCGAAGTTGCTGTTCGCCATTTGCGTCGTAAGCATCGCAAGCGCAGCGCGTGTGCGCTCGCGGGTGTGCACGACGGCCGCGACCACGTTCGGCATCAGCAACGGCATGTCGGCGTTGACGAAGAGGATCGGATTGTCGCCCGGTATCTCTTCCATCGCCAGCTGGGCGGCATGACCCGTACCGTTCTGCGGCTCTTGGACGACCGTGCGAATGTTGAACTGCTCGAGCGGTTTTTCGAGGTCGGGATTGATCACGGCGACGATGTCCGAGGGCTCGATGCCCGCTTCGGTCACCGCGAGCAGCACGTGTTCGAAGAGCGTCCGGCCGCACAACTCGTTGAGCACTTTTGGCGTGCGGCTCTTCATGCGCGTGCCCTTACCGGCGGCGAGGATCACCGCATTCGCGCGCAAGCTCATCGCGAGCGCTCTGCGCCGACGGTCTGCTGCGACGTCAAGCGTTCGACGAGGGCGTCGGTGCGCGCGAGTGCGACGTCGCGTCCAAGGATACTGCTCACCTCAAAAATGCCCGGGCTAACCGCTTGCCCGGTCAACGCAACTCGCAATGGGTGGATGAACTCCGCAGCTTTGCGCCCGGTTCGCTGGGCGAGTCCGCGGATGGCGCTTTCGACGTCCGCAGCACTGAACGCGTGCGCCTCCTCCGCTAGCGCAGCGCGCACTTCTCTCAGCCGTTCAAGCGCGTCCGGCGTCGAACAATACTTGGCGAGCGCGTCGGGCGCCGGTTCGATTGCTCCGCGCGTGAAGAAATAGGATCCTTGATCGAGGATCTCGGAAACCGTGTAGACGCGCTCTTGCAGCAGCGCCGCGACTTGCTTGACGTGATCGGGATCGATGCGATCGGGGATCGACGGCCGCCCTTCAAGCAGCGCAATAACACGCTCCGCCAACTCATCCAGCGGAATCGCCTTGAGGTACTCCTTGTTCATCCAGGCGAGCTTTGCATGATCGAAGATCGCAGGATGTTTCACGACGCCTTCAATTGTAAAGTCGGCGACCATCTCCGGGCGTGTCATCAACTCACGATTGCCGCCCGGCGACCAGCCGAGCAACGCCAAGAAGTTGACGAGCGCATCAGGCAGATACCCGAGCGCCTCGAATTCGTTCACAAAGGTCGCGCCGTCGCGCTTCGAGAGCTTGCGGCGCTGTTCGTTGAGGATGATCGGGATGTGGGCGAACAACGGCGGTTGCCATCCGAGCGCCTCGTACAAAAGCAGCTGTTTGGGCGTATTCGCGAGGTGCTCTTCGCCCCGGATCACGTGGCTGATGCGCATCGCGTGGTCGTCCACCACCGCGGCGAAATTGTACAACGGACCGCCGTCGCTCTTCACGATCACGAAATCTCCGATCGTGCCAGCCGGGAACTCGACGCGCCCGCGCACGAGATCGTCGACGACGACCGCGCGTTGGGGATCGACGCGCATGCGCAGCGCAGGCTCAATCCCTTTGCTCCTCAGCGCCGACTTCTCGGCTTCTGAAAGGCGCGAACACATGCAGGGCTGTGGCTTGGCGAACTCAGGCGGTTGATCAGTCCCTGCCGCTTCGTCCAGAGCGTCTTGGCTTTCGGAATCTTCAACTGCCGGTTCGTCTTTGCGAGCACCGCAAAAGCAATCGTAGGCCGCACCGCTCGAGCGCAGCTGTTGCGCGACCTCACGATGCATTGCGACGCGTTCTCGCTGACGATAGGGACCGAATTCGCCGCCCGAATCCGGGCCTTCATCCCAATCGAGCTTCAGCCAGCGTAGCGCACGGTAGATCGCGTCGACGTACTCGTCAGAATAGCGTGCGCTGTCCGTGTCCTCGACACGCAGCACAAACGTACCGTCGTTGTGGCGCGCGAACAGCCAGTTGAAAAGCGCGGTGCGCGCACCGCCGACGTGCAGAAATCCCGTCGGGCTCGGTGCGAAGCGCACGCGGACCGGTGTGGTGCCCATGGCCGCGCGCTTAGGCTTCTACTCGTTTGCCGCACTCGCGGCGCACGAAATCGACGATCGTCGCGATCGGCGTGCCGGGCGTGAACACCGCCGCGACGCCCGCGTCCAACAACGGTTGGATATCTTCGTTCGGGATGGTGCCGCCTCCGAAGAGCACGATGTCGCCGGCATGTGCCTCATTGAGCAGCTGCTTGATGCGCGGGAACAGCGTCAGATGCGCGCCGGAGAGAATCGACAGCCCAATGCCGTCGACGTCCTCTTGGATCGCTGCTTCGACGACTTGCTCCGGTGTCTGGTGCAAACCAGTGTAGATCACCTCGATGCCGGCATCGCGCAGCGCGCGGGCGATGACCTTGGCGCCACGGTCGTGGCCGTCGAGGCCTGCTTTTGCGACGAGGATGCGGATCGGTCGCGCCATGCTTTTAGATGAACGCCGGTTCGCGATAGCGGCCGAAGATCGGCACGAGCGCTTCAGAGATCTCGCCCAGCGTCGCTTTGCTCTTGACGCACTCGAGATAGTGAGGCATGAGATTTTCGTCGGTTTCGGCGGCGCGCTTGAAGGCGGCGAGCGCCGACTCGACCTTCGAAGCGTCGCGCGTGGCGCGGAACGCTTTGACGCGCTCGCATTGCTCGATCTCGATCGCGCGATCGATCTTGAGTAGCGCTATCGGATGCTCTTCTTCTACCACGAAATCGTTGACACCGACGACAATGCGCTCGCCGTTCTCAAGCTCGCGCTGATACGCATACGCGGCATCGGCGATTTCGCGCTGGAAAAAGCCGTTGTGAATCGCTTGGATGACGCCGCCCTGTTCGTTGATACGCCGGAAGAAGTCTTCCGCATCTGCTTCGATCTCGTCCGTAAGCTTTTCGACGAAGTACGAGCCGCCCAGCGGATCGATGACGTTGCCGGCGCCGGTCTCGTACGCGATGATCTGCTGCGTGCGCAGCGCGATCTGCACGTTTTTCTCGGTGGGCAGCGCGAGCACTTCGTCAAGCGAGTTCGTGTGCAGTGACTGCGTGCCGCCAAGCACTGCCGCGAGCGCCTGAAACGCGGTGCGCATGATGTTGTTCTCAGGCTGCTGCGCGGTCGCCGAGCAGCCGGCGGTTTGCGTGTGGAAGCGCATCATCCACGAGCGCGGGTTCTTCGCCTTGTACTTGTCGCGCATGTGACGTGCCCATATGCGGCGCGCGGCGCGGAACTTGGCGATCTCCTCGAAGAAGTCGGAGTGCGAGTTGAAGAAAAACGACAGCCGCGGCGCAAATTCGTCGACGTCGAGTCCCGCAGCGATGCCTGCCTCCACGTACGCGAATCCGTCGGCTAGCGTGAACGCGAGCTCCTGCGCCGCCGTCGACCCTGCTTCGCGGATATGATAGCCGGAGATCGAGATCGTGTTCCACTTCGGCACGCGCTTGGAACAGTACGCCATCATGTCGGTGATGATGCGCATGGACGGCTCGGGCGGATAGATCCACTCCTTCTGCGCGATATACTCTTTGAGCATGTCGTTCTGGAGCGTACCGCCGAGGCGCTCTTGCGCCACGCCCTGCGACTCAGCCGTTGCGATGTACATCGCCAGCGCGACGGGGGCGGTGCAATTGATGGTCATCGACGTCGTGATCGAGCCGAGGTCGATGCCGGCGAACAGATCCTGCATGTCTTGCAGCGTCGCGATCGCAACGCCGCACTTGCCGACCTCGCCGAGCGCGCGCGGATGGTCGGAGTCGTAGCCCATCAGCGCCGGCATGTCGAACGCGACCGACAAACCAGTCTGGCCTTGTTCTAAGAGGAACTTATAGCGCTCGTTCGTCTGCTTCGCCGTGCCGAAGCCGGCGAATTGGCGCATCGTCCAGAGCCGTCCGCGGTACATTGTCGGATGGATGCCGCGAGTGTACGGGTATTGCCCGGGATAGGCGAGATCGCGATCGTAGTCGACGCCCGAGAGATCCTCGGGGCCGTAGATCGGCTTGAGCGGGTGATCGGAAAGTGTGCGATCGTTCGCGCCTGGCAGCTTGGTGGCAGCGTCGAACTGACCTTGCCAGCGCTCCTTTGATGCTTCTTCCGCGCCAGTACTCGCCTTGCCGTCGCCCTTGCCGTTGACCAGCTTTGCCACGAACTGTGTCGTCCTTTATCCTTTAATATAGGGGGTCTTCGAGTTTTCGCTCTGCGGGATGGGCTCGCCTGCGCTATGGGGTCTGCGGCGCTGCTCGACGAACGGCCGTGTTCGATGGCGGATACTGCGTTTCACGCTACGGTTGAGCGCGCAAGAGAAGCACCAAAGCTCGGCTTAGCCGCGCTCTTGCTCAGCCACGGCTCGATGGAGCTTGAATATTACGCGCCGCGCGGTCGCGATTCGCAAATGCCGCACGACCGCGACGAGCTCTACATTGTGATCAGCGGACAGGGCTGGTTCCGCAATGGCGAGGACCGACACGAATTCGGACCCGGCGATGTGATGTTCGTGCCGGCAAAAGTGGAACACCGCTTCGAACAGTTCAGCGACGACTTCGCGACCTGGGTCATTTTCTGGGGTCCGAAGGGCGGTGAATGACGCAGCGTTCCCTTGACCGCGGCGAAGAAATGCTGATATAATGCTCGGGCATTCCAGCCTACCCTTCGCACCGGACGGCGCGTGAGCTGCCAGTCCGGTCGGCAAAGACGAAGGCCGCAAACCAAAAGCCCAACGCTTTGCTTTGAGGGTAGCCTGCATCAGCAGGCTTTTTTTGTTACCGCGCGAGCCGGAAACTCGTGCCGCCTCAAGGAGGTCGCCTACGGATATCAGCGTGATGATGCGCGGCGAAATCGTCCGCCATTAGCTCGAAATCGCTACGAGTCAACGAACAAATACGAGTCCCTCAGGTCCGCGTGATCGCGGACGACGGCGCCCAACTCGGCATCATGTCGACGTACGACGCCATCAGGCTTGCCCGCGAGCGCGGCGTGGATCTTATCGAGGTCTCGCCCAACGCGGCGCCGCCGGTGTGCCGGCTCGACGACTACGGCCGATTGCGCTACGAACAAGATAAGAAAGATCGCGAGACCAGAAAGAAATCGCACAAGATGGAGCTCAAGGAGGTCAAGCTCCGTCCGAAAATCGAGGAACACGATTACCAGACCAAGTTCCACACGGCCGAACGGCTGCTGCAGGACGGCGACAAGCTCAAGGTCACGATCATGTTCCGCGGTCGAGAGATCTCCTACGCGCAGCACGGCAGACGGCTGCTCGATCGCATGGCGCAAGATACATCGCCGATCGCGATCGTCGAGCGCGAACCGCGGCTGGAGGGTCGCAACATGTTCATGATCCTCTCACCGAAGCCGGAAGTCGTCGCCGCGCACAGCGCAGCTAAAGCGGCGCACATCGCGGCGGCAAGCGCCAAGCATCAGCACAAGACAGTCGAGGTCAAGCATGCCTAAATTGAAAACGCACCGCGGAACCGCCAAGCGCGTCAAGAAGACGGGCACAGGGAAGTTCGTGCGCGAGCGGCAGTTCTCGGGATGCAGCCACATCCTGACGAAGAAGTCGCCCAAACGCATCCGGCGTTTCCGCAAGCAGGTCACGGTCAACGAGACGGATCTGCGCAAACTAAAAGTCCACCTACCCTACGCGTAAGCGCCACAGGGCCTGAACGCGCGCCTGCGCGTTCCTACGATGTAAAGGAAGAACACGAACTATGGCACGGGTCAAACGCGGGATGATGTCGCTCAAAAAGCGGCGCAAAGTCCTTAAAGCCGTCAAGGGATTCCGGGGCGCCCGCGGCCGGAACTACAAAGCGGCAAATGAAGCGCTGCTTCACTCGCTCACGTACGCGTTCCGCGACCGCCGCGTCCGCAAGCGCGACTTCCGCGCGCTGTGGATCGCGCGCATCAATGCCGCGGCGCGCCGCGAAGGCGTCACGTATAGCCGCCTCATGAGCGGCCTGAAGAAAGCCGGCCTTTCGGTCAATCGCAAGGTCCTCGCCGACCTCGCCATCAACGACCAGGCGGCGTTCGGGCGCCTGCTCGAGATCGCCAAAGAGCACGCACCCGCGCCCGCCGGCGCCTAGGTCAGCATGGCTCAGACGGCGGGCTTTCACAGCTCGCACGTCCGCGCCGCGCGGCTGTTACACACGAAAAAGCATCGCGTTGCGGCGCGGTGCTTTCTTGTCGAGGGACCGGCGCTCGTCAAAGCCGCGCTCGATGAAGGCATCGTTCCCCAGGCGGTCTTTTATGTCGACGGGCGAGGGCCCGATGTCGCAGCCGCGGCCGCCCTTGCTGAGCGCACCAAAGTTCCGACCTTTGCCGTCGATGAGCGCGCGTTGGATTCTTTGGCGCAGGCGCGCACCCCGCAAGGCATCGTCGCCCAGATCCCATTCATCGATCGCGATCTCACCTCACTCGAGCGCCTTGTGCCGGAACGGGGTGGTTCGACGCTGCTCGTCCTCGACGACCTCGACGATCCTGGAAACGCCGGCACGCTGATCCGCAGCGCTGAGGCATTCGGGGTCGATGCCGTCTGCATCGGTCCGAAATCGGTTGACCCCTATAACGACAAGGTGCTGCGCGCCACAATGGGCTCGATATTCCGCGTGCCGCTCGTCCGCTACGAATCCTGGGAAACCTTGACCGGCGCCCTCGGCCGCCTGAGCATCCGCGCCGTCGCCGCGCAGGCTGGGGCACCGGACATACGTTCGGTCTCGCTGCCCGAACGCCGTGCCCTGTTTTTGGGCAACGAAACAAGTGGCCTCAGGTCGTTCCCTGAGAAATCGATCGCGCTGTTCGTCGGAATTCCGCAATCCGAAGGTGCCGAATCGCTCAATGTCGCCGTCGCAGGGTCGATTCTGCTCTACGAACTCGCTCGTTGTGGATGATTGTTAGGCGCGAAACGACGAGAACAAACTTCGAAAAAATGTCAAGTCCTCCACACTCTTGTTCTGCTCAGGCGTCTATGTTATACTCATCTCCGGCGAACAGGAGTGCGAAGGAGGCTTGGCTTACCGGATGCTTTCTCCAGTGTTGTTCTGGAACTTATTCATAAGCACTGGCTCTGTCAAAGCGTATCTCATCTACCGGCGGATGGCACCATCGGGATCGCACTAGGATAATCGAGGATCTTCTTGTACGATGGCCGCAGCGATGCGGCCATCTTTACATTCTGAGATGATGGCGTGGACGACCAATTAACGACGCTGGTCGCTGACGCGCGTGCGCGCGCCACGGCTGCCGCTGACATAGCGGCGGTCGAAGCGTTGCGCACCGAGTTCTTGGGGCGCAAGGGCGGCAAGCTATCCGCCATGATGGCCGGCCTGGCACGGATGCCCGCGGCCGACCGCGCGCAGTTCGGCAAGGATGCGAACGAGGCGAAGGCGGCGATCGAAGACGCGTTGGGCGCGGCGCTGGCTCGACTCGAGAACGCAGCCTTGGCCGGCACGCTCGAGCGCCGCTATGACGTCACGCTCAGCGCCATCGCGCCGCGCAACGGCAGCTTGCATCCATTGCGACAGACGCTCGACGACGTAGCTGCGTTTTTCCGCTCGCGCGGGTTCGCGGTCATCATGGGACCGGAAGTTGAGACCGAGTTCTACGCGTTTGAGGCGATGAACATCCCAAAGGATCATCCGGCGCGCGAAGGCATGGACACGTTTTATCTGCCGCCTGGCACGCTGCTGCGTCCGCATACGTCACCCGTCCAAATGCGCGCGATGCAGACGTATCGGCCGCCGCTCGCGGTCATCGTGCCCGGGAAAGCATACCGCCGCGATGCGCTCGACGCTAGCCACTCGTTCATGTTCAATCAGATCGAGGGATTGCATATCGATCGCGGCGTCACGTTCGGTCATCTCAAGGGATTCGCAGCCGACCTGTGCCGGCATTTGATGGGGCGCGAGCGGCGCACGCGCTTTCGCCCATCGTATTTCCCGTTCACCGAGCCGTCCGCGGAGATCGATATTTCGTGCGGGGTGTGCGACGGCCGCGGCTGCCGCGTGTGCAAAGGATCGGGCTGGCTTGAGATGGGCGGCTGCGGCATGGTGCACCCAAACGTGCTGCGCCTCGCGGGGTACGATGCCGAAGAATTCACTGGATGGGCTTGGGGCTTGGGCGTTGAGCGCATCGCGATGCTGCGTCACGGCATCGACGACATCCGCCTGTTCATCGAAAATGATCCGGCGTTCTTGGAGCAGTTCGCCTGATGCGCGTGCCGCTCTCCTGGCTGCTCGATTTCGTTCAGACGAACGCTGATGCGCAAAAGATCGCCGACGTGCTCACCGCGCGCGGCTTCGTCGTCGACGCGCTCGAACAGCACGAGCGCCTCGAGCGCATCGTCGTCGGCAAGGTCGACAAGCTCGAACGGCATCCGAACGCCGACCGGCTCTTAGTCGGCACCGTGGACGTCGGCGCCGAACCGTTGCAAATCGTGACCGGCGCGACGAACGTCAAGGCGGGCGACCGGGTCCCGATCGCGCTCGTTGGCGCGCGAGTGTTCGAACACGGCAGCCGCAACGGCAGCGGCGCGAAGAAGCTGATCCAAGCGAGCGCCTTGCGCGGCGTGCAGTCCAATGGGATGATGTGCTCGCCCGACGAGCTCGCGCTGCCCGGCGAATTCGAAGACGGCATTCTGATCCTCGACGAGGACGCGCCGATCGGCGCCGATTTCTGGAGCAGCGTGCGTTTCAGTGTGGCCGTGTTCGACTTGGAAATCCCATCGAACCGGCCAGATTGTCTTTCGATCATCGGCTTAGCGCGCGAGGTCGCGGCGGGCCTGAGCGCGGACTGGCGTGAGCCGCAGTTCGCGGAGAATGCCGGCGGCGCCGATTCGCCGATCCGCGTCTCGATTGAGGACGCGGCGTTGTGCAGGCGCTTCGTCGGCCAGTCGTTCACCGGCGTGCGCGCACATCGCTCGCCGATGTGGATGGCGTTGCGTCTCCAAGCCGCCGGCATGCGCAGCATCGATTTCCCCGTCGACGTCTCCAATTATGCGATGCTCGAGAGCGGCCAGCCGCTGCACTTCTATGACGCTGCACTCATCGAAGGCGGCGCCTTGATCGCACGTGCTGCGCGTCCAGGTGAGAGTGTGGTCACGCTTGACGGCGTGACTCGGCCATTGCCGCCTGGAACTCCGGTGATCGCTGACGCGCGCGGAATCGTCGGTGTTGCCGGCGTGTTCGGCGGCGCGCGCACGGGCATGAACGAGAAGACCGACACGGTGTTCGTCGAGGCTGCGAACTTCTCGGGCCCCGCGGTTCGGCGCGCTGCGCTATCGCTGGGCTTGCGTACCGAAGCCAGCGCCCGTCACGAGAAAAATTTGCCGCTCGAGCTGCCCGAGCTTGGCCGGCGCGCCGCCGCGGCGTTGCTGAGTGAGGCGGGCGCGCGGCCATCGCGCGTCGTCGCCGTGGGTATGCAGCCGAGCGCAGCTAAGCCGATCACCGTCAGACCTACGCGCGTCAATCAAATCCTCGGCACGCAATGGGATGCGGCGAAGATGCGCGCTGCGCTCACGCCGATCGGCTTTTCGGTAAGCGGCACGAACGGGCTTGTGGTCACGCCGCCATTCTGGCGCGGTGATGTCCTTGAAGAGATCGATGTCATCGAAGAGATCGCGCGCGGCGTCGGCTACGATGCGATTCCCGAGCAGCGCACAAACGCATCACCGCAAGACGTCGACGAAGGCGTTTTCGACCAGGAGTCATTGCTCGCGGCCCGCATCGCCGAGCTTGGCTACCGCGAGCTTCAGACGCTCGCGCTGCAAGGATCGCGGACGATCGCGGCATGGCAGCGGTCAGGTCTCGAGTTCTGGAAAGATCCGGTCGAGGTGATGAATCCGCTTTCCGACGAGCAACGCTTTTTGCGTCCAAGCTTGCTGCCAGGGATTCTCGAGAACGCTTCGCGCGTCTGGAAGCGGTCGGGCGGAGAGCTGCGGCTGTTCGAGATCGGCCACGTCTTCCACGCCGCGCCTGCAGCTGACGCATCGAAACAACAGCCGCTCCCGTCATCGGGAGCATACGAGATCGAGGGGGTGGTGGAATGGCCGTCACTATGTGGGTTGGCGGCTTTCGACGAAGCGGATGAGGACATTGCATACGATCGCCGCCTTCTTCAGGTCAAAGGCGATGCGGAGTCGCTCGTGAGGACACTGGCCGGCACGGCCGGTGTCGCGCGCACTCGGCCACGCGCGTATTTCCATCCGGGTGCGGCCGGCGCGATCGACGTCGAGGGGCGGCACGTCGCCAAGTTCGGACGCCTGCATCCGAGCCTCGCGCGGGCGTACGAACTGCCCGAGCGCACCTACGCGTTCATGCTGTATTTGGAAGCGTTGCCGTCTCGACCCGCGCCTGTCGTCTTTCGACCGCTGCCGCGCATGCAAGGCACACAGCGCGACATCGCCGTGATCGTCGATGAGTCGGTCGAAGCAGGCGCGCTGATGGACGCCATTCGTGACGCACGTGCGCCGGCGTTCGAATCCGTGCGCACGTTCGATGAGTATCGCGGCGCACAAGTCCCTTCGGGGAAGAAGAGCGTTGCGTTGGCGATCGAACTGCGCAAACAAGATTCGACGATCACCGACCCGGAGGCCGATGCGTCGATCGAACTTATTCTGACCACCTTGCGCGAGCGCTTCGGCGCGGTGTTGCGCTCATGACCTGGATCGACGGACTCGCTCTATTGACGTTCGCCGTCGCGTTTTATTGCGGCTGGCGCGCGGGGCTTGTCGCGGAGTTCTTCGACTTGGGATCGCTCGTCGGCGCGGCGGCGCTTGCCGGCATTAGTTCGGGATGGGTCGCCGGCGGATTACCGCCAGATTGGCCTTTGTCGGATCCAGCGCGCCACCTCATGGCGTTTTGGCTCTTATTCATCATCTGCTACGCCGTGATACGGGTGGCGGGCTGGTTGATCCAGTACTTTCGCGAGTGGCGCGGCGCGTATTGGATGAGCGGCGTCGGCGGCGGGCTGATCGCGGTCGTGAAGGCCGCTGCCGCGCTGTTCGTCATCCTCTACTTCGCGCTCTTCGCGCAGATCGATCCGCAGCTGCGCGACACGCTCCGGCAATCAGCGCTTGCGAACGCGTATGATAAGTATTTCCCGCCGATCAACGACGCGGTCGTGCAGACGTGGCCACGCGTCTATCGACCGGTCATCCGCATGTACATGCAGCACCACCGCGTGTAGCACAAAGCATAGAAGAGACAAGAAAAATGCGCCGGGCCCGAAGGCCCGGCGCTTGCGTTTAACGCGTTAGTGGTTCGGCTTGGGGACCGCGCCGCCGCTACCGTTGTTGCCTGTGCCGGCGCCGCCATTGCCATGGCTGTTGCCGTTGGCGTTGTTGACGGAGTGCGCTGCCGGCAGCGGGTGCCTTACCGCAGACACGATCGTGCCTGACGACGGGTACCGGAACTGGTTCGGGGTCAGCGGGACCGCCGTCGTCGATACGAGCGAGTTCGTGAAGTTGAAGATATACGCGTCGCCGATCTGCAGCGGCGACACGACGTTGACCGTCAGGATCGTTCCCGTCGAATCGAAGGTCGGCGTCGAGCCGACGAGCGTCTGGATCGGCACCCTATTCGCGGGCACGAACATGTCGGTCACGTAAGCGAAGGTTGTCGAATTGAACGTGACGCCGGTCGTGTTCACCGGCTGGCTGAACGTGAAGGTCAGCGTCGGCGTCTGCGAGTTTGGAGAGCTCGCCCCGGTGAAGGCGACGACGAACGCGCCACCCGAGGGCGTCGGCGATGCTCCGCAGCCCGGACCCGTCGGCGTGGGCCCAGGACAACTGACTGTGGCAGCCTGTCCTTGGTGGCCGAGCGCGAGCAGTGCCGCGCCGACGCCGACCAGCAGCCCGATGACGGTCAGCGCAGCGTTGGAGTGGTTGGCTGGGGCCGGTGGTATGGCAGGTCCCGGCTCCTGGCTGATGAGCAAGTCGCCGACCTGCGGCTGATAGCCTTGCGTCGGATTCTGAATCGTGACGGTCGCGTTGACATCGGTGATCTGGGTGATCTGCGCTTCAGCGACATTCTTGCCCGAGCGCACGACATTGAAGCGCTGACCCAGATGGAATCCGTTGGCCGAACCGGTGTCTGATGTTAGGCCGCTCGTGCCGATCGCATAAATTATGCCGGTATACGTGCGTCCGGCTTCAAGCGCCGCGAGATTCGTGGCGAATTGCGCGGAAAACGCGCGCGCGTCACCAGGCGGGAATGCTTGCTGGAAGACTTGCGAGCGGCCGAAGGCGACCGGGCTGATGCGGTACGTCGTCATGCGATACAGCACTTTGCCGTTCGCGACACTAAGCACGTCGGTCAGCAAGATCTGCGCCGCTCCGGCTTTGCTACCAGCGGTCAACCCGTTGGTCAGCGCATCGCCGTACGCGCTGTTGTCGACCTTGAGCGGGCCGCCGCCCTTGACGTCGTATTGGCCCGACGCCGCGACGCCGTCGTAGATCGCTTGACCGATCTGCGTGAGCTGAGCGGGCGGGATGCCGGCGGTGTTGCTCGGCGAGATGACGGCGATGGCTTCGCCGGCGCCGCGTGCGGCCGGCACACTAGGGGCGAGGGACACAGCGATGCACGCCAGCGCCGAAACGACAGCGAGCGCTCGCGAGGCCACGGTCATGTACAGCTTCCGATTCACGGCTGGTTCGACTCCTTAACGCTATCCGACCGCGACGCGCGGTTTCGCGGCCTCCGCCTGTGCGAGGACGGCATTGGCAGCGGCGGTGCCTGCACCGGACACAACGTCGATGCCGCTGTCACGCAGCGCCAACTCGAGTGCTGCGAGTGCGGTGACGATGTCCTTGCGCCCGATCGCGCCCATGTTGCCGAGCCGGAGAATCGTGCCTTCCAGTTTCATCTGACCGCCGCCGACGACGACCCCGTAGCGCTCGCGCAGCAGCTGCTGCAACGCTTTGTGGTCGATGCCGCCCGGTGCCGACACGGCCGTGACCGTGTTCGAAAATGCGCCCGGTCGCGCGAAGATGCGCAACCCTAGCGCAGCGCACCCTGCCCGGATCGCCTCGGCGAAGCGGGCGTGGCGGGCAAATGCGGAATGCCGCCCCTCCTTAGAATAGTTATCGGTCGCCTGTTCGAGAGCCAATAGGACACCGAAGGCCGGGGTCCAGGGGGTCTGCCCCTTCTCGGAAGCCGCTTTGACCTTGCGCACATCGAGGTAAAAGCGCGGCATTTGAGCCCGCTCCGTGGCCTCCCACGCCCGCCGGCTCAGCGCGATCATGGCGGCGCCCGGAACGCCGGCCAATGCTTTCTGCGATGCGCCGATGACTGCGTCGAGCCGCCATTCATCCATACGTACATCTGTCGCGCCGAGACTGCTGACGGCATCGACCACTAAAAGCGCTGGATGGTCGCCGCGCGCCTTGGCCAGCGCCGCAAGATCCGCTTGGACGCCTGTCGACGTCTCGTTGTGCGTGACCAGAACGCCTTTGATCTCGCCTGTTCGATCCTGCGCGAGCCGGTCGCGGAGTCGCTGCGGTTCCGGCTTCTCGCCGCACTCGGTCTCGATGATTTCGACCAGTGCGCCATACGCGCGCGCGATCGCGATGTGCCGATCGCCGAACGCGCCCATCGGCATCGCGACCAGACGATCGCCGGGCGAGAAAAGATTGACGATCGACGCTTCCATCGCGCCCGTCCCAGACGAACCCAACAGCAACACGGGTTCGCTTGTCTGAAAGACGTCTTTCAGTCGCTCGGCGAGCCGGGCGTACACACCTGCTGCGAACGGACCGCGGTGATTGCGCATCGGCTGTGAACAGGCCGCCAACACGTCTGACGACACGGTGACAGGGCCCGGAATCATGAGCAATTCTTGCATTGGGCCGAGCTTCTCGCCGTTCGCAAAGGGCGCCTGTCGCTGCTCGCTAAAGGTCTTTGGCCCAATGGAGCACTCAACGTTCGCCGATGCGCCGCCGCGTCTGACGCAGCTCGTCAACTGCGCGGGCTGCGCATCGAAGATGGAAGCTGACGTGCTCGTCGAGGTGCTGCGCGGCTTGCCGCGCATCGATGATGAGCGCGTGCTCGTCGCGACGTCGACGCGCGACGACGCCGGCGTTTTCGCGCTCAGTCCTGAACTCGCGCTGGTCGAAACGGTGGACTTCTTCACCCCGATCGTCGACGATCCGGCGACGTTCGGCCGCATCGCCGCGGCCAACGCGATCTCCGATATCTACGCGATGGGCGGCGAGCCGCTTTTCGCGGTCGCAATCGCCACGTTTCCCGAATCGGGGCTCGACATCGAGGTGCTGCACGCGATCGTGCGCGGTGGTACGGAAAAGGCGCGCGAAGCCGGCATCCACGTCATCGGGGGTCACACTGTGAAGGATCCCGAGCCGAAATATGGCCTCGCCGTTACCGGCCGTATTCACCCGCAGCGCATCGTGCGCAATTCGACCGCCAAGGTGGGCGACATGCTCGTGCTGACCAAGCCGTTGGGCACGGGGCTGTACACGACCGCGCGCCGGCGCGACGTCATATCAGAAGATGATCTGCAAGAAGCCGTCGACTCAATGGAAGCGCTGAATCGCGGCGCTGCGCAGGCCATGATGAGCGTCGGCGTCGATGCGGCAACGGATATCACCGGCTTCGGGCTGCTGGGGCATCTTCACGAGATGACCTCGAGCAGCGGGTTTGGCGCACACATCGATGCCGCCGCGGTACCGCTCTTCGATCTTTCGGTCGCGCTCGCCGAGCGGGAGTGCGCGCCAGGCGGCACAAAGGCGAACCTTGCGCTCGCGCTTCGGAACGGCGTCCGATTCGCCGACTCGGTCTCCGCGCCGCTGCGGCTGGTCTTGTCTGACGCGCAGACATCCGGCGGCCTGCTCATCGCCGTATCGGAGGAGAAGACCGCCATGCTGCTCGATGAGATGGACGTTGCGGGAGTCTCATCCGCGGCTGTGATCGGCAGCATTACGGGGCAGCCGTTTATCACGGTCGGGTAAACCGTATAGGGACCGGTCTGTCAAGCGGGAGGATGGCGTGAAACAAGCGGGTACGACGGTCGAGCGCGGCGCGCTCGAACAGCTATGCATCAATACGGTGCGCACGCTTTCGATGGACTCGGTGCAAAAGGCCAACGCCGGACATCCGGGGACCGCGATGGCGCTCGCACCGCTCGCGTACACGCTGTGGACCAAGCACATGCGCTACAATCCGCGCAACCCGCAGTGGGCCAACCGCGACCGTTTTATCCTATCTGCCGGTCATGCGTGCATTCTGCAATACTCGTTGCTGTTCTTGACAGGCTACGATCTCACGCTCGATGACCTCAAGCAGTTCCGTCAGTGGGGTTCGAAAACGCCTGGTCATCCGGAGTTCGGCCACACGGCCGGCGTCGAATGCACGACCGGGCCACTCGGCCAGGGTTGCGGCAACGCCGTCGGGTTCGCTGTCGCCGAGGCGTTCTTGGGTGCGCGCTTCAATCGCAGCGGCATTCCGGTCGTCGATCATCACACGTACGTGATCGCCAGCGACGG
>DASRXC010000119.1:0-2351 GCA_035654355.1 Binatus sp. (SeqCode)
GTTCTGCGCGCGCAGCGCCGCAAGCACGTCGCTGGCGCTGAGACCGTAGGCCGCGGCCTTGTCCGGATCGAGCCAGATGCGCATCGCGTATTCGCGACCGCCCCGAATTTGCACGTCGCCGACCCCGGGAAGGCGTGCGAGCACGTCCTTGATGTGCAGGGTCGCGTAATTCGACAGGTAAAGCGTGTCGCGCGACGTGTCGGGCGAGTACAGGTGAACGGCCAGGAGGATGCTGGGTATCGCCTTGCGCACCTGCACGCCGAGGCGCTGCACGTCGTCGGGCAGCCGCGTCAGCACGTCCTGCACCCGGTTCTGCGTCAGCATTTGCGCGACATTGAGGTCGGTGCCGAGCCGGAACGTGACCGTGATCGTGAGATTGCCGTCGCCGGTCGATTGGCTGTTCATATAGAGCATGTTCTCGACGCCGTTGATCTCCTGCTCGAGCGGCGTCGCGACGGTGCGGGCGACGGTCTCGGCGGATGCGCCGGGATATGAGGTCGTGACCTGCACGGTGGGCGGGACGATTTCCGGATAGCGGGCGATCGGAAGGATCGCGAGCGCGCCCAGGCCGAAGGCCGTCACGAAGATGCTCAGCACGGTCGCGAAGCGCGGGTGATCGATGAAGTAGTGTGACAGGCGCATGGTCGTGGACTCCGCGCTTGAGCGGTTGGCGCTCGTTGATCGCTAGCCTTGGCTGTCGTTCGCGGCGTACCGGATCGTGCCGTCCTGCGGCGCGACCTTGACGCCCGGTGCCGCGTGCGGAATGCCGTCGATGATCACCCGATCGCTCGGCGCGAGGCCGGAGCGGATCACGCGCAGGCCGCCGCGCAGATCGCCGACCTCGACCGACTTGGGCACCACCACGCCGTCGCGCGAGACGGTCATGACAACGTGTTGCGACTGGTCGGGGAGCACGGCCGTGTCCGGAACCAGCAGCGCCTGCGCGGGCGCGCCGACGGCGAGCCGCACGCGGGCGAACTCGCCCGGGACCAGCAGGTGATCGGGGTTGGGAACGGTGGCGCGCGCGTGGATCGTGCCGCTCGATCGGTTAAGCGCATTATCGACGAAATCGAGCGTGCCTTGCCGGGCGAACTGCGTCTCGTCGCTCAGCGCGATCTCGACCTTGTCGGCAAGGGCTCCCTTGAGCCGCGCGCGCTCGCGCGCAAAGGCGAGGAAATCGGCCTCGCTCATATCGAAGTCGAGATGGATCGGATCGAGCGAGACCAGCGTCGCGAGCAACGTCGTCGGGCTCGTTCCCGCGCGGCTTCCGGCGATCAGGTTGCCGACCGAGACGAGATGCGCGCCGATGCGCCCCGTGAAAGGGGCCGTGATGCGGCAGTGATCGAGGTCGAACTGCGCGTCGCGGATCTGCGCCTTCGAGTCATCCACGGCTGCCTGCGCGGCGCGGCGGTCGGCCAGGCGCTGATCGACGGTCTGCGTCGTTCCGAACGCTTTCGCGGCGAGGTCCTGGGCGCGGTTGAGCTCGCGGTCGGCAAGGGCAAGCTTCGCGTTCGCGGTCTCGAGCTGCGCAGTCGCCTGCGCCAGCCTGATCTCGTAGGGGCGCGGGTCGATGGTGAAGAGGAGGTCGTCCTTGTGGACGATGTCGCCGTCCTTGAAGTGTATTCCGGTCAGCGTGCCGCCGACCTGGGCGCGCAGCTCGACCTGCTCGACGGCGGAGAATTGACCAAGGAAACTCAGCCGCGAGCTGACCTCGCGCACCAGCGGCTTGCTGACCACGACCTCGGGAAGAGAGGCCGGAGCGACCGAGGCGACAGCATCGCTCTGACGATACGAGTTGGCGAGCCATGCGGCCGCCAGCACCGCGACCGTGGCCCCGGCAGCGATCCATCGTTTCGCGCCTGATCGCCGGTCGGGCGGCGGGTCTTGCTCTTCAGCGCGCGACTGGTCGCCAAGTTCGCTCACGGTCTTTCTCCCAATCCGGCACGCCGCGAGCGCGACCTAACAGGCTATTGAAGAAGTACGCCACGGCTTGGCGGTGAAGTCGGCCTTCAAGGCCGCCTTGGACGCAAATCTGCCCTTTGAGGGTCCAATCCTCTTCAAGCTCGGCCCATCCGCGTTCCGCATGCGCCGCATATGGATACGAGCAGGCGCCGCCTCCTGTGCCCGATTGCGGTCCCTGGTGCGCTCTTGCGGCAAACGTGCGGCACGCGCGTCCAAACCAATAGACCGGGTATTCCAACGTGTGCATGCAAGTCGCATCTATGCGCCATGATTGCGGCGTGCCCCGTCACGTCGTCGAGTGCGAAGGCTCGTCTGTATAGACAGCAGCAACTTGACGGAGAACAACCCATGGAGCTTCATCAAGCTCGCTACTTCCTCGCCGTCGCGTC
>DASRXC010000120.1:0-62850 GCA_035654355.1 Binatus sp. (SeqCode)
GGCGATACGCACCAAACGCTCTTCACGATCGACGGCGACAACAAAGCGCACATCACGCAGGTGACCGAACTCGCGAACGACACACGTTATGCAGTCGTCAGCGGCGTTCCCGACGGCACGACGGTCATGACCAACGGCACGCTCACGATCTCTGACGGTCAGCAAGTCAAGGTGCAATGATATGTGGCTGACCCGGCTCTTCGTCCAGCGGCCCGCGCTCGTCTTCGTGATGATCGTGTTCGTGACGATCGCCGGCACCATCGCTTATTTCACGCTCACCCAGCAGCAGTTTCCAAACGTCGATCTGCCGACGGTGACCATCCAGCTCAACTATCCTGGCGCGTCCCCCACGGAAATGCGCGACTCAATCGCGCGGCCGATCGAAGACGAGCTCGCGGGTGCGCCTGATCTTAACGTCATCAATACGACCGTGCTGCAAGGCCGCGCCACGATCTCGGCCGTCTTTAACCTCGGTGCCGATCAGAACACCGCCTTGGTGCAAGTGCAGCAACGCGTGCAGGCAGCCTCATCGCAGCTTCCGACTGATTTGCGCGCGCCGACGATCTCGACGGTCGACCCAAGCGAATCGACTGTGGTCACGATCGGCGTCGCCTCGCGCTCGTATTCCATGGCTGGTCTTTCCGATCTGGTTAACAACCAGATCATACCGATCATCGAGCAGGTACCTGGCGTCGGCTTCGTCACCGCGAACGGCACGGTGACGCCGTCATTCCAAGTGGTCGTGCGCCCCGACCAATTGCAAGCCGGCGGCTATTCGATTAGCGACATCGTCAATACGCTTGCGGCCAACAACACGCGCGAGCCGGGCGGCATTGTCTACCAGGCCGGCCGCGAGACGACCGTCGACGTCCGCGGCGACATACGCACGACTGGAGACGTCGCCAACTTGCCGCTGCAGCTCAGCGGTGCCGCATCGCCGTCAACGGGGAATCAAGCCGGAACGAATCCCTGGACGAGCAGCTCAGGCACGACCCGCATCGGTGACGTCGCAAACGTGACGGACTCCAACGAGGAGCGCCGCGTCTATGCGTACGTGAACGGCGCTTTGCTCGCGTTTCTGCAAGTGCAGAAGACGACACAGGCCAATGAAGTCACGACGTCAGAGAACGTCTTGAAAATCCTGCCGCGGCTTAAAGCGCAGTTCCCCGGCGTCGAGTTCACGGTCATCAACGTTCAAGCCGCCTATACGAAGCAGCAGATCACCGGCGTGGTACACACCTTGCTCGAAGGCATCGCGCTGACCGCGATCGTCATGCTGTTCTTCTTAGGCTCGTGGCGCAGCTCGATCGTCGTCCTCATCGCCATTCCGACGTCGCTGCTCATCACCATGGCGGTCATGAAGTTGGCGAATTTCACGATCGACACGGTGTCGCTGCTCGCGATGACGCTCGTGGTCGGCATCTTGGTCGACGACTCCATCGTCGTGCTCGAGAACATCGAACGCCATCATCACGAGGGCGAACCTCCGCTTGAGGCCGCGGTGAACGGCCGGTCGGAGATCGGATTTGCCGCCATCGTGATCACGCTGGTCGACGTCGTCGTGTTCTTGCCGATCGCGTTCCTCCCGGGCGTCGTGGGCAAGTTCCTCGTCGAGTTCGCGCTTGTCGTGGTCGTCGCGACGCTCACCTCGTTGTGGGTCTCGTTCACGGTGACTCCGACGCTCGCCGGACGCTGGTCGCTTAAGAGCAAGTGGACGCCGTGGCCGATCTTGCAGAACTTCACGAAGCGCTTCGATGAAGTGCGCAAGTGGTACGTCGACCATCTGTTGCCCGCAGGTCTGGCCCGCCCAGCGACCGTGTCGTGGATCGCGTTCGGATCGCTGATCGCTGCGCTCTCTTTGCTTCCGCTCGGCATCGTCGGCGCGACCTTCATCCCGCCGGTCGACCGCGGCGAGATCTTCGTGCAGATCACATTCCCAGCCGGCACGCCGCTGCTCACTACCAACGCTGCAGCCTTGAAGATCAACGCCATTGCAATGGCCGTACCGGACGCGAAGGCGATCACGACGGTCTCCGGTGCGTACTCATCACCCTTCGGCGGCTTCATCAACGAGGGCAACGTCGGGCAAGTGCATCTCTGGCTCAAAGATGACCGCCAGCACGACACGTATTACTGGGTGAACTATCTCAAGCCGTTAGTGCGCGCCGCTGCGCCGGGGGCTGACGTGACGGTCATCCCAGCGACCAGCACCGGTGGCGGCAACGCGCAACCCATCGATTACTTGGTCACGAGCACGCAAGGCGATCCGCTCCCGTATGCGCAGAAGGTCTATGAGTTGCTGCGCAGCACTCCGGGTGCGGTCAACGTCACGAGTTCGGCTCAGCAAGTCGCGCCGCAAGTCGAGGTGTCGTTCGATCATGGGGCGGCGCAAGCGCTTGGCGTGAGCATCGGCTCGGCATCCACTGCCATTCGTGCTGCGCTTGGCGGCACAGTGGCAACGCAGATCGAGGCGCAGAACGGCCTCAAGGATATCCAAGTCATCTATCCGCTGCAGGATCGGACAAGCCTCGATGAGATCAGCTCGATCGCGGTGCGTTCGACGAACGGCTCGCTCGTGCGCGTTGGCGACGTTGCAAAGCTGAGCTGGGCGCCGACGCAGTTGGTCATCACGCGCGTGAACCGGCAAACCGTCATCCACGTCACCGCCAACACGCAGCCTGGCGTGCCGCTGACCAACGTTCAGCACGCCTTCACCTCGAAGTTGAAGACGCTCGACCTGCCGCCGTATGTCCTCGTGCGCGCCAACCCGAACGGCAACCAGCAGAACCTCCAAGACACGCTCATCGGCATGGGCTCCGCGCTCGCGCTGTCGTTCCTGTTGGTTTATCTGCTCATGGTCGCGCTCTACAATGACTACCGCTCGCCGTTCATCATCATGTTCTCGGTGCCGGTAGCAGCCGTGGGCGCGTTCGGCGCGCTGGCGATCACTCACCAGACGCTCAATCTGTTCTCGCTCATCGGCGTGATCATGCTCGTCGGACTCGTGTCGAAGAACGGCATCCTGCTCGTCGACTACGCGAACACGTTGCGCCGGCGCGGTTTGCCCAAACTCGAGGCGCTGCGCCGCTCGGCATACACGCGGTTCCGGCCGATCGTCATGACCACCGCCTCGATGGTCGCCGGCATGACGCCGCTCGCGCTCGGCTTAGTGCAAGGCTCGCAGGTCCGCCAAGGCCTTGGTATCGTCGTGATCGGCGGTCTTATCAGCTCGCTGCTGCTGACGCTCGTGCTTGTGCCGGTGGCGTACATGCGCTTCGCCCCCGAGACGCTGGTGAAAGAAGAAGAGATTCCCGAGACGCATCCGCACGCGCCGATGGAGCCCGCCTATGACGGAATCGGTCACGGCAACGGCGACTTGGAGCCGACGGAAGAAGAAACGCCGACGCGGCGCTACTAAATTACTGGCTGTTCCCGACGATCATCGTGATGTTCACGCTGTCGCCCGCCGGCGCGATGATGACCGATTTCTGAACCTTGTCTCCAGTCTTGGCCTGCACGAATTGCGCTTTCGCTCCGGTACCGGAGCCGGTAATGGCGACCTGCGTGCCCGCCGGCATCTTAGCTTTGTAGAACGCGACGACTTTGTCGTACGGATCCTTGGTGACGATCGTGACGATCTGCGAACTGCCTTGCTGGCTGGTGACCGAGAACGATCCAGCCTCGCTCGGCTGCGCGCCCGGATAGACCGGCAACCCGAGTGAATTCGGGTCGACTGCACCTTGGCCCATCGTCACCTTGCCCTGGTTCGTGTTCACGGTCGCTTGTTGAATCGAGCTTTGGGGCGAGTTCGATGATGAAGCGGTCTGCGGCGCGCTGTTCTTCGCGCATGCTGACATAACGAAAACTGCGAGCAGCGCCAACGTCACGAGGGATCGCATTGAAAACTCCTTTGCACTTATGAGAGGTAGGGTGCGACGCCCTCGCCTTGTTCGGCGGCGTCCATGATCAGCTCGCTTACGGTGGGGTGCGCATGGATCACTGCGCCAAGCTCGTCCATCGTCAGCGCGTCTGACATCGCGACCGCGATCTCCTGGATGAGCTCAACCGCGTGAATCCCGATGATCGTCGCTCCCAAGATGCGGTCGGTTTTCGCGTCCGTGACGAGCTGGACATAGCCGTCCGGCTCACCTTCGGACAATGCCTTGCCGTTTCCGACCACGCGCGCCGTGCCTGTCTTCACCTCATAACCCGCGTCTTTGGCGGCATCGGCGTTGAGTCCGACCGCCGCGATCTCGGGATGTGTGTAGATGCAGTTCGGGATGACGCTCCAATCCATCGGCATCGGGTGGTCGCCGAGCGCGTTTTCCACCGCACGACCACCTTCGGCCGACGCTTTGTGCGCAAGCTGCAGGCCTCCGCGGCAATCGCCCACCGCGTAGATCTTCGGGTTGGCGGTCCGTAGGAAATCGTCCGTTTCGACGTATCCGCGATTGTCAATCTTCACGCCGGCGCCTTCAAGGCCGATGTCGCGCGTCTGCGGCAAGCGCCCGACGGAGACCAGTAATTTGTCCGCGTCGATCTTGGTGCCATCGTCGAGCGCGGCAACGACGCCATCTCTGCGGTACTGCAGGACTTCTTTGACCGTACGGCCGGTCAGGACGGTGACGCCCTCTTTCTCGATCATTTTCTGGAACTGCGATGCGGTGCGCCCGTCGATGCCGGCAAGCAGCCGTGGCAGAACTTCAACGATGGTGACCTCGCTGCCCAACGTCGCGAAGAGGCTAGCGAATTCGCAGCCGACGACGCCGCCACCGATGACGAGCATCGTTTTCGGCACCTTTTCCAGCCGCAACACTCCATTTGAGGTGATCACGCTGGGCTGTGACATGTCGAGCATTGGAAGCCCGGCCGCTTCTGTCCCAGTGGCGACGACGAGAAAATCGAACGGATAGCGTTTGCCGTTCACGACGATCGCTTCCGAAGCGAGTGTGCCTTGGCCGTGCACGACTTCGACTTTCTTGCGCTTGCATGCAGCCTCGACCCCAGAGCGCTGCCGTACGACGATGTCTTCTTTGCGCGACATCATCTTCGCGAAGTTGATGCGCGGCTCGTCGACGTCGATGCCAAAATCCTGAGCGTGCCGGATCTTGCGCAGAAGATCTGCGCTGGCCAGCAACGCCTTCGTTGGGATGCAGCCCCAGTTCAGACACGTGCCGCCGAGCTGCGCGCGCTCGATCAGCGTGACCTCACCCCCGAGTTGTGCAGCGCGCAGCGCTGCCACGTCGCCCGCCGGACCGCCGCCCAAGACGACGACGCGCGCGCTCAACGGGTCTCCCTGTAAACCGTTTGCGACAACGCTTCGCGGATGATGCGCTCTTGCTCGACTGCGTGCGCGCCGGGATACCCTTCGCTCGGACTTGCGCGGTCAGGACGGCCGACGTAGCCGAACGCGATGTTCATCGGCGTGAGCCGTTCGCGTAGGCGCCGCGAGACGAACGCGCGCGCGCCCATGTTCTTCGGCTCTTCCTGCACCCAGGCCACTGTCTTAAGGTTGGGGTAGGATTTGACGAGCGCGAGTACGTCGTCGAGCGGGAACGGCTCGAGCAATTCGACGCGGACAATCGCAAGGTTGTTAGCGGCTTGGCGGAGCGGATCGAGCGCGAGGTCGTAATAGATCTTGCCGCTGCACAGGATCAGCCGCTCGATCTTTTTGCGCTCGCGCACCGACGGATCGTCGATGACCGCCATGAAGTCGCGATCCGTGAAGTCCGCGAGCGTCGAGCTGGCCGCCTTGAGACGCAGCAGCGACTTCGGCGTCATCAGCACCAGCGGGCGCGCTTTGGCCCGCACCGCTTGGTCGCGCAGAAGATGGAAGTACTGCGCCGGCGTCGTCGTGTTCGCGATGCGCAAATTGTTGTCGCCGGCCAATTGCAAAAATCTCTCGAGTCGCGCGCTCGAATGCTCCGGGCCCGCGCCTTCGTATCCGTGCGGAAGAAGAAGCGTGAGGCGCGGCGACTCTCCCCACTTCGCCTGCCCGGCCGATATGAATTGGTCCATGATGATCTGCGCGCCGTTGAAGAAATCGCCAAATTGCGCTTCCCAGAGCACGAGCGCGTTCGGCGCCGACGCGCTGTAGCCGTACTCAAACCCGACGCACGCGTACTCGGACAGCGGACTATTGTAGACTTCGAACGAGGCGCGCGCGCCTTCGAGATGCTGGAGCGGCGCGTACGCATCGCCGGTCTTTGGGTCGTGGAACACGATGTGACGTTGGCTGAAGGTACCGCGCTCGGTGTCTTGGCCGGTGAGGCGGATCGGCGTTCCTTGAAGCAGCAATGTGCCGAACGCGAACGCTTCGCCAAGCGCCCAATCGATATCGCCGCCGGGCGCGAGCGCGTGACGCCTCCGCTCCATTTGGCGCGAGAGCTTTGGATGTACCGTGAAGGTTTCCGGCACCCGCAGCAGACCGTCGTTTAGAGCGCGAAGCTCGTCGGCGGATACCCGCGTCTTCGGGGCGGGCGATTCGGAAGAGCCATTCTTGGACGCATCGCCCGGCTGCTGGCGCGATTCGGATTTCACCGCATCGCGTGCAGCGCTGATGCGCTCTTGAGCCTTTTCGACCAGTGCATTCGCGTCGTCTTGGGAGACAATGCCGCGCTCGACCAGCCGGCGCGCATAGATCTCGCGCACTGTGGGGTGGTTCTTGATGCGCTCGTACATGATCGGCTGGGTGAACGCGGGCTCGTCCGTTTCGTTGTGGCCGAAACGCCGATAGCCGACCAAGTCGATCAAAATATCGCGTTTGAACTGCTTGCGGAATGCGACGCACAGTCGCACCGCTGCCAAGCACGCTTCGATGTCGTCGGCGTTGACGTGGATGATCGGAAGATCGAAGCCTTTCGCGAGATCGCTTGCATATCGCGTCGAGCGTCCCTCGCCGGGCGTCGTCGTGAAGCCGATCTGATTGTTCGCGATGATGTGGATCGTGCCGCCGGTCGTGTAGCCGGCGAGCGCCTGCATGTTGAGCACTTCTGCCACGACCCCTTGTGCGGGGAACGACGCGTCGCCGTGGACGAGCAGCGCAGCGGCCTTCTGCGCATCGACCGACGCGATGTTGTGGCTGCGGTCCGTCTGCGACGCACGGGTGCGTCCCTCGACGACCGCATCGACAGCCTCGAGGTGGCTCGGATTGGAAGCGAGCACCACCTGGATGTCCTTACCTGAGGCGGTGTGACGCACGCCTTGAGCGCCTTGATGATATTTCACGTCGCCGGTGACGTCGCCCGGAAGGTCGGTATCGCCGCGTTTTTCTGCGATCGCAAATTCGCGCACCGCCTCTTCGAACGGCCGACCGATGACATGCGTGATCACCGCCAGCCGCCCGCGGTGCGCCATGCCGAGATCGACCTCGCCGACACCGTCGGCGGCGAGCAGATCGACGGTCTCCTGCAGCATGGGTACCAACGCGTCAAGGCCCTCGATCGAAAATGTCTTCTGACCCAAGAACGAGCGGCGCAGGAAGCGTTCGAACGTCTCAACACTTGTGAGCGACTCGAGCACTCTCAGCGCGTCTTCACGCGAAAGCGGCGGGCGGTGCGCCCCCGATTCGATCTGTTCGCGCAGCCAGCCACGCTCCTCGTGGCTGGAGATGTGTTCCATCTGATAGGCGATCGTGCCGCAATAGGTCTCGCGCAGGCGCGGCAGCAGCTCGGCCAGGTTGTTGCCGGGCAGGTGGATGCGCAAGACGGACGCCGGAATGGCCTCCATCAGGGGCAGCGTGAGGTTAAGGCTCGCCGGATCGAGCGCTGGATCGCCGGCCGGCGGTTCGCCGAGCGGATCGAGCGTCGCAGCGGTGTGACCGAAATTTCGATAGCGCGCGACAAGACTGGCGCCGGCGGTGGCGGCGCGCAACAAATCGGTGGGCGCTGAAGGCGCAGCATCCGTGCCGGGTGTGCGCGTCTCGATCTTCGCCACAACGCCCGGTTTGGGAAGCCCCAAACTCTCGAAGAGATCATCGTAAAAGCCGTCGGCGCCGTTGAGCAGCTCTTCGATGCGGCGCAAAAACTCACCGGATTGCGCACCCTGGATGATGCGGTGATCGTACGTGCTCGTCAGGGTCATGATCTTGGCGACGCCCATCGAGCGGAGCGACGACTCAGGCACGGACGCCAGCCCTGGCGGGTAGCCGATCGCCCCGGTCGCGATAATCGTGCCTTGTCCCGACAGCAGACGTGGCACAGACGCGACCGTGCCGATGCCACCCGGATTGGTGAGCGTCATGCTCGCGCCGGCGAGGTCATCAGCCGTCAGCGAGCCGGCGCGTGCTTTGGCGACGAGCGCTTCGTACGTGCGGTGGAATTCGGCGAAGCCGATCGAGTCCGCATTGCGTATGACCGGTACGATAAGGAAGCGGCTGCCATCTTTTCGCTGCATGTCAACCGCAAGACCGAGGTTGCACGGCTGGTCGACGCGCACGGCTTGCTCACCGTCGCGGCGAAATGCGGCGGTCATCACCGGTACGGATTTCGTTGCGCGCGCGATCGCGTACCCGATAACGTGGGTGAATGAGACTTTTTCGTCGCGGCCGGCGGTGCGTAGCGCCGTGTTGAGATCTCGCCGCCGCGCTTCAAGCGTATCGACGGCAATCGTGCGGAAACTCGTCGCCGTCGGGATGCGCAGGCTATCTTCCATGTACGAGACGAGCGCTGCGGCAGGTCCGCGCAGCGGCGAGCCCTCGCCTTTCGGTCCGGGAACTGACGGCGGCGGTCGAACGGGCGACGCTTGCGCAATCGTCGCCGCCTCACCGTCGCGCTGATCGATCGCCGGAGCTTCCGCTTGAGCCGAGGGTGCAGGCGACTTGGTTAGGGCAGCGCCGTCGGTTGGCCGCGTCGCTGATTCGCCGTTGATGACGTCAGCTCGGCGGATGATCCCGCCGGGACCCGACCCCTGAAGGTCCGACAAGTCGATTCCGCTGCGAGCAGCAGCGCGTTTGGCAAGCGGCGATGCATCCGTTGAAGCCGGCGCTCGGGGTGTGGATGTCTGCGTTGCGACGGCTTGCGGCGCTGCGGCTACCGCCGCCGAACCTTCGCGAGCGGCACGGGCTTCTTGGCGCGCGGGCGCGCGCTCGGTCTGCGCCTTCGCAGCCGCACCGTCTCCGCCTGACATGTCGATCTCACCGAGCGGCGCACCGACCCGCACGCTGTCGCCTTCTTGCGCGATGATTTTGACGAGCGTACCCGATACCGGCGCCGGAACTTCGACGTCTACTTTGTCAGTGGTGACGTCGACGATCGGTTCGCCGCTGGTGACCGACTCGCCGACACGCTTGCGCCAGCTAGTGACGGTACCCTCAGTGACGGATTCGCCCATTTCGGGCAAATTGATGGCTTGGGTGTCAGGCACGTCTTCTGTGTTCGCCTCCGCCTAGTCCGACCCTGGCATGTCCTGCGACCTAGCGCCCACATGCAGAAGATGGTCCGCCCCGGTGCAAAAAACTGTGAGCTAGAGCCGCGTACGCAGGCTACGCATCCACGTCTGCATCGCGGGATCGGCGATACCGGCTGCGAGTCCATCGAGCGTTGTGTACAAAACGAGGACGTAGCGAGCGCCATCCGCTGCTTGCAAGATCCCGGCGTCGTGGCAGACTGTGCTGGTCACACCGGTTTTGTGCATGAAGACATCTCCGGCATCAAGCGCACCGGCGAGTTTGTCGCGATCGGCGCAGCGCGCGAGTAGCGCGCGTTGTTCTGCCGCATAGGGCACCGCGTCACGCGCGATGAGCTCGAGCAGTCGCGCAGCGTCCGCCGGAGTCATCGCGTTGCGAGTTCCGATCGCGTGACCTTCGACGAGCGGCTCTCCTCCGGAGAATTTTCTCCCGAGCACAAAATCGGCGAGACCCAAATCGCGCATCGAGTGCGTGACCTGATCCCGCCCGAGCAGATCAATCAGCTGATTCGCAGCGATGTTGTCCGAGCGCTCGATCGCGAGCGCGATCAGTTCGTCAACCCGCGCAGCGCGATCCGTCGTGAGCGGCGTCGGTTCGGCGGTCTGTGTCATGTTCGCAGCGGCGATTTGGATCCGGGTGTCAGGTCTTAGCGAACCGGCGGCGATGCGCCTGAACGCGTCAGTCATCAGTCCGAGCTTCGCGATGCTCGCTGGGTAGATGTCAGCAGTGTCGCGCCAACGGGCGCTGATTCCGCGCTCGAGATCAATGACGACCGCGGCTGCGTCAGAACGCAACGACGATGCGTCGAGCGCGTCGAGCAGCGCAGCCATGAGTGATTCTGCGTCGCGCGCGCGCGCGGCGGTCAACTTTGCGGCTTCAGCGTCACCGGTGTGGCGTCGTAGGTATCGTTGATATTGACGCCGATGTGCGCGCCCATCACGGTCGTCGCCCAGGTGACCTTGCCCGTGTAATGCTGCGTTCCCGGCAAACCGGCGGTCGTGTCGAACTCGGCAGTGCCGGTGAGGTTCATGGTCGCGGTCTTAAAGCCGCGGTCTTGCATGTCTTTGGGCGGCGTGATCGGTCCGGTTCCCGTGACGGTGATGATCGCGATGCGATGCCCGTCGCGCGTTTCAACTCGATCGACTTTGTCCAGATAGGTCATCGACCCGTCGCCCATTTCGCGTTCGGTTTTGATGTGCCGCGAGAACGTCCACTGCTGGCCTGGGGCGAGCGGAATATCGGGCAGCTGGTCGAGCGCACCGTCTCCAGGATCCTCCAGCACAGGCTGCGGCGGCGTCATGATCCCATCGGGGGCGATAGTACCCTGATACGTCGTGGTGCGGACCTTGCTGCCTTGCTCTTTCGGCTTGTCCCCGCCGAAGCGGCGGGTGTTAGTTTCAGTGATGTCGACCTGGTTGCCGCTCTTGAGGACGATGACTTGATTGCGGTCCTCAAGGATGGTTTGATCGTCAGCCCGTCCGCCCGCCATGGACTTGAGCATCTTGCTCATGTCGAAGGTGACGAGATGCACGAGTTTTTGGGTGCGCTCGTAGCGGCCTGGAGTCAGGTGCAGTGCGATGGGAACTGCATCGTCGGCGCGTAGCGGCAGACTAGCGGCGACCATGCCTGCAGCGACTATGATGAATATCCGCAGGTACGATCCCGAACGCCGCCGCACTTTTGCATCGTGACGCTTCATCGCGCATCACTCTTCATCATTAGCGCTGCGTTTACCGCTTGCGCATTGCTAGTGCTTTCGGTCGGCGGTAGTGGAGCCGAGCCGCCCACGCCGCGTCTCGATAACGATGCGACATCAAGCTTCCAAGCGGCACCCTTTGTCCAGCCATCCGGTTGGCCGGCGATTCTGAACGCGCGACGCGCGGTCGAGCACATCGGTCCTGGCGTCGAGTTCGAACGCTGGCGTCTGAAAACAGCCGATGGTCCTCTAACGATCTCGATCGCTCGCGTAGACCTGCGCAACCCCAACGTCGGCGTCGCTGTCGGAACGCGATACGACCGTATCGTTGGACCGGGCGAGCAACTCTCGACGATGGCAGACCGGCGCTCCGCCGAAGTCGGCATCAACGCCGACTATTTCGATATCAGCGGTAGCGGTGAACCGACAAACCTCGTCCTGTCGGGCGGAGTCATCCAACACGCGCCCAACGGCCGCGCTGTACTCATGGTCGGCGAGAATAATCACATCGTGATGAGTCCGGCGACGTTGAAGATGCAGTTGGTCGCGCCATCCGGGGACGCGCTTGATATCGACAGCATCAACGACTGGTCCCACGGCTCACAGCTCATGCTGTTCACCCAGGCTTTCGGCATGCCCGGTGAGGCCGATGCAGCTGCCGAGCTCGCACTGACACCCTCGACCGACGGTGCGTATAAGGTAGTCCGCGCGGTCGCTGACGACCTGACATTCTTACCGCTGGCACCGGCTGACTTGGGCGTCGCGGCGCGTGGTTCAGCTGCGGTCGATCTGCTTCACCAATTCAAAGAGGGCGATACCGCCACACTGTCCACGTCGTTAACGCCGCCGGTCGACGGCTTACGCGAGGCGGTCGGCGGAGGACCTATCCTGTTGCGCGACGGCGCGCCATACGACGATCCGGATTCACCGTCGCCAGAAGAAACCAATGTGCGTTACCCGCTGACCGGAGCTGGAACGTCCGCTGATGGATCGACGCTCTTGCTCGTGACCGTGGACGGGCGCGCGCCTGCGCGCTCGATCGGACTCACGCGCCCGATGTTCGGCGCGCTGTTCGCCGCGCTCGGAGCGACCGATGCGATGGCGTTTGACAGCGGCGGCTCGACGGAGATGGTCGTCCGCCGGCTCGGCGACGATCATGTCAGCATCGCGAACGTGCCCTCAGACGGTCGCGAGCGTTCGATCGCCGACGGGCTCTTCGTGATCAACATGGCCTCGCCGGGACCTCCGGCACGACTCGTCATGCGCAGCGAGGCAACGGCGGTCTTGGTGGGCAGCCATCTGTCGATCGCCGCGCATGGCGTCGACGTGAACGACCAGCCCGTCGCCCTCGCAGCGCCCTTGAATTTCGCGGTCTCTCCCGCGGACGGGGCGTCAATCGACCAAAATGGACGTCTGCACGCGCGCAGCGCCGGCCACATCACCGTCACGGCGCGCTCCGGCGGCACGAGCGGTGAAGTCGCACTCGATGTCGTGCCAAGCGTCGCGCAGCTGCGTATCGAGCCGGTCCTGCGCGTGTACGCTCCATCGTCTGAGTACACGCTGACGACCATCGCGAGGCGCGAAGACGGGTCGGAGATCGCAGTGGATTCCGATGCGATCCGCTGGTCGGCTCGGGGGGACGGCGGCACCTTGGAAGCCGGCGGAGTGTGGCGCACGGCAACGCTGCCATCGCAATCATCGGTGAGCGCGCGCGCCGGCGGGGCTCAGGCAGACGCGACGTTGCTGGTCGGTGCACATGAAGTCCGCCTCGCATCATCGCTGGCGCCAGGCGACAGCGCCGGACGCTGGCACCTCGTCAAAGTTCCGGCGGACCTTGTCGCGGCGCTGGACCAATCAAATGCGCCTGACGGCGCGTCCGCGCTCCACCTCAGCTTCGATTTCGCCAGCTCGCGCTCGACTCGCGCCGCGTTCATCGAGAATGACATCGCTTTGTCGGGCGAGCCGTTGCTCTTCAGCCTCGAAGTGTATGGCGATGGCAGCGGCGCGTGGCTGCGTGCTGCCTATCGCAATTCTGACGGCATCGCCGACAGCGTCACGTTCGCGCGGCGGATCACGTGGAAAGGTTGGCGCAGCGTGCGGGCGGAGGTTCCGCCGCAAGCGCGCTGGCCGATCGTGTTCAACCGGATCTATGTCGTTGCTCCGCCGAATTCGCAGATGTCGGGCGACATCTGGTTGCGCAACCTCGGAGTCTGGTACGCGGGGCCGGTTCGTAGCGCGCAGTGATCGGCGATTCGCGTCTTAAGAAGTACGCGAATGATCCGGTAAATCTAAGACGACGCTGTTGATAACCGGCCGCAAGCGGGCGGCGAGATCGGCGTTTGCCAGCGCGAGCTCTTGGAGCAATGCGTCGGTCGCGCGCGCGAGGGCGAGCCGAAGTTGCTCCCTGTCAAGCGACCCGACGAGCATCTCCAGATATGGCGCCGTAACGGCCGCTGGCAAGTCGTCGGTGCCTCTAGCGTAGACGGCCGGCAGTCCCTCGCGGATGCACGCGAGCGACAGCAGGTTGTTGCGCAGCTCGCCGATCCAAAACTCCGCAAGCCATGGTTTTGCCCGCTCGATGGCCGCGTGCGCATGCAGCGCGTGATGCCAGCACAGCCCAATCAGGTGATCGACTGGCGGCGGACTGGTTGGTGGACGTTGCACGCTGCGTCCGAATTCGAGTTTGTACTTCGGACCAGCGGCGCCGAATTCGGCTGCCGGCCATAATCCGATGTCGACTTCAAGACCGTCAGCGAGTAAAAAGACGCGATAGATCGCAGAACCGGCGCGCAAGTCGAAATGATGGACGACGTTGAGATCTTTGGCCAGCGCAGCTGTCCAATCGCGCATGACATCGTCCAGCTCAATATTCTCCGCCACCCCGAATGCGAGATCGATATCAGACCACCGATCCTCGGTGTCGTTCGCGATCGAGCCGGTGAGCGCGCCGCCAGTTATCCGTTCGTCCGCGCGCGCGAATCGCAAAAGCTGCTCTTGCAATGCCGTGCGCGACTGCGGCGTGAACATCGGGCCAGACCTTTTCACTGCACGCTTATGCCTTAGCCTCGAGGCCGGCGCACGACCTTGGGGTTATTCACCGCGTGGAGCAGCGGCTCGCCGCGCTCATAACGACGGATGTTATCCGCGACCGCGTGCGCGATGCCTGCGTATGAATGGTCGGTGACCCCTGCGATGTGCGGGGTGACGATGACATTGAGAGCCAACAAATCGTGGTCCGATGCGATCGGCTCCTCTTTGACGACATCCAAGCCGGCGCCGGCGATGTGGCCGCTGCGCAACGCCTCCACTAGAGCGTCCGTGTTGATGAAGCCGCCGCGCGCGACGTTGACGATGAACGAGCCGCGCTTCATTGCCGACAGGATGCGCGCGTCGATGAGATGGTATGCATCGGACTCGTAGCGCGCCGTGACGACCACGAAATCTGCATCCGCGACCGCTTTCGCCAGATCGGCAAAGGCGTATGTGTGGGCGAAGGGCACACCGGGAGGCAGCTGACCCGCGAGGTTCTTGCGAACCGCGATCAACCGCATCCCGAGCGCGTGCAGCCGAACCGCGAGCGCGCTGCCGGCAGCACCAACTCCGATGATGCAGGCCGTCTTGTTCGCCAGCGCGATTCCCGCCGGTTCGCCAAGGCGGCGCGCGTGCAGCTGCTGTTGTGCGTGCGGCAAGCGGCGCGCGAGCGCGAGCATGAGCAGCAGGGCGTGCTCGGCGACCGACTCGGCGTTCCCGGTGTTTGCGCTCGGGATACGCGCGACAACAACTCCCGCGTGGGTCGCCGCGGCAATGTCAATCCCCTCGAGGCCGACGCCGAACTGTTGGATCAGGCCAAACGATCCAGCATCGATGATGTGCTCATCGATGCGTGCCATATACGGGATGAGGACGTCGACACCGCGCAGATGTTGCGCGACAAGATCGCGACGCGCGGCCACGATTTCCGCGTCGGGAAGCTCGCGCGCCAACCGCGTACGCGCCTCTGCGTAGCCCTCGTCGCAGAAGAGGATCTTCAAACGCGCCGTTCGGCGAGGAACTCTCGGGCGTCAGCCTCCGGCATGTGATAGGTCTCGGCGTCGGACGGAAACGCGCCCGAGCGCACGTCGTCAAAGAACCGCGCGACTGCGGCCGTTGCCTCGGCGCCGAGATCGGCGTATTGTCGGACGAATTTCGGCCGCGCTCCGCTGCTCAAGCCGACGACATCATGGAAGACGAGGACTTGTCCGTCGCAATATGGGCCAGCTCCGATGCCGATCGTCGGAATCGGAATCGATTCGGTCACCTCGCGCGCGACGATGTCCGGGATCCCCTCAAGCACGATCGCGAAGGCGCCGGTCTCGGCGAGTGCGCGGGCGTCCTCGACCAGTTCGCGGGCTGCCTCCGCAAGCTTCGCCTGGACTTTGAATCCGCCCATGGCGTGCACGGATTGAGGAGTGAGCCCCAGATGGCCCATGACGGGAATTTCTGCAGCAAGGATCGCTTCGACCATTGGCAGACGCTTGCGTCCGCCCTCAAGCTTGACCGCGCCTGCCCCACCTTCGACGATGAATCGTGCGGCGTTGCGAACGCTGTCGGCGGTGGAGAGATGATAACTGAGCCATGGCATATCGCCGACGATCAGCGCGTTGGGTTTGGTGCGCGACACCGCTGCCGTATGGCGCACCATGATGTCGACGCTGACTGAAAGTGTATCGTCGTAGCCGAGCACCGCATTGGCGAGGGAGTCGCCGACGAGAATGATATCCGCGCCCGCGCGGTCTGCGATGCGTGCGGAGGGCGCGTCGTAGGCGGTGATGACGGCGATCTTCGTGCCGCCCTTGCGATTGCGGATCGCCGGGGCGGTCATCTTCTCAGCCATGTATGCAAGCTTCGCAGCGCACGCAAAATGCCCCTTGACGCGTGCGCAGCGCGCACGTATCTGCGAGGTTAGTCTGGGTCGGGCGGATCGAGCGTGCGACGTTGGTTCATGAAGTCGATCGGCCTCATCTTCGTCGCAACCGGCTGCAGCGGTGTCACCGCCTGCGTGAAGTCGAAACAATCCGTCAGCTCATCCGCGCGTGCGTCGACCGAGCCGAGCGGCGACAGCGAGAACGTCGCTTCCGTGAAGTGCAACAGGCTGCCGAACTCATGGTCCACATGCGAGACGTAGCCGTGCCGCGCGAACGGAGAGACGACGAGCAGCGGCACGCGAAAACCGAGACCCATCGGATCGAGTTGCGGCGGCGAGACGTGGTCGTACCATCCGCCCCAATCGTCCCAGGTGATAAGGATCGCCGTGTCATTCCAGTACTGACTCGCGCCGACGGCGTCGACGATCGACGCGACCCACTGCGGACCGGTATTGCTGCTGGCCAACACGTGATCTGAGTTGACGAACGATGGTATCACCCAGCTCACCTGCGAAAGCGTGCCGCCGCTGATATCGGTGAGGATGCTTGTCTCTGGAGAGATGTCGTTCGTGGCCCAATCAGCGCCGAAGCGGATGTGGCGCACCGCATCGTACGCATTGAAGATGTAGCCCGTCGTGCCCATGCCCGGCGCGTAGAAACGCCATGTGATGCCCGCCGCGTCCATCTCGTCACCCAGCGTCTGATAATCGAAGCATGGGAAGACGCCTTTGCTGTCGGTTCCGTCCGCTTGCAATTGCGCGACGGTCGTACCAACCGGCGCGTCGCATCCCCACGGAATTCCAGAAGGGACTTCATCGGCCATAGAGGACTGCGCCGCGATCAGATATTGGTGTGCCGGAAAACTAGGGCCGGTGTTCGATTGGAACATGCGGTCAGCGACGGTGAATTGGCTTGCCAGAGACCAGTACGGCTGGGTCTCGGTTTGCGGCACGAACGCGTAGGCATAATTCGGCGGGCCTGCGACCGGCGTATACACACCGCCGACGATCTTGAATGTCTTTTCGTCGACGAACCCGTCGAGCGACCCATTGTGATAGGATGCGACGAAATCGCCGTGCGAGTGACCGACGTCTAAACCGTTTTCCAGCGGCACAGGCGCCAACGGTACGTTCGTGCCATGCGCGCTGCCGGACGATACCGTGTCAGCGCCGGGAAAACCGTTGAACAAATTATCGAAGCTTCGGTTTTCCTGCACGATGATGATGACGTGTTTGATGATTCCTTGATCGTGGATGGGCGGCTGAACGGGCAGCGTGGTGAAGCCCGGTGTGGCGGCGTTGTGGGTACACGCCGCGAGAAGTAACGCAAGACCACTTGACACGATCGCAAGCTGCGACTGTCGAATCCGCATCATGGGCGGTCCGTTTCGCCCGCACTCAGAAAAACCCGCCTCCGCAAACCATGAGAATTTGTTGTGAGCAGCGTCAGCGGGAGTCCGGGCGTCGTCCGGCATACTGCCGTTTTGTGGTGGGGCACGGCGGACCCGGTATCGCGATCGGCATCATGGCGCACAACGAGGCCGAGTCGATCGGGCACCTTCTTGACGGCATCTTGCGCCAAAGCGCAGCACCGCGCATCGAGCGGGTCCTCGTGATGGCAAGCGCATGCACTGATGGGACAGACGAGATAGTATGTCGCTATGCCTCGCACGATCCGCGTATCGAGCTACACGCCGACCCGGAGCGGAAGGGCAAGGTCCATGCCATCAACCGCTTCATCGAACTCGTAGACCAACCGCTATGCATCATCACGAGCGCGGACGTCTCTTTCCACCCTACGACTGTTGAACGGATCTGTGCTCCGTTCTCCGATCCTGCGATCGGGGTGGTCGGCGCTCGCATCATACCCGTGAACCGGCCGAACACATTCCTCGGCTTCACGATCAATCTGATGTGGACGCTGCACCACGACCTGGCGCTCGTCACGCCGAAGCTCGGGGAGATTTGTGCGTTCCGGAACGTGATCGACGGGGTGAATCCGGCGGCGCTGTACGATGAGATGTCCGTGCTGTTCGAAGTCGAGAAGCGCGGATACAAGGCAGCATACGCCGCAGACGCGCTTATCGAGAATTGCGGACCGGGCAACATCAGCGATTTCATCGAGCAACGCACGCGTTGGATCGTCGCGAATTTATCGGTCGAGCGTGAGTGGTCGGTGCGCACGACGACCTTGCAGCCGACGATGGTCGCACGAGCCGCGGCGAGATACATGCGGGAGGATTGGCGTCACCTGCACTGGTTCGCGGGCGCTGCGCTGATCGAGCTGTGGGCCCGCATGCGCGCTCGCGTCGAGTATGCGGCGAGCACGCGGCGCCGCTTCCAGGTGTGGCGGCCGATCGCGAGCACGAAACTTACGGCGCGTTCGAAGCGCTAGTCGTCCCCAGTCGCCGGTTATCCGTCAACGCTGGACGTACACGTCGGTGTCCGCGTCCATGTGCTCGACGAAACCGAGTTGTGTCGCACCGGCCGGCTTCACCAGCGTGTTGTCGATCCGATAGCTCTCTTGGATGATAAGGCCGTCGCGCGTATCGAACCACGCGGAGCCGCGCAACGCGATCGAACCGGGCAGAAGGTGCGGGAGATTGTACTCCTTGCCCGTGATCTGTCCGCTGCCGTCGACGTCGATCCGCAATACGCCACGATCGATCGATGCGACCGTGTGCGTGAAATCGACGGTGCCTGATCCAAGCGTCGTCGTCACTGGGACTCTCGTGGTCCATGTCGATCCTAGCCGCACGGGTGCGGCAGGCAAATCGACCATCGGGGCATCCTCAAGCGCATAGCGCGTGGCGCCGACCTGCGCGTTGCGCGCCGTCACCGCTGAGATGCCACTGGATCGGGTGGTGACAACGTTGCGCCGCGGAACGTCGTGCACCGTTGTGAGCGCGTCGGCGCTGATCCGCGCGCTGTGCGCATCAACTGACAACACGCGGGCGTTGGCGACCGTCGTCGTGCGGATTTCCTCGTTGATCACCATGCCCTGCGACGCAAATGCCTCAAGTCGCTCGCGCGGCATCTTCCAGTCGATGCGGTCCACCGTATTCGCGTGTTCGACGAAGCGCTCGCCGGGCGTGAACGAGATGACGAGCGCGAACGTGCCGGTATCGACGGACGAACGCGGGTGTGCGCCCGAGCGCTCCACGCTCCCTATGGTGAGAAGCAGCGCGCAAAAACCGAACGACGCGAGGACTCGCCGGTAAGCCATGTAAAAGCGTTATCGGCATGAGAAAGCCCGGTCGCAACGATCCATGTCCGTGTGGAAGCGGGCGAAAGTACAAGCGCTGCTGTCTTGGGCACGAGGCGGAGCACGACGCGTTTGCAGAGCGCCTGGAGCGCGATGTGCTGCCGGCGCTCGCACAGTTGGCCAGATTCGCTCAGGCAGGCGCGGGCGGCACCCTTGAAGGTTTGGCCGCACAAGAGTTCCCGTTCTGGAGCGGCCGTCTTGACGACGCGCGGTCCTCGCGTTTGGTCGAACACCTGATGTTCGACGCGCGCCTCGAACGGTATGGCCGCACAGCGATCGAGCAATTCGTGCTCGAGCGCGGGCCCTCGCTCGCAAGTGCCGCACGAGCTCTTGTCGAGAGCTGGCGGGACTCCCACCGCCGGTTGTATCGTGTTGATAGCTGGTCGGCCGGCTTCTTGCATTGCACAGACGTGCTCGCCGAAGAGCCGCAGCCACTCGCGGTGTGGCCGCTCGGCGCCGGCTCCGGCCTCATCTCCGACGGCGCACCGGTCGCATTGCGCGCTCTGCCTGCCCTGGACGCCTCGATTTGCATCGGCCGTCCGACGACGTTTGGGGATCGCTCGACGGAACAAGTCGCTGATGCGATCCGCGCTCGGCATCTTGATTACGTACGCAGCCGGCGCATTGTGGGCATCGATGATTTCTTGCGTTTGGCGCCTACGGTGCTTGATGAAGAAGCGGCGCGAGATCGATCGCGCTCCGGCATCATCGTCCCCGGCGCCCCTGCGTGAGCGACCGGCTCGCCCCGTCGGGATTCCGCCCGAGCGCGCGCAGCGGGCGCGCGATGGTCACAGCACCGCATGCGCTCGCCGCTCAAGCCGGCCTGGACGTGCTGCGCGCCGGCGGCTCGGCGGCGGACGGTGGCGTCGCGATCGCGGCGGCGCTCAGCGTCCTGTATCCACATATGACCGGCATCGGCGGCGACGCGTTTTTCCTGTATTACGACGCAAAAACAAAACAGGTGAGCGCATATAACGGCTCCGGCGCGTCGGCCACGCTCGCGGACCGCGCATTCTACCTGGGGGCGGGCGTGCAGTCGATACCCGCGCACGGTGGTCTGGCGGCGCTGACGGTGCCGGGCGCCGTTGACGCGTGGTTGGCGCTGCACGACCGGTTCGGCCGACTCCCACTTTCGCTGTCGCTTGAATCTGCCATCAGGCACGCGCGCACGGGAGCACCAATCGCGCGCAGCCTTGCGCGCGGTCTGCACGAGGAGCACGAGCTCCTCGCGGACGATGAGGGCGCACGGCCGCTCTATGCGTCGAAGCCGCGGTACGAGATCGGGGAGCGCCTCGTCCAACCGGCGCTCGCCACAACGCTTGAACGGATCGCCGCGGACGGTCGAAGCTTTTGGTACGAAGGCGAAGCCGCGCAGCTCATCGAGAAGCGCGCGCGCGCGGCGGGCAGTCCGTTGCGAGCCGCCGATCTCGCCTCGCATCGCGGTTTCTACACCGACCCGCTGCGCAGCACGTTCGGCCGGCACATCGCGTTGACCACGCCGCCGAACTCCCAAGGTATGGTGCTCGCGCTCGCACAGAACATCAACGACGTCACCGTCGAGGGCTACGAGTTTGAGCTGGGCAGCGCGGCGCACGCGCATTACGGCATCGAATCGATCAAGCTGGCGTTTGAGGATCGCGATGAGTGGATCGGCGATCCGCGCTATCTCAAACCGCCGTTCGAAGAGTTGCTTTCGGACAAGCGCGCTCGCGTCAGAGCCGGCGATATCGACCCTTATCGAGCAAGCGTGCCGCGCTCACACAAGAAACGCAGGGCGAGCGGCGGCGATACGACATATTTCGCGTGCGTCGACGATGCCGGCAACGCGCTCTCGATGATCCAATCGTTGTATTTTCACTTCGGGTCATGCGTCGGCGTTCCCGAACTTGGCATCGTCTTGCAGAACCGCGGCTGCTCGTTCACATTGGATGAAGGCAGATCGACCTCGCTGGCACCCGCCCGTCTGCCATTTCACACGCTCATGACTGCGATGTTGCTCGACGATGACCGGCCGGCTCTCGTGTACGGCACCATGGGCGGCGAGGGCCAGCCGCAGACCAACTTACAGGTGTCGGTGAGAATCGCTGAACGGGGTATCGATCCACAAGAGGCGCTCGACGCGCCGCGCTGGCGCTACGGGCGGACCTGGGGAGACCAGGTTCCTGGTGTCGCGATCGAAGCGCGTGCAGGTGCACCGTGCGTCGCGGGTTTGCGCGCTCGCGGGCATCACGTCATTGTGACGGACGATTGGGAAGAATCGATGGGTCACGCGGGAGCAATCGTGATTGACCGCGCGCGCGGAATGCTTGTGGGCGCGTCTGACTTGCGCAGCGACGGCGCCGCGTTAGGCCTGTAAACAGCAGAACGCACGAACAAGCGAGCAAATAAAAACGGAGCGGCCGAACTAGGCTCGGCCGCTCCATTCGCCCTCTTTCGAGCGCCCCTTAGTGCACGAACTTCGTGCCCGGGCGCAATTTGCTGATGGTATGCCGGCCGCCGCTGATCCGTGCTTGGTTGCCGGCGGGCACGCCGAACGTCTCGCCCGGCAAATAAACGGCGACGCTACCCTCGCCCACCGCAACGTCGGTTGTACCGGCCGACGCGCTGACAGTAAAGATGGTACCGGTGGGAACGATGGTCGCTTGATCGGTCGCGACGTGAATGGCTCCGGCGTTCTTGCCGAGGCTCTCGCGAACTCCGACCATGCCGTGGACCAATCGCATCGCGATGACATTCGGATCACCGGTCTGCGGATCGACCTGGACCTGGCCGACCTGGATCTGCGTGTTGCCCGAGATCGTCACCGCCACATGCTGCGAAACCGCGATCGTCGAAGGCTGTTCTGACGAGTTCGCGATCGTCTCGCCGGGAGCGACCGTCACCGCGCCGCTCTGTTGCGACGTTTTACTGCCGGACCCGACGTCGAGCGTTCCGTTGATGGCGGCGGTGATCGTCGGCGGTGCCTGCACGTGCGTCATCGCCGAAGGTTGGAAGATGTTACGGCTGACCAGCACCAGCGCGAGGACAGCAGCTGCCGTGCCTGCCGCGAACGCGAAACTGCGCCAATTCGTGATCGCGTCGACGAACGTGCGCAATGTTTCGCCGCGCTTGGTCGTGACGTGGCTGGCCGCGAAGACGCGCTCGATGATGCGATCTTCGAGTCCGCGCGGCACTGCGAGTTGCGGCACCTTGAGCAACAGCGCCTGGAACCGCTCTGCACGCGTGAGCGTATTGGCGCACGCGAAGCACGTGCGGCGATGCGCGTCGAGCAGCATCTGCTGCGTCGGCGTCAGCTGAGCGTCGAAGGACTGGTAGAGGAAGTCGAGCGCTTCAGAGCACTCCATCCCTACATCCCTCTCATGACAGCAGCAGCGGGCTCAGCCAAGACTGAAGCCGCCGCTTCGCGCGGTGCAGATTGGTGCGGGCCGCCTGCTCGGTAATGCCCAGCACGTCGGAGATCTCGGAGTACGCAAGCCCCTGGAGCTCGCGCAAGATGAAGACCATGCGCTCCTGAGCGGGCAGCAGCGCCAGGCCCTCTTCGAGAGCCTTGAAGGTCTCGCGGCCTTCGGCGCGCGCCTCAGGAAGATCGTTGACCGATGCAGTCAGCTCGGACTCGGGAACGTCTTCGATGTCGGTGGTCTGCAGGCTCGCCCGGCCCATGTGGGTGAGGCAGACGTTGACGCAGATGCGGTATAGCCAGCTCGAGACTTTGCTGCGGCCTGAAAACGTGTTGGCGTGCTGAAACGCCCGGAGAAACGACTCTTGAACGAGGTCCTCCGCGGACGCCGCATTATAACGGTAGGCAACGTTGTACAGCATTCTCGTGTAGCGCCGCACCAGATCGGCGAACGCATCTCCGTCCCCTTTGGCGATGCGTTGCATCAGGGCAAGGTCTGGCCCCGATGAAACTGGCTCCAATTTCTTGGACCGTATCGGATGCAACATTGTTACAGGGACTCGGCCCTGTGCGTGGACCTGTCGGACATCCGGCTCCGCCTTTGTGCTGTATGACGGGACGGCGCGGGGAGAGACACGAGAATTCGGCCCCCGGCATTACTCGAGATACAGGTTCTTTGATTGTGGGGGAATGTTCGGCGCCGCGCTAGTGAGCCCCGTCACACCCAAGAGTGTTACGGCCAACACGTGACGAGGCTTCGCGGGACGGCCGAGCGAATCGCCCGGGCCCGTGCGGAACTTTTTGCTCGAGGAGCTGGCGGACGCGCTGGACGACCGAAGCGGCCAGTTTCGCTATTTCTTCGTGATTTCGACCGGCCGAGTGCAGCCGTACGCCGCTGACGATCAGGCCGCGCTACGGGTGTCGGGGCGTGCAGACGCGGTTGCGATCCTTCCGTTGTCTCTCAACGAAGCGCAAGAGATGCAATCCGACTTCATCGAGACGCTCTTGGATGGGGAACTCGCCGATCGCTTGCGGGCTTCGACCGCCGGGCCTGCGGCACAAGGCCGGTTCCTTCAGGTGCTCAGCGCATATCCACGCGCGCGCCGTTCCTGGTTGTCGTTCCGCCAGCGCCGGCTCGAAGGGTCGGCCCTAGATTGGCTGCGCGAGCACGCGATCGATCTTGCCGCGCTTGGCCTTGACCAGCCGGCGCGCTCGGAAGAAGAAGCGACCGGGCTGCGCTTCGCCGCCGAGCTCGAGCAGCGGCTCAAACATCTGCGCGAGCGCATGCGCGCATTCAACGCCAATGGCGAAGCTGCGGCGATTGCACGAGATCAGTTGCGCGACACCTTTCGTCTCGATGAGATCTATCATTCGAACGCGATCCGAGGCAACCGGCTCACGCGAGAGCAGACCGAAGAGCTCCTGACGCGCGGCGAGTGCGTCGGCGGACTGAGCCTGCGCGAACATCTTGAGGTCGTCAACCTCTGCAAGGCGCTCAATCACGCAGCTGTGCTAGCCGACAGCGACGCACCGCTCACCGAGCACGCGATCCGCGAATTACACGCGCGGCTCTTCGTGTCGATCGATGACGAACAAGCTGGCGAGTACCGGCGGACCGATGCGCGCATCGTCGGGAGGGACTACCTGCCGCCAGAAAGCGTGCTCGTGCCCGCGTTGCTGCGTGAGTTTACCGAGTGGCTCGAAGAATCCGCGGCAGATCCCGTCGCCAAGGCAGCCGCCGCGCAAGCGAAGATCTTGAACATCGCCCCGTTCTTGGACGGCAACGGCCGTGTCGGCCGGCTCATGTCAAATCTCATCCTCGATGCCAACGGTTATCCGCCTGCGATCGTACACGTCGAGGACCGCGAGCGCTATTACGACGGTTTGCGCGAGGCCGACGGCGGCGACATGAGCGGGCTGTTGGCGTTGTTGATCGACTGCCTCGAAAGAGCGCTTGGCCGGCTGGAAGCCGCAGTACGCAGCCCGCATAACGTGTAATTCTCTCACGATGGAACCGGCAGAGATCCGGGCGGCGATCGCGCACGCCTTTGCGACCGCGCAGTGGCCATGGCCCGAAGCGCTTCGCGAGGACGAGGCATTTCTCGACGGGTTGTGCGCGTTGACGGCGCTGTGCGAACGCGCCGGCATCGACGAGCTCACCTTTGCGACTGCCGTGGCTGACGAGCATATCGAGCGAAGCGCACTCGCGCGACTGCTCCTTCAATTGCGGCGAGCCGGCGTGCGCACACGCCAATCCACAAGCGGTGCGGCGGGCGTGGGAGAGGTCATCGAATGCGCGACCTTAGCGGAAGCGCTGGCACGAATCGATGAACGAGGAATCGGCGACGTGCTCATGCAGCGGAGCGCTGTGATGGGCATGGGCATCTCGCAGGTCGCATTGAGGCTGCACGCAGTCGGCACTGAAGCGCGCACGCCTCAAATCGCGGTCATCTCGTTCGAAGATCAATCCGGCGCCACCGGACCTGGCCTCTTCCCCCAGCCCGGCTTGGACGCGCCGGTCGAGCATGACCATCACGAGACGGACGTACGAGTACGCATTATGTCGCCCGCGTCCAGCGCGATCGCACATTGGTTCGCGACGCTCCCGGCTGACGACAATATATGGGATTGGCCGGTCGCAGAGCCCCCGAGGCCGCTGGCAGCACCCATGACGTTTTCCGCTTCGCGGCTTAACGGGTTCGTCAAATGCCCGCGCCGTTGGTTCTTCGAGTATTTGTGCGACGCGATCGCCGACGAAGGTTCGGCGGCGACGACGTACGGCAAAGTATTTCACGAAGCGCTTGAAGCGCTGCACCGCGTCATCCGGCGTCCGTCGGAGTATTCAGGCAACGCGATCCTCGAGCGGCTGCACGCGGAGCTCGACGCTGCGTTCGAGCGTAACCGCGAGGAGTTCGATTCCGCGTTGGAATTCGAGGTCAGCCGGTTGCGCGCGCGGGCGGTAGCGGCGCATTATGCACGCTGGTTGCGCACAGAGGCCAACGATCATCCGACGGTGATCGAATCGGTCGAATCACTCCAACGCTGGTCGTTGGGTGGACACGAATTCGTCGGTTTCATCGATCGCATCGACCGGCCGCAAGGCGGCGGACCTGTCATCATCTATGACTATAAGACCGGTCGCGTTGAGGAGAATCCTCATGAATACCTCGCTGCGCTGCGCAGAGGCGACGAAGCGCAGCTAGCGCTGTATTACACCGTGCGCACGATGCGAGGCGACGACGTCGGCCGCCTTGCTCTCGTGTCGCTGCGCGATCCTCGCGACTCGGTGTGGATACTCGCTCTCGATATGACCAACGCTGCCGGTGCACCAGTCGTTGAGCGCGACGAACGCAGCGGCGTCGTGCGCACGGCATGCACCCCTGAAGATATCGCGCAGGGAGTGCGCGCGCTGATCGAACGGGCAGGCGCGATCACAGGCGGCGGCTTCGATCACTTCGCGCCTGGCGACGATCCGCCGTGCGGCCATTGCGACTATGCAGGCGCATGCCGCGAACGCCCCATCAACGAGGAACGCGTGTTTGCGCGCTGAGTCCTCACTTGCCGTGGTTCCCACGCTCGAACGCGTGGCGAGCGCGCCTGCCGGCGTCACCGTGGTCACGGGGCCGCCGGGCAGCGGCAAGACGTCCGCGCTAGCTGCGCGGGCAGCGCGACTCGCGCGTCAGGCGCCGGTGCACGTGATATGTTCGCACGCGTCCGGCGTCCGCGTCTTCGAGCGCCACGTACGGCAACTCGGTGCGGAGCAGGGGATTCGCGTCGCCACCGGGCCGCAGCATTGCGTCCACTGGTTGCGCACGCACTATGCGCTTGCCGGCGTTCATCCTGACATCGCTGCCGGCGGCGAAGCTGCGGCGCGCGTCGTGGTCAGGCAAGCCGCACAAGGTTTGCTCGACATGACATGGCCGGAAGTGGACGGCGCAGATCTCGATCTCGACGTGCCGTTCCTGAGCTGGGTCGACAAGTTCCTCGAAGAGGCTGCGGTGCTTATTCGCCAGCTTCGCGGTGCGCGCATCAGTCCCGAAGAGTTCGAGCGAGGGTGTGCGCTCGGCATCACCGCGTTCTATGGCGACGAGGTCGAAGCCGCACTCGTCAAATCTGCGGATCCGCAGATCGTCGCGCGCGTCGGGCGTCGCGGACGCGAAGCACTACGTGCAGGCGCAGGCGTGCTCCAGCAGCAAAAGCGCGCCGAACGCTCATGCGCGGTACTGCTCGCACGCCTCTACCGCGAATACTTGCGCTGCGCGAGGACGGCGCGTTCGCTCTCGGACGAAGATCTGCTCGATGAATGCATCCGCTGGCTGTCCGCGGACCGCGCCTCTGCGCGCGCGATCGCCGCGTCGTGTTCCGCCGTGCTCGTCGATGACGCAGAAGACGCGAACGCCGCGCTGTCAGAACTGTTGACCATCCTACACAACGCGGGCTTGCAAACGATCACCCTGGCAGGCTGGCCGGACGCAGCGATCGATGGGCTCGAAGGGCGGCGCTCGGCGCTCAGCGCGCTGGCGCCAGACCTTCGCATCGAGCTTCCGCTACTTAGTGCGCTGCCGACTCCGCAACTCCGGCGTTATGCAGATGAGGGCGAAGAGTCCGGCGCGCTCGCCGGCGTGCTGCGCGACCTGCTGCAACAAGGTGTGCCGCCCGATTCGATGGCGGTGCTGACACGGAGCGACGATGCGGCGATCATCTATAGTCAGCGCTTGCGCGACGCCGGATTACCAGTGGATCCGCCGTTGGGCGGCTTCGAAGAACCCGCGCAGCTCTTGGACTGGCTCGCGCTCGCCGCGGTCGTTGATGATCCGGCGGACCAGGTGCACTGGCTGCGGGTGCTGGCATCGCCGCTCCTCGGGCTTGCCGATGCGAGCATCTACGCGTTGTGCGAGGATCCAGAAGCTGTGACGCAACTGGCGCTCGACGTCGGCGTCGGTGACGAACGCACGCGGCCTCGCGGCGAGCGCCAACGCACGGCACTATCGCTCAATCTGCTTGAAGGCCGCGTCGACGACCGTTTGCCCGACGCCGTGCGCGACGTGCTCGGACGATTCCGATTGCGTTTCGAGAAGTGGCGCCGCGAGTACGCGGGCTTGCCTCCAGCCGGGGTGTTGGCGCGCCTCGCGAGGTCCGGCGGATTCGTCTCGCGCTGGCAGGAGAATCCGCTCGGGCGTGCGCGCCGCCTGGACGACATGGTGCGTGTGATTGAGGCATTCGCGGGAGCCCATGCGCGCGGGATCGCTTCTCTCAACGCGATCGTGCACGCTTTCGAGGAAGGCGATATCGTGGTGCGCGACGCGATGCGCAGTGCAGACGCCATCGCGTGTGATTCTATCGCATCCGCCAAGGGCGAGCGTTGGCCGCACGTCCTCGTCGCCGGTGTCGCGTACGAACGGTTTCCGCGCGTCTACGTGCCGCGTGCGATGGCGTTTTCACGGACGTACGGGCTCATCGTCCGGGAAAACGTGGCACCAGGCGCCGCGCAGACTGCGAAGTTCGCCTGGTATTATGCGCGCTTCGATGCGAAGGGTTTGTACTTGGCGCAAGAACGGCGAGCCCTTGCGTATGGGTTATCGCGCGGATCGCGCAGCGCCTATGCGTCGGGATTTGGTTCTCCTCCGCGTTGGGCGAAGGACTACGATCTGCTGCCGCGTGAAGAGCGGCGTTCATGAAGTCTTACTGCCTTCGAGCAAGTATCGCGTCCGCGTTGCTTCTGTTGCCCTTCGTCGCACGCGGCGACGCGCCTGTGCCGTTGCTCACGGACAACTTCGGTCAGCGCACGCCCGGATTGATCACCAACGCCTTCGCATATGAGCATCCGTCCGACCCGCAGGCCCGCAAGGACGCGATTTGGGAGGTGACGTCTGGCTCGTTCTTCGCGGATCGCGGCAGCGGTTTTAGCGGCGTCCCCGATAACGTCACGCCGAACGTGCTCTCGACGAACGGCACTGGTTCGGCGCAGCTGCGCGTGCGCAGCCATCGAAACAATTTCAACAACGTGACGGTCTCTTTCGATCTGCAGACGGTCGCGTTCTTCGATCACACGGGCGTGACTCCGACATCGACCGACGGAATCGGCGGCATTCTACGCTCGAAGTCCGTCACCGAAGAATACCTCGTGCTCGCCAACCGCCGCGACCACACTGCCGCGATCGTCAAGCTGATGCCCGGCCGGCACGGGCTCAGGTCGACGGAGCTCGCATCGGGCCCGTACGTGACGCGGCGCAACGCCGTGCAACACGTTCAGGCATCGGTGCAGACGGTGCGCGACGGTTCGGTGCTCATCATCCTTATGATCGACGGTTCCCGCGTCGCGCGTGCGCGCGACGATGGTCGCATCGGCGGCCCCCCGATCTTCGGAGATGGACGCATTGGCTTTTACGGCCAAAACGGAGAGTTCTACATCCGCCGGTTCCACGTGAACGATCTGCCGACGCACTAACGCGAAGAGGCTTTAGCTCTCGGGCGGCGCTTGTTGCGCCGCTGGCGCCGGGCGCGCGCCGAAAAGACGGCGCCGCGGGGTTTTCGCCGGCGCCGGTGCAGGCGACGGCAACGCCGAGCTGTCGAACGGCACGAAGGTCATGATGATCACGCGGATGATTCCGGCGACGGGCACGGCGATGAGCAGGCCGCGCAGCCCCATGAGTTCACCGCCGGTGAGCAAGGCGAGCAAGACGAAGATCGGACGCAAACCGACTTGATCGCCCACGATCAACGGTGAGAAGACGTGTCCGCTCAGCTGGTTGATCGCGATAAAGCCGATCGCGACGAAAAGCGCGTTCTCCCAGCCGTTGGTCAGCAGCGCGACGCCGACGCCGGGAATGGCTCCGGCGATCGCGCCGGCATACGGCACGAGTTCGAACAATCCGGCGAACAAGCCGATCGCAAGCGCATAGCGTACGTGGAAGATGAAGAGCAGGATCGCGACGAGCCCGCCGACCAGCGCTGCGACGAGCAGCTGTCCGCGGATGTAACTGGCAAGCACGGTGTTGATGCCGCTCACGAACGATTCGAACTTCGCGCGTTTGTCCAGCGGCACAAAACCGATCGCCGCGCCCTTGAGCCATTGCGCATCCATGACGGCATACGCGGTTGTGATCGGCACGAGGATGAACAGCACGAGACCTGACGCCGTCGACAGCAAGATCGTCAGTGCCCCCGAACTGATCGAGAGCCCGTTCTTCGTCACGGCTTCCGAGATCTGAGCGGGAAGCGTGAGGAGATACGCTTTCACAGAATCGGGCAGGTGCGCAGCTAATGGCCCGTTGATGCTCAAGTCATCTTTGATGCGATTCGCAAGTCCGGGTGCATCCGTCGTGAACTGGCGGAGCTCGGCGATGACGATCGGCACGAATATCCACAACAGCACGACGATCACGACGGCGATGAAGACGTAGACGATCAGCACGGCAGCCCACATCGGAACGCGCCGGTGCACGAAGCGGATCGCCGGTGCTACTAGGTACGAGAAGAACACAGCCCCGATGATGATCGCGGTGACCGTGTGGATGCGGCTGAGGAAGTCGAGCGCGACCGCGAACGCCGCAACTAAAAGCAGCACCAGCGCGGTCACAGCAAGCGCGTGCAGCAGCCTTGCGTTGCGCAGTTTGATCTCTTCGGATGAGTCTCTCACTGGTCGCGCAGCGCGCGCCACACGCGCTCGGGAGTCATCGGCGTCTCGTGGGGTGCAACGCCGGCAGCGGAACGGATCGCGCATGCGATCGCCGCGGGCGGCGTCGTGATCGGTGGCTCGCCGGCCCCTTTGAGTCCGAACGGCCCTGCACCGGGTGATGATTCCACGATGATCGTTTGGATCTCGGGAGCGTCCACCGCGGTCGGCATCAGATAGTCCTTGAGGTCGGGTCTGATGTTTCCGCGCTCGTCAAACCCGACAGACTCGGTCAACGCCCAGCCCACACCCATCACCGCGCCGCCCTCGATCTGGCCGGCGACGCCAACGGGATTGACCGCATAGCCGACGTCCTGCGCCGTCACGATCTTATGCACGGCGACTTCGCCGGTATCCGCATCCACCTCGACCTCGGCGGCCGACGCGGTGTACGAGGGAGCGAGCCAACTTGAAAAGCCGTGCGTCTCGGTGAGGCTCTCGTCAAATTCCGGGTCATCCTGCTCGGCGCTTTCGCCTTCGCCCGAGATCGTGCCGCCGGCCTCACGAGCTAGCTTAACGTACGACACCGCGCGATCGGGCATGCCGCGTACCTGCACATTGCCATCGCGCAACTCGAGGTCGTCGGTGCGCGCTTCGAGCATGTCTTCGGCGCGCGCGAGCAGTTTTGCGCGCAGATCGTTTGCGGCCCCACTGACCGCCATGCCTGCGCCGAACGTCGACGAGCTGCCGCCGACGCCGGAGTCATAGGTATCGGTCGCGGTATCGGCGAGCACGACGTCGATCGCACTGGGATCGAGGCCGAGTATTTGCGCGGCGATCATCGGCAGCGACGTCGAGGAGGCGCCGGTGCCGACTTCCGGATTGCCCGCAGCGAGCCGCACGCGACCGTCATCGCCGATCTCGATACGCGCGCGCGACTGCCCGCACGCCGAGAACCACCACGTGCAGGCGATGCCGCGACCACGCCGCTGCGTTGTGGGAGTCCGCCAACCGATCGCATCGGCGCATGCGCGCAGCGTCTCTTCGACGCGAACGCCGGCGAGGATTTGACCGCCTGGACCTTGATCGCCGTCGTGCCACGCATTACGCAGCCGGAAATCGAGCGGATCGATACCCAGCTTGGCCGCGAGCTCGTCAAGATGCAGCTCTTTGGCGAAGTTCGCCTGCGGGCCGCCGGGTGCGCGCACCGGGCCTGCGACCTGCTTGTTCGTGTATACCAGCGTGGCTTCGAGATCGAGTGCTGGAACGCGATAGGGCGCGGACGCCAGCATCGTCGAGATCTGCGCGGTTCCGGTTCCATATCCGATGTAAGCGCCGGTATCGTACACGAACGACGCGCGCATCGCGACCAGCGCACCATCTTTCGTCGCGGCGGTCTTCAGCGAAGCATAGCCGCCGTGCCGGGGAAACGCGTGCAGACCGTCTTCGTGGCGCGTCCAGATCACGCGCACCGGCCGCTCGCACTGCAATGCGAGCGCAGCCGCATACCATTCGGCCGCCATCAGGATTTTGCCGCCGAAGGCGCCACCCACGAATTGATTGATGAAGCGCACCCGCGCGGGTTCGAGCGCGAAGAATTTCGCGAGCTCGTCGCGGTTGTCGTACGGCGATTGCGATCCGCACCACAGCGTGAGGCCGCCGTCCGGCTCCCGTCGGGCGGCGGCGGCGCGCGGCTCGATATATCCAGGCAAACCCGGTGAGAATCGGAATTCGGATTCGTGGATGACCACATCCGCGCGCGCGAACTCTGTGTCGACGTCGCCGCGCCGTACGCGATTGTGACCGCAGACGTTGCCTCTCAACACACGCGTCGGCAGCTTTTCGTACGTGCGCCAATCAGGGTGGACAAGCGGTGCACTCGGTTCGAGCGCGCGCTGCGCATCGAGCACCGGCTCGAGGATCTCGTACTCGACCTCGATCGCGTTCAGGGCGGCCTGCGCCTGGGCTTCGCTTTCTGCCGCGACCGCGGCGACTGGCTCGCCGGCGTAGCGCGCGTACGGGTGGGGGAATAAATGCTGATCCTTGATCCCCAGATCGAAGGGGATGTGTGGCGTATTACCAGCGTGCGCGATCGCGTGCACGCCCGGCATCGCCGCCGCTCGTGCCACGTCCACGCGAACCACTCGTGCGAAGGCATGCGGCGAACGCTTGATGAGCCCAGTCAACGCGCCTTCGAGCTCGATATCCGCGGTGTAACGCGTGTGACCCGTGACCTTTGGGCCCGCATCCAGCCGCGGCCGCTTGGCGCCGACAACAGCGCCGTCGCGCGCAGCGGTGTGTCTGTTCATGCGCGCGCCCGCACGCGACTGCGTTTGCCAGGCAGTTCGCCCGCGCGGCCGGATGCGCGCAGTGCCTGCGCAGCCGACCGCACCGCCGCGACGATCGACTGATATCCCGTGCAACGGCAGATGTTGCCCGCCAGCGCCGCTCGGATTTGCTCCTCGCTCGGATCGGGCTGCTCCGCCAACAGCGATGCGGCCGCGAGAATCATGCCGGGTGTGCAAAAGCCGCATTGCAAGCCGAAATGTTCGATGAACGCGGCTTGCACCGGGTGGAGCTGACCGTCGTCGTCCGCGAGTCCTTCGATGGTCGTCACATCGCGACGGTCCGCATCGACCGCCGGGAACAGACACGCGTTGACCGGCTGGCCGTCGATGATCACCGTGCACGCGCCGCAATATCCGGTGCCGCAGCCCTCCTTCGTGCCTGTCAATTTGAGCGTGCCTCGGAGCACCGACAACAGCGTCTCCAGCGGCTCGACAACGGCTTCGTGTTCTACACCATTGACGACCAGCGTCACCGGTTGCATCAGCGCGCGCTTTGTCCAAACGCGCTGCGCAACGCACGCAGCGTGAGCACTTCGATGAGATGTTGGCGGTACGCGGAGCCGGCATGCGGATCATCCGCGGGATGCGCGTCGTCACGAGCTGCGCGCTGGGCGGCAGCGCGCGCGGTCTCTTCGTTCGCAGGCACGCCTCGCAAGGATTTCTCGGCATTGCGAGCGCGCACGGGCACGGGCGCCGCGCCGCCAAGCGCGATGCGCGCATCGCGCACGATGCCGCCGTCGACATGGAGCGCGACAGCGGCGCTAACGAGCGCCATTTCGAACGCACGCCGAGTCCGCATCTTCTCGTACGCGCCGGCAGCGGGCTGCTGCGGTATCTCAATCGCGGTGAGCAGACGGTAGCCGCGCGCAGCGCGATCGAGCTGGACGAATTCCTCGACGCTCATCTGCTCGGGACCGCTGACGACATCGGAGAGCAGACAGACCGCGTCGCTTGCGAGCAGCGCGACCGATAGGTCGGCGGCGTGATGGCCCGAGCACACATTGCCGCCGACGGTCGCAACCGTGCGCAGCTGGCGCGCACCTACACTCTCAGCGGCTCGCGCGACCAGCGGCGCGTGCAGTTTGACGAGATCGTGGCGCGCGAGATCGTGCGCCGTGGCGAGCGCGCCGATCGTGAGAACGCGGCCGTCGAATGCGATCTCGCGCAGCGACGGAATTCGCTTGACATTGACGATGGCAGTGGCTTCCGACGCCCCGCTGCGGATGTCGAAACCGAGCAACGTGCCGCCCGCGAGCACGTGCGCATTCGGCGCGTAGCGTTCGAGCAGCACGAGCGCTTCATCGATGAAATTTGGTTCGAAGTACTGCACGGCCGCGGCGCTTTCTCCGCTGGGTAGGCGCCCGCCTACGGACAGGAGGTGGGCGCGCACCGCGGAAGACTGCGTGCAAGAGGCACGGGGCGACAGGGAAGCCGGTGTGAATCCGGCACGGTCGCGCCACTGTAACCGGGGAGCCGCCGGTCACGCCACCGCGGAATTCGATCGAGTCACTCGATCTCATCGCGGGAAGGCGCCGGCACATAGGCGAGGATCCGGGAGTCAGGAGACCTGCCCCGCGCCGTCAGCGCGATGCGTGCATCGCGCTCGCTACACGCCTTTTCGCGGAAAAGAGGCTGGCAGTGGATGCTCTCGCTCCGCGCGCAGTGCGCGCGATTCCCACCAAAGCGATCTGGTTGCTCGCGTTGTGCGCGTGTGCGCTGTGCGCGGCAGCGGTGTCTGTCACGGTCGGCAGCGTGGCGTTGCCCGCGGGTGCAATGATCGATGCCTTGCGGCATCCGGCGGCGTCGAATTTGGCGCACACAGTCGTCTGGGACATCCGGCTCCCGCGCATCGCGATCGCGGCGTTCGTCGGTGCGGGTCTGGGCGTTGCCGGCGCGATGTTGCAAGCGCTCTTCCGCAACCCGCTCGTCGATCCGTACGTGACCGGCGTGTCGGCCGGTGCTGCAGTCGCGGCAAGTGCGAGCATCGCGTTGGGGTTGTCTTTTGCGTTCGTTCCGGCAGCCGCGTTCGCAGGCGGCTTGGCGTGTGCGGTCGTCGTGACCGCAGTCTCCGCGGGGAGCAGCGGAAGCGCGAACCTGCGGCTCGTGCTGTCCGGCATCGCGATCTCATCGCTGTGCGCTGCTTTGGTAACAATCGTGCTGCTGCGCTCCGGCATGTCAGATAGCATCACGATTCTCGGTTGGCTCGCGGGCGGCATCGGCGGAAGAAGCTGGAGTGACGTCGCGCTTACCGCGTCGTACATCGCCGCGGGGTTCGTGGTCGCGCTGTTCCTCTTGCGATCGCTCAACGTACTGCGCCTCGGCACGGATGCGGCGGCCGGGTTTGGACTACACGTCGGCCGCGCGCGCTTCGCGGTGCTCGCTGCCGCCGCTCTCATCGCGGCGGCGTGCGTCGCGGTGTCTGGGATCGTCGGCTTCGTCGGCCTCATGGTGCCGCACGCGGCTCGCAGACTGGTCGGCGGTGACGCTGCGTGGCTGCTGCCGGCAAGCGCGCTGGGCGGCGCGATCGTGGTGTTGGCCGCTGACGCGTTCGCTCGCTCGGTGGCCGCACCAGCCGAGCTGCCGCTCGGCGTCCTACTCGCCTTTGTCGGAGTGCCATTCTTCCTTATAATAGCGCGCCGTCCGGTGGAGCTATGAGGGCCGTGCTGCGCGCGCAAGGCCTGTCGGTGCGCTACGGCCATCGCACGATCTTCGAGAGCGTCGACGCATCGTTCGACGCTGGGTCGCTGGTGGCGCTGATCGGGCCGAACGGAGCGGGCAAGTCGAGTCTGCTGAGAGTGCTCGCTGGGACACAACGTCCTTCCGCGGGTAGCCTGGAGCGGCACGCCGGAGCGGCGCTGGTCGCGACGGCGCTGCCGTTGCCGCCGGATGTGACGCCGGCGCAGCTTTCGGGCTACGTTCTCGCGCTGCGCAGGCCGTGGTGGCTGGTGCGCCAGACCGATGCGGAACGAGCGTCGATCGCTGCCGCGTTGGAGCGTGCCGGACTGCGCGATCGCGCAGATGATGCGGCCGCGACGCTGAGCTCGGGTGAAGTCCAGCGCGCCTGGATCGCGGCAGCGCTCGCAACCGACGCCGGCGCCGTGTTGATCGACGAGCCTACGACGCATCTCGACGTGCGCTATCAGCTCGAGGTGTTGCGCACGCTGAAGACGATCGCGCGAAGCGGCATCGCGGTCGTCGCTGCGATCCATGATCTCACGCTTGCAGCTCGCTTCGCTGACTCCATCGCACTGCTCGCTGGAGGCGCGCTCGCATCTGGACCACCTGCGGCGATCTTGCGAGCGCCGACGCTAACGCACGCGTTCGGCGTCGAGGTGGCGACATATACCGACGCCGAGGGGTACGTCGTATGCACGCCGCGCTGACCGGTACGGCGCGAGGCGCGCTCGCAGCTGTTGTTGCCGTCGGTCTGATCGCGTTCGCAACGGCGCGCGCTTGGGGTGACACGCCTGCCTCTTCGCCACCGGCGGCAAGCGCGCCAGCGCCAATCGCGTCTCCATCAGCCTCGCCCACACCCGCTTCGAATTATCTTGGCAGAGTCGTCGCCCGCGCTGGCCCGCGCGAGGGCTACAACGTGCCGATCGCAGCGCTCGAACGTCTTGGCGCGCGTACGATCGGCGACGTGTTGCGTTTTGTGCCGGGCGTACTCGTACGGCAAACAGGTACGGCCGGTGCGCTTCAAACCGTCTCCCTGCGCGGCGACAGCGCGGCGCAGACATTGATCTTGCTCGACGGCCGGCCCGTCAACGAGGCCGACACCGGCGTCACCGACTTCACGTCGATGCCGCTCGACGGCGTGGCGACAATCACCGTCCTCGAAGGCGGATTGTCATCGCGCTACGGCTCGGGCGCGATCGGGGGCGTCGTTGAGATCACGACCAAACACGCGAGCCACGGCCACGACGATTCCGCGTACGCGCAGATCGGGTATCAAGGAGAGTTCGCAGCCGGCGCGGGCGTTAGCGCAGCCGGCGCGGATGGAGGGCTACGCGTCGACGCATTCACGCGCTACGCGCAGAACACGTTTGATTACCCAGGCTTTGAAGGTCTCGCGGGCGGGATTCGTACGAACAGCGATCTGCACGCCACAGACGTCACGCTGTGCGCTTGCTTCGCTTTTGCGACTGGGGCCGATCGCACGTGGCACGCCGAACTTCATGTCGACGACAACACCTCAGAGGTCGGAGTGCCGGGCAGCATCGAGTTCGGACCCGAATTCGTGAGCGAGTTTGCACGCCAGCAACGCGACGTACAGCGCAACTCGCTCAACCTCAGTTATGGGACCTCGACCGCGTTGACGTCGGCGATCTTCTATGTCGACGGCCGGCGGCTGCACTTCTATGATTCAACTCCCTCGTTCCCGTATGACACCTTGACCACCGCGACGCAACGCGGGTTTTCGATCGCGCAGACGATCCAAGCAGGCGTGGCCAACGTCGTGCTCGCGAAGTACGAGTCGAATGGTGCGGTCGCGCTGTTCCAGGGGACGATCGACACGCCGGAACAGGTGGTCGCGCGAACCTCGACCACCGAACTGTATCTGGGCGATCAATACCAGAGTCGCGGCGGCACACACGCGGACGCCGCGGTCCAGTTCGCGCACACGCAGGGTACGGCGAGCACCACGTTGCCGAGCTTCGCGCTCAGCCAGCAGGTCGGGGGCACCAGCGGCACGTTCGGGACCGCGGTCCGCGCCAGTTACGCGCGCGCGTTCCGGGCGCCCGATCTGGATGAGCTCTACTTTCCCGGCTTTGGCAATCCGCATCTGCAACCCGAATATGCGACGACCTTTGACGCCGGCGTTCAGACCCGTAGTGACGCAGTCGACGCTTCAGCGACGTTCTTCGGTAGCGACACCAACAATCTGATCGTCGATGAGCCGATCGACACAATGGGCGACTTCTTGCCCTTCAACGTCGGCCGGGCCCGTGTGCGCGGCTTCGATCTTCTCGTCAACGACGTGGGGATAAGCCGGCTTGGATGGCAGCTCGCATACACTGCCTATCCAACGGCGAAAGATCTGAGCACGGAGCCGGACCTCAACGGCGTGGTCACGACCGGCAATCGTTTGCTCTATCGCCCGACGACAACGACCGGCATCGAGGTTTTGTGGCGCACCGGATACTCGCCGCAGCCGCGCACAGCAACCGGCGAAGAGGGCGTGGACGTGCTGGTCATCGGGCGCCAGTACGGCGACGAAGAGAACACGCATCTGCTGCCGCCATATGCGACGGTCGGGCTTCACGTCAGACGCGACGTCGCACCGCATCTCTCATTGCTGGTACGCGTCGACAATCTCACCGGACAGCGCGTGCCGCAGGTGTACGGCTATCCCGTTCTGGGCACGACGTTTAGCGTGCGCCTCACCGCGAAGTGATCCGAGGGGAAGTCAGAGCGTTGCTCGCGGCGGGGTCGAGCGCCGCCCTCGTCCTTGGCGCATGTTCGTCCGCGCAGCGCGCGGCGGTGCATTCGTCGCCCCCCGCTGCATCGCCGCGCGTGATCTCCCTCGCGCCGTCACTCACGGAGATCGCGTTTGCGATTGGGTGCCGCGATGCGCTCGTCGCCGATACCGCGTACGACGACTATCCGGCCGCCGCCAAACAGCTCCCGCACGTCGCGGACCTCGCGCACGCGGACCTCGAACGGATCGCGGCATTATCGCCCACCATAGTCGTCGCGCTGCACGATCAAGAACATGAGGCCGCGCCAATCAGCGAGAGGCTGGGCGTGGCCGTCGTCTACTTGCCGAATCGCAGGCTTAGCGATCTTTATGCCGATATCGCGGGAGTGGCCGCGGCATGTAGGCGACCGGCGCAGGGGGCCGCGCTTACGCGGCGGATACGCGGCCAGATCGTTGGGATCGCGGCGCGTTCTGCAAAGCGCGCGCCGCGGCCGCGAGTGCTCTACGTGCTCGGATTGCCCGGCTTCACCGCTGGCGGAAGCTCATACATTAACGACCTCATCACGATCGCGGGGGGCGACAACGTCGCAGCGACGTCCGCGGCTCCGTATCCCGACATGAGCGCCGAAGCGATCGTCAAAGAAGATCCTGACTTGATCATCGTATCCAACGACACGCCTTTCGGACCGGACATGCGATCGCGAGAACCCTGGCGCAGTTTGCGCGCGGTGCGCGCCGGCCGCGTGGTGCGGCCCCCAGACGACTCGATCATCGAGCGCAACGGTCCGCGCGTCGTCCAAGGATTAGAATGGTTGGCGGATCAGTTCGGAAGGTGACTACCGCGGCTGCCGTGCTTGCGGGGCGCTTCGCGTTGCGCGTCGCGATCGACGTCGAGATCGGCGAGCCGGTAAAACACGATCTTAGTGCCTTCTTCAAAACCGACTTTGATCAGCGGATTGTCGCGATCGCCGGGAACCACGGCGTGAATGCGTCCTCTACGGCCGATCCATGCGCGATGCGCGTCGGTGAAATATGCACGGTCGTCGCCGTGCGCGCGCACAGTGACTGTTCTGCCGACGAGGACTTTTGATTCGTCGCGGGACTGCATGGTTGTGAGGAGGAATTACGCGCGACGATGCAGGCCCCTTCACCAGCGCCGGTGTTCGTCGCGTGCGCGGCCGCGGATGCCGATGCCGCGGGCAATGCGATTCGCGCGTTGCTTGCGGCGGGCATTGCACCAGCTGATATCTCCGTTGGCGCACCGCCGCACGGCAAAGATGCGGCCGATGCACTCGCAGCCGAGTTCGGTATACGGCACGATATCGAAGCGGACGATCCGCTTGCCGGAGCTCCCGGCCTGGCATCAGCGGCAGCCGGCACGGAGAGCATCAATCGCGGTGCGGTGATCGGAAGCTTTTGCGGCATCGTGGTCGGCCTCGCGCTCGCACTCGCGCCTCGTATCGAGATCATGCCGGTCGCACCGCAGCATCGTGCGCTTGCGTACGCGCTGCTGTTCTTTGTCGTCGGCGCACTGGCCGGCGCGACTCTGGGCGGCGCGCTGGCACCACAGCGCTCGACGCACGCGGCGTTTCGCATCGTCGACGAGGTCGAGCATCGTGGCTTCGCACTCGTCGCGCGCGTTGACGGCGCAACCGCGCCGCTCGCAGCCAAAGCGCTCGAAGCGAATGGCGGCTTGCACGTCATGAGCGCTCCGACGAGTGGCTGAGATCGGCCTGGGGCCCGAGTCGCCGCCAAGTCCGTACGAGAGGCTCGCAGACGCGCAGGGCGCTCGACTGCTCGAGTCGCTCGCGCCATTCGACGAAGGGCGAATCGCGCAGGCGACGGCACTCGCGCGAAGCCTCGCTGATCCCGCGCTTGCGCACGCAGCTTTGGCGACGGCGTTTGCGCGCCGCCGCGCGCGAACGGCGCACAAGTTCGGGCGCGCAGATCAGATGTTCTTCACGCGCGCGGGTTACGAGCAATCCTCGTCGGAGTCGGTTGCACGCCATCGAGCGGCGCGCTTCGAGCGCTACGCCCGGATCGCCGATCTATGCTGCGGAATCGGCAGCGACGCGATTGCGCTCGCTCGCTCCACGAGTGCTCGCATATCGGCAGTCGACAACGACGTCGATGCGATCACCTGCGCCCGGCTCAACGCGCGCGTCTATGGCGTCGACGCACGCATTGACCACCATCTCAGCGATGCGTTGCGCTGGCCTCTCGCGTGCGATGCCGCGTTCGCGGATCCGTCGCGCCGCAGCGCACGCGGCCGGGAGCGCAGCTCGTCCGCGTATCAGCCTTCGCTGCGTGCGCTGCTTGGACGCGCAGCTGAGTTGCCCGGGCATGCGCTCGCTGTGAAGGTCGCGCCAGGCTTGCGGACCGATCCTGACGAGATTCGCCAAGCGTGCAATGCCCCGGTGGAGCTGGAGTTCGTGTCGGAGCGCGGCGTGTGCAAAGAAGAAGTGCTGTGGTGCGGCGATCTCGCTCGTCATCACGGCGCCCGGCGCGCGACGGTCATCGATGCGGACGGCGCGCACGAACTAGACGGCTCGAACCAACGCGCTCCTTCGACATCGCTCCAACGCTGGATCGGCGAACCGGACGCTGCCGTTATCCGCGCGGGTCTTATCGGCGCGCTCTGCGAGCGCATCGACGCCCACCTTGTGGACGTCGATGTGGCCTACATGACCGCCGAGCGCGCGCGTCCGGGGACGTTTGTGCGCTGGTACGAGGTGATTGAGACGATGCCGTTCGGCGTCAAACGCTTGCGCGCCGCACTGCGCGTCCGCGACATCGGGCGCCTCGTTGTCAAAACGCGAGCATTCCCGCTGCGACCAGAGCAAATCGTGGCCCTGCTGAAGGCGCGCGGAGACGCCGAGGCCGTTCTCGTGTGCACGACGTTGAGAGGAAGCAAGACCGCGATCTTGTGCAGGGCGCCTTCCGCGCCGATGCCAACCTGAGCGCGTGCTGAACGCGGTGATCACGGCGGCCGGCCGCCTCGACAATGACGCCGCGCGCCGCGTCGGCAGCGACATCAAAGCGCTCGCGCACGTCGGCGACCGGACATTGCTCGCCATTCTCGTCGACGCATTGCGCGGCGTCGACGCGATCGGACGCGTCAGCGTCGTCGGGCCGCGCGCGGTGCACGACCCGGATCTGGCGGTCGACGAATGGTTTGACGAGCGTAGCAGCGGCGAGGAGAACGTGATCGCCGCGCTCGAGAGCGCGCGCGGCGAGCGCGCCCTGGTCTGCGCTTCGGATCTGCCGTTCGTCACGTCCGCCGCGCTCGCCGATCTTGTCGAGCGGGTGCCGGAAGACGTCGCCTGTGCCTATCCCGTGTTCACCAAGGCAGAATTCTGCGCGGCCTTCCCGGGAGCACGCTCGAGCTTCGCTCGGCTCGCGGACGGCGAGTGGACTGGAAGCAGCGTGCTCGTCCTCGAGCCGCAGCTCATCCTGCGAGATCGCAGCCGGTTGCGCCGGGCATTCGCAGCTCGCAAGAATTTGCTCTCGCTCGCCGCCCTGTTTGGACCATCGCTAACTCTGCGCTACCTGATGCATCAGCTGCGCATCCGCGACGTCGAAAATAGGCTGCGCGTCCTCGCGGGGGCCGAATTTCGTGCGATTCGCGGTGCCGATCCGGCGCTGGCGATGGATTGCGACGACGCAGTCGATTTCGAGTACGCGCGCGCGCGTGCCGGCACGGTTGTGAAATGAGTTCGACACCGGCCCGCAGGCCGAACCAGTTCGCACTTGCAGCGTACTGGTTCGCGTGGGAGATGCATTGGGCGGCGTTGCTCGGCGCGACGCTGCAAGCGCAGATCGCGCGTTTTATGCCGCCAACCATGTTCGGGCGCGCGACCGCAGTGCTCGGAGCAGTAGGAGCGCTGCTCGCGATCTTCTCGCAGTACGGGGCCGGACGTGCATCCGACCTCGTGCGTCGCAGAATGCCGTTCATCATCGCCGGCACGCTGCTCGACATCGTCGCGCTGTACGCGTTTGCCGTGTCGCCGAGCTTCGGCGCAGTGATCGTCTCTTTCGCCGCGATCCAGATCGCGCTCAATATCGCCGGCGGACCGTATCAAGCGCTTATCCCCGATCGCGTGGCAAAGAGCGCACAAGGCAGGGCGTCCGCCTTCATGGGTTTGATGCGCCTTGCCGGCACTGCGGCCGGCCTACTACTGGCAAAGTTTGTGGTGCATCAGCCTGGACCAGGCATCACCGCGCAGATGTACACGCACAGCTTTGTGCTGCTCGTGTCGGTGATCTCCGCGACGCTGCTAGTGGCATTGGTCGTGACGCTCATAGGCGTGCGCGAGTCGCCAGGCGATGTCGCCGAGCCGCAGGCCGTGCTGGCGGATTGGCCTTCGCGCACGAGTTTCTGGTGGCTCGTCGTGTCGCGCGCTTTCGTGAGCGCGGGTCTCTACCTGATCCTGCCGTTTCTCGGCTTCTATCTGCGCTTTGCGCTCCACGTCGCCCGCTATCAGTCCGCCAGCCTCTCGCTGCTGCTCTTGATGGTCGTCTGCTCGCTGATCGGCACGGTGCCGGCAGGCGTGCTTGGCGACCGTTTCCCGAAAAAATCTATCATTTATATAGCGCTTGCGTTGCTGACGCTCGGCGCGGTCGCCCTGACTTTCACGAACGTACTCGCTGCCGTCGCGGTGATCGCGGTGCTTCTTGGCGCCGGTTGGGGCTCGTATTACTCGGTGGATTGGGCGCTTGCGACGAATCTGCTGCCGGCGGGCCGCGCCGGCGCGCTCATGGCGATCTGGAATCTCGGTGCATCGGCGCCACAGGTTGCCGCGCCGATCATCGGCGGTCTGTTGGTCGACCACGTGGGCGCCGCGGCCGGCGATCTCGGAGTCGGATATCGCGTCTTATTCGCGCTCATCGCAGCGTTCGTTGTGTGCGGCGCGTTTGCGTTGGCGTTCGTGCGGGAACCACGTGAAGGAGTGGCGCCGGGAACCCCCTAAGGCGTCGCACCTCAAACGCGTTGAGAGGAGCGATCAACGGTGAGAAAAGTATCGGTGTTGCTCATGGTCCTCGTCGTGAGCATCGCATTTGCAGCCGCGTGTTCGAAGTCATCACAGAACACGTCGTCGGGAACGACTTCTACCGAGGCGAGCGCCGAGGCGTCGACTGCGCCCACCACTGCGGCCACCGAGCAAGGCATGTCCAACGCGGCGTCATCGCCGATGGCTATGTCGAATACTAAGCTTCCAATCCCGCTCGCTAAGCTGCCGACGATGACGGTCGCCGCCGGCGACGCAACTGCAGGCGCGAAAGTCTTCTCCGCCAACTGCGAGAGTTGTCATGGCGCGGGCGGCAAGAACGGAACGGTCGGGCCGACGTTAGCCGGCACCGGTATCAAAGCGGGGCAGGTCGCGTACATGGTGACCAACCCAACCGGCGTCGACAAGGACTCCGGCATGCCCAAGCTGCCGCTGTCGACTAAAGACGTCGCCGATGTATCTGCGTACGTCGCATCGCTGAAATAGCGACGGCGCGAATCGCTCGCGACACCACGCGCCGCTGGTCCGTCGGGACCGAGCGGCGCGTTTCATTCGCGTGGCCCCGAGCGGAATGAGCGCGAGCCTCTTCTGGTTCCGGCGCGATTTGCGCTTGACCGATAACGTCGGGCTGCATGCGGCGCAGTCTGCTGGCGATCGCGTGTACGCCGTGTACTGCGCCGCCGATCTCGAACGGCTCAATTCGCGTCAGCGCGGTTTCGCGGCCGGATCGCTGCAGATGCTGCGCGCGGTTCTCGGAAAGCACGACGCGACGCTCACGATGGCCGAGGGGACGATGCCCAACGCGCTCGTCGAGACCGCTCGTCGCTTAGGTGCGCGCACGGTTCATTGTTCACGCGCGTACGCGCGGAGCGATCGCGCGGTTGAGACACAGGCAAAAGAAGCGCTGGAGCGTGCAGGCATAGAGCTGCACGTTCACAGGGGCGACATGGTCCACGAGCCCGAGGCCACAGCGCAGGTCAAGCAGGCGCCCGGCGACGGCTATCGGGTTTTCCCACCTTACCTTGCGGCGTGGCAGTCGTTAGAGCCGCCTCTCCCGGCTGCGCAAGCGTTTCCCAACGGCCGCGACGATCAGCCAGGCGTACTCCCAGACTCCGGCGGCTCCGCGATGCCGGCGCCGGGTGAAGCCTCCGCATCGACCGCGTTGGAGAAGTTCACGACCGCCCGTGCCGCTGACTACGCCGTCAACGCGCCGTACCCGGCGCGCGACGGTACATCGCACCTTGCGATATACCTGCGCTTCGGGTGCGTGAGCCCGCGCCTCGTCTACCAGGCGATCGCGCGTCGCATGGCGTTTTCGTGGACGCTCGCGTCGGAGCGGGCGTCGATGGCGCTCTTCGTGCGCCAGCTGGCGCTGCGCGATTTCTTCACGCAGCTCGCGTATTTCGTGCCGGCTGTGCATGATGAGGCGCTGCAGGAGAAGATGCGATCCTTTCCTTGGTCGGACGATCGCGCACATCTGGAAGCCTGGCGCGAAGGGCGCACGGGGTATCCACTGGTCGATGCGGCGATGCGACAGCTCCGTTCGCAAGGGCTGGTGCACCAGCGCGCGGCGATTTGCGCCGCGTCGTTCTGCTGTTTCGATCTCGGTCTTGACTGGCGGCTCGGCCGTCAGGTGTGGATGGATGAGTATCTAGCGGCCGATGACGCGTTGTGCGACGGGAATTGGCAGTGGCTTGCAGGCGTCGGTTCAGACCAAGCCGCGTACCCGCGCATTTACAATCCGGAAAAGCAGGCACGTCAATACGATGCTCAGGCGGTGTACGTGCGCCGCTGGATCCCCGAGTTGCGCAAGTTGCCGACCGCGGCGGCGCTGGCACCATGGCGGGTGGATCGCCAGCACCAGATCGAGCTCGGTTTTTTCACGCCCGGCCAATATCCGCAGCGGATCGTCGAGCACGAACGCGCCGCGCGCGCACTGCTTGAACGCTATCGCGCGTACCGCGAGTCCGGCTGAAGCGGCCTGCTCGAAGTCAGGCCACTACTCGAACTTCGACGCGAGATCGCCTGCGAACGGAACGCGCGGCATATGACCGCCGGCCGCTCGCACCGCGAGATACAGATCGCCCAACATCCACAGCGGCACCAAGAACGGCAACGCAAACGCGCTCTGCCAGCCGACCACGGGGACGTTGGCCAACAGCGCATAGATCACGTACAGCCCGAGCCCGAGGCCGTTGACGCCAAGCGACTGCAAGACGTGAAAGCGGACAAAACTGCTTCGCCCCAGCGGCACCAATAAGAGCAGCAATGACAGCGGCCACAGCGGATAGCATAACGCCGCAAGCGCGCGCTCTTCATTGGTCGCCACAGGCTGTGCAGCGGAAACGATCGTGCTTTGCGCCGTCGGACGTGCCGTTCCGCTCGGAGCCGACCACGCACCCGGTCGCGGCGCCTCGAGCGTCGCAACCGTAGTCTGCGTCTGCACTCCTTTGATCGCGCGCCCGAGCCGGCAGCCCGGACAGATGCCGCTCTCAGAACATGTTTGACAGATCTCGCGACCGCAGTCGTGACAACGCGTTGCTGTCTCGAGTCGAGGATGATAGTAGCAGCCCATGGGCAAGCCCCCCTTCGCACGGCTCTACCGCGAGGCTTCAGCGTGAGTTTCACCAAAAGGTACTACCTGAATGACCTCGACGCGTTTGGTCCAGTACCTGCGCCCGTTCGTTGCGCCGATGCTCGGGGGATTGGTCTTAGCCGCGCTCTCCTCGTTTGCCACGATAGGCTACGCGGGAGCGGTCAAGCTCATCGTCGACGCCGTCCAGAATAAGAGCCTCCAGGACCTCGGCATCGCCCTCGCAACCGCCCTCGGCCTCAACGTCATCAAGAATTCGTCGCAGTATTTCGGCGGGTACCTGCTCACGTCTGTCGGCCAGCAGGTCGTGCGCAAGATCCGCGGCGACCTTTTCGCGCGCATCCAGTACTTCTCGCTGCCGACGTTCGACAAATGGCGCCCCGGCGATATCCTCTCGCGCTTTTCCAACGACATGAGCATCATCGTCGAAGGGGTCTCGGCGCTGCCGCTGTTCATCACGGCGGCGCTCACGCTCACCGCCGGCATCGCCTTCATGTTCTACTTGAACTGGCAGCTCACGCTCGTCACGATGGCGGTCGCACCACTCGTCATGTGGGCGGTGTACAATTTCTCCAACCTGTTGCGGCGGGCGACGACGATGGCGCTCAGTCGGATCGCCGATCTCAACTCAAGTCTTCAAGAATCGCTCGAGTCGCTGCGCATCATCAAGGCGTTCACGCGAGAACCCTACGAGATCGCACGCTTCGCCGATCGCAACTCGGCGAATTTCGGCGCTTCGATGAAGCTGGCGCAGATTTCCTTAACGCAAACGCCGGTCATCGACTTTACCGTGATGGTCGGCGTCCTCGTGCTCGCTGGATTCTCGCTGTTCCAGGTCATCGCGGGCGTGCTCTCGTACGCGAAGTTCTTCATGTTCTTCACCGTGACGACGACGGTGGCCAACCCGATCTCGCAGTTGTCGAACTACATCGGTAGTCTCAACAAAGCGTACGCAGCCTCACGCCGGGTGTTCGAGCTGATGGATCTGCCGGTCGAGGGCGACGATCCGGACGCGCTCGAGCTGCAGGACGTGCGCGGCGCAGTCGAATTCAAAGAGGTGCGCTTCAGCTACGACGGTATCCGCGATGTCCTCAAAGGCATCTCGGCGACGGTCGCACCGGGAGAGATCGTTGCGCTCGTTGGCCCGTCAGGTTCGGGCAAGACGACGCTGGTCAATCTCGTGCCGCGTTTTTATGACCCCACGAGCGGAGCGGTCGCCGTTGACGGACAGGACGTCCTCGGCGTCAAGCTGAGCTCGCTGCGGCGTGCGATCGCGATCGTCCCTCAGGACCCGCAGCTCTTCTCGGACACGATCGAGGAGAATATCCGGTATGGTCGGCTGGACGCGACGCGTGCACAGGTCGAGGAAGCCGCGAAACTTGCAAACGCGCACGAGTTCATCTCGAAGCTGCCCGAGGGGTATGCGACAATGGTCGGCGCGCGCGGGATGCGGCTGTCGGGTGGCGAGCGTCAGCGGATCGCGATCGCACGCGCGATTTTGCGGGACCCGAAGATCTTGATTTTAGATGAAGCCACCTCGTCGCTGGATGCGCACTCGGAAGCGCTGATCGGTGAGGCCCTCGACCACTTGCTGGTCGGCCGGACCACATTTATCATCGCGCATCGCCTGTCGACCATCAGGCGGGCCACGGCGATCCTCGTCCTGGCGGACGGCCGGATAGTGGAACACGGGACGCATGACGAGTTACTGAGGCGCGGGGGCCTCTACGCCTCGCTCTACGAGCGCCAAATGCTCGAGTCGAGCCACGCCCCGGCGAGCTGAAATCCGCCCTCGCGAACGCCGGCCGAAGTTCCTCTTGTCCCGTTTGACAAGCGAGAATTTCATGCTATAATGTTTGTCTGTGCCACCTTGGGACGATAGCGCCGAGCGTCAGGAGTGGTGGGAGTCGCAGCCTCGCCGCCAGCCAGACCGGACCAGCGCATCGTCTTTTTCATCCCCTGAGAGCCACTGAAACACTGCTAAACCACGATCGATCGATGGCGAGCAATCGCTCGCCCCGCCTGACCCTGCGCTGCCGCCGCGAAGGTGAAGCTATATAGATGAAGAGCCCGAAAACCGCCACCCGCACCCGCACTACCAAGACCGCCGCCCGCGAGAAGACGCCCAAGACGACTAAGGTCAAGGCGAGCCCGCGCCGCAAGACTGTCGTCGCGCGCGTCGCTGCACGCATGCGCGCACCGCGTCCGATCGCCCGCCTGCTGCGCCTGACGGATCCCCGCGCCGCGCTCGAGTCTCTTATCGAGACCAAGGGCGTCGTCAAGACCGTCGAAAGCGGTACGCTCGAAGCCAAGGGCTCGCAAAAAGGCCAAGAGCGCTTTAGTTTTGCGAAGATCCCGCACACGCTCGACATCCCCGACCTGATCGAGCTCCAAAAGGAGTCGTTCAATTGGTTCATCACCGAGGGGCTACGCGAAGCGTTCGCGTCGATCTCGCCTATCAAAGATTTCACCGGCAACCTCATCCTCGAGTTCGGCGAGCATAGCCTCGGCGAGCCCAAGTACACAGTCGAAGAGTGCCGCGAGCGTGATATGACGTATTGCGCGCCGCTGCGCGTGCGCGTACGGCTCATCACGTCCGAGTCAGGCGAGATCAAGGGCATCCCCGACCAGGAGATCTTCATGGGCGATCTGCCGCTCATGACTGAGAAGGGCACGTTCATGATCAACGGCGCCGAGCGCGTGATCGTGAGCCAGCTCGTGCGCTCGCCGGGCGTCTACTTCCTCGCCGACACCGATACGAACGGCAGGCCGATCTTCATCGCGACGGTCATCCCCAACCGCGGTGCATGGATCGAGTTCGAGACCGACAACGGCGGCAAGAACGATACCTCCGAAGGCACGATCGGCGTTCGCATCGACAAGAACCGCAAGATCATCGTCACGACATTCATCCGGGCGCTCGACAAGAAGTACGAGACCGATGATGCGCTGCGCAAGCTGTTCGCGGATCCGGTGACCGGCGAAGTGCCGGCGATCATCGAGAATTGCCTGGAGAAAGACAAAGACATCAAGACGCGCGAGGACGCGCTCAAAGAAGTCTACAAGAAGCTGCGCCCCGGAGAGCCGGAAAATCCCGATAACGCGGAGACGCTCCTCAAGAACACGTTCTTCGACGACAAGCGCTACGATCTCGCGGCGGTCGGCCGCTATAAGGTCAATCGCAAGCTCGAGAAGCAATTCGCGCTGATGAACTATCAGCCGCCGCGCGTCGAGGACGTCAAGGATAGCCACGGTGCGGTCAAAGAGAAGGCGCTGCGCCACCTCACCAAAGAGGACATGATCGCCGTGGTCCGCCACTTGGTGGAGGTCGTCAGCGGCACGCAACACGTCGACGACATCGACCATCTCGGAAACCGCCGCGTGCGTTCGGTCGGTGAGCTGCTGCAGAACCAGTTCCGCGTCGGCTTGCTGCGCCTTGAGCGCGTCGTGCGCGAGCGCATGACGGTGCAAGATCTTGAAACCGTCACGCCACAGGTGCTGATCAACATCCGTCCGGTGGTGGCCGCGATCAAGGAGTTCTTCGGCTCGAGCCAGCTGTCGCAGTTCATGGACCAGACCAACTCGCTGGCTGAGCTGACGCACAAGCGCCGCTTGTCGGCGCTCGGCCCGGGCGGCTTGTCGCGCGAGCGCGCGGGCTTTGAAGTCCGCGACGTGCACCACAGCCACTACGGCCGCATCTGCCCGATCGAGACGCCCGAAGGTCCGAACATCGGCCTCATCGGCTCGCTCGCGACGTATGCGAAGGTCAACAAATACGGCTTCATCGAGACGCCCTATCGCATCGTGCGCAAGGGTGCGGTGACCGACGACATCGTGTATCTGACCGCGGACGAAGAGGACCAGTTCAGGATCGCGCAAGCCAACTCGCTGCTCGACTCCAAGAACCGCCTCACCGAGGATCTGGTGACCAGCCGCTATGCGGAAGAGTATATCGAGTGCGCGCCCCAGGACGTGCACCTGATGGACGTCTCGCCGAAGCAGATCGTGTCGGTCGCGACGGCGCTCATCCCATTCCTCGAGCACGACGACGCAAACCGCGCACTCATGGGCGCGAACATGCAGCGTCAGGCCGTGCCGCTGCTCGTTCCGGATCCGCCGTTGGTCGGCACCGGTATGGAATATCGCGCAGCGAAAGATTCGGGCGGCGTGGTCGTTGCCGAGGAGCCCGGCGAGGTTGTCGGCGTGACCGCCGATCGCATCGAGGTGCGCAACGTCAAGGGCGTCGTGAAGAACTACCCATTGCTCAAGTACACGCGCTCGAACGCCGGCACGTGCATCAACCAAACGCCGATCGTGCGCAAGGGCGATCACGTCAAGAAGGGCGCGATCATCGCCGATGGTCCATCCAGCTCGGGCGGTGAGCTGTCGCTTGGCCAGAACGTACTCGTCGCGTTCATGCCGTGGGAAGGTTACAACTACGAAGACGCGATTCTGATCTCGGAGCGCCTCGTCAAAGAGGACCGTTTCACCTCGATCCACATCGAGGAGTACGAGTGCGAGGCGCGCGACACCAAACTCGGCCCTGAAGAGATCACGCGCGATATCCCCAACGTGGGCGAAGACGCGCTGCAAGACTTGGACGAGCAAGGCATCGTGCGCATCGGCGCGGAGGTTCGTCCGGAAGACATCCTCGTCGGCAAGGTCACGCCCAAGGGCGAGACCGAGCTGACCGCCGAGGAGCGCCTGCTGCGCGCGATCTTTGGCGAGAAGTCGCGCGAGGTGCGCGACACGTCGTTGAAAGTACCGCACGGCGAAAAAGGCAAAGTCATCGACGTCAAGGTCTTCAAGCGCGAAAACGGCGACGAGTTGTCGCCTGGCGTGAACGAGCTGGTGCGCGTCTACGTCGCGCAGAAGCGCAAGATCATGCAGGGCGACAAGATGGCTGGCCGCCACGGCAACAAGGGCGTCATCGCTAAGGTGCTGCCTGAGGAAGACATGCCGTATCTGCCGGACGGCGCGCCGGTCGAGATCGTCCTCAATCCGCTCGGCGTTCCTAGCCGTATGAACGTCGGGCAGATCATGGAGACGCACTTGGGCTGGGCTGCGAAGCTGCTCGGGATGCACATCGCGACCCCGGTGTTCGACGGTGCGCGCGAAGCGGACATCCGCGAATGGCTTGACCGCTCGAAGCTGCCGATTACCGGCAAGACGATGCTGTACGACGGGCGCAGCGGCGAGTCGTTCAACCGCGAGATCACCGTCGGCCAGATCTATATGATGAAGCTGGCGCATCTCGTGGACGACAAGATCCACGCGCGCTCGACTGGTCCATACTCGATGATCACGCAGCAGCCGTTGGGTGGCAAGGCCCAGTTCGGCGGGCAGCGTTTCGGCGAGATGGAAGTCTGGGCGCTCGAGGCCTACGGGGCGGCGTACACGCTGCAAGAGCTCCTGACGGTCAAGTCGGACGACGTCGTTGGACGGGTCAAGACGTACGAAGCGATCGTCAAGGGCGAGAACGTCCTCGAGCCCGGCGTGCCCGAGTCGTTCAAGGTGCTCATCAAGGAGCTGCAGAGTCTCGCGCTCGACGTCAAGGTGCTGACCGAGAACCGCGAAGAGATCGAGATCCGGCTCACCGATGAGGACGTCAACGAAAAGGCGAGCGAGATCGGGCTGCTTATGGGCGACGAGAATCCGAAGCTCGTCGCGCCGGCGCCCACCACAGCCGCGTCGCGGCCGCGCCGCGCCGGCATGGAGGGCGATTCCGACGAGGCTGAGGCGTTGGCGTCGGCGACCAGCACGGTCGTTATCGAGCCCGAGAGCGAAGACGAAGAAGAGGATTCGCTCGGCGTCGAAGAGCCCATGGAAGTCCCCGACGCGGGCTTGGGTTCGATCGAAGACGTCGAGCCGTAAGAAATAACGATTACGCGCGAGCATAAAGACTTAAGGATATAGATGGTAGACGTAAATAACTTCGACGCGATGCGCATCGGACTGGCCAGCCCGGAGCAGATCCGGGCATGGTCGTTCGGTGAGGTCAAAAAGCCGGAGACGATCAATTACCGCACGCTCAAGCCGGAACGCGACGGCTTGTTCTGCGAGAAGATCTTCGGTCCGACCAAAGACTGGGAATGCCACTGCGGCAAGTACAAGCGCATCCGATTCAAGGGCATGATCTGCGACCGCTGCGGCGTCGAGATCACGCGCGCAAAAGTGCGCCGCGAACGCATGGGTCATATCGAGCTGGCGACGCCTGTCTCGCACATTTGGTATTTCAAGGGCGTGCCCAGCCGCATCGGCATCTTGCTCGATATGTCGCCGCGACAGCTCGAGAAGGTGATCTATTTCGCCGCGTACATCGTGATCGATCCCGGCGGAACGCCGCTGCAAAAGCGCGAGATCCTCACCGAGCAGAAGTATCGCGAATACCGCGATAAGTACGGAAGCGCATTCCGCGCCGGCATGGGTGCCGAAGCGGTGCGCGAGCTGCTGCGCGACCTGCACCTGCACCGTCTGCAGGATGAGCTGCGCAAAGATTATCTCGAGACGACCGGCCAAAAGCGCATCAAGGCGATCAAGCGCCTCGAGGTCGTCGAGTCATTCTTGCACTCGGGCAACAAGCCCGAGTGGATGATCCTGTCAGCGGTGCCGGTCATTCCGCCCGAACTGCGCCCGATGGTGCAGCTCGACGGCGGCCGATTTGCGACGTCGGATCTCAACGACTTGTACCGGCGCGTCATCAACCGCAACAACCGCTTGAAGCGGCTGCTTGAGCTGTCCGCGCCCGAGATCATCATCAAGAACGAAAAGCGCATGCTGCAAGAAGCGGTCGATGCGCTCATCGACAATGGCCGGCGCGGCCGTCCGGTCACCGGACCGAACAACCGCCCGCTGAAGTCGCTTTCTGACATCCTCAAGGGCAAGCAGGGACGGTTCCGCCAGAACCTGCTCGGCAAGCGCGTCGATTACTCGGGCCGCTCGGTCATCGTTGTCGGTCCGAATCTCAAGCTGCACCAGTGCGGCTTGCCCAAAGAGATGGCGCTCGAGCTCTTCAAGCCGTTCGTGATGAAGAAGCTCGTCGATCGCGGCCAAGCGCACAACATCAAGAGCGCGAAGCGCATGGTCGAGCGCGTGCGCCCGGAAGTCTGGGACGTCCTCGATGAGGTCATCAAGGACCACCCCGTGCTGCTCAACCGCGCACCGACGCTGCATCGCCTTGGCATCCAGGCGTTCGAGCCGGTGCTCGTCGAGGGCAAGGCGATCCAAATCCACCCGCTGGTGTGCACGCCGTACAACGCCGACTTCGACGGCGACCAGATGGCCGTCCACCTGCCGCTCTCCGCGGGCGCGCAGGCGGAGGCGCGCATCCTCATGCTCTCGAGCAACAACATCTTGCAGCCCTCGTACGGCAACCCCGTGTCGATCCCGACACAAGACATGGTGCTGGGACTGTATTACCTGACGATCGATCCCGATGTCGCCGGCGCGCAAACTGCCAAGGAGCGCAAAGACGGTTCGACCCACGCGCGCACGTTCTTCAGCGCGAAGGAAGCGCAGGTCGCCTACGACCTGCATGCCATCTCGCTGCACGAAGCGATCAAGGTGCGCTGGAAGGGCGAGCTCATCGAGACGACGATGGGTCGCGTCATCTTCAACCTGGCGTTCCCCGAGAGTTGGAACCACGCGTTCGTCAACAAGACGATCGATAAGAAAGGCCTGACTGCGCTCATCGCCGACTGCTATCGGCACTACGGCAACGCGGAGACGGCAAGCTTCTTGGATCAGATCAAGACGCTCGGCTTCCGCTTCGCCACCGTGTCAGGTACGACCGTGTCGACGATGGACATCGTCATCCCCAAGAACAAAGAAGCGTTGATCGACAACGCCGACAAGCAAGTCGCATCGATCAACGAGCTGTACCGTTCGGGCTTCCTGTCGGACGACGAGCAGTACAACAAGACGATCGACGTGTGGACGAAGACCGGCGAAGAAGTGACGCAGGCGATGCTCCAAGAGCAGGACCGGCTCAACCCGATCTTCATGATGGCGACCTCAGGCGCGCGCGGCTCGATCGCGCAGGTCAAGCAGATCGCCGGCATGCGCGGCTTGATGGCCGATCCGTCCGGACGCATCTTGAGCATTCCGATCAAGGCCAACCTCAAAGAAGGCCTCACGGTGCTCGAATACTTCATCTCGACGCACGGCGCACGCAAGGGTCTTGCCGATACGGCGCTGCGCACTGCCGACTCAGGTTACCTGACGCGCCGGCTGGTCGACGTCGCTCAAGACGTCATCGTGCGTGAGGAGAACTGCGACACCGACAACGGCATCACGGTCTCCGACATCGCCGTCGGACGAGAGATCATCGAGCCGCTGGTCAACCGCATCGTCGGCCGGCACGCGCTTGCGGATATCGTGAATCCGAACGACAAGCGCGACGTCATCGTCAAGCGCGGCGAAGAGATCAACGAAGAGATCGCCCAGCGCATCATCGCGGCCGGCGTCACGACCGTGGGCATCCGTTCGGTGCTCACGTGCGAGGCGAAGGTCGGCGTGTGCGCCGTCTGCTACGGTCGCAATTTGGCGACCGGCGGCAAAGTCGACATCGGCGAAGCGGTGGGTATCATCGCGGCGCAGTCGATCGGCGAGCCGGGCACGCAGCTGACGTTGCGCACATTCCACACCGGCGGCGTGGCCGCTGAGGACATCATCACCGGTCTGCCGCGCGTCGAAGAGCTGTTCGAGGCGCGCAAGCCCAAGGGCCAGGCGATCATCACCGAAGAGAGCGGCGCCGCGCACATCCAAGAAGAGCGCGGCATCCGCGAAGTCGTGATCACCGACGCCGAGGGCGAGGAGCACATCTACGAGATCCCGTTCAACGTGCATCTGACGGTGCACGACGGCGATCACCTCGAGGCTGGTGACCAGCTGTGCGAAGGCTCGGTGAACCCGCACGACATCCTGCGCATCAAGGGCGAGACGGCGCTGCAGAACTATCTGGTCCAAGAGGTGCAGAAGGTCTATCGCAGCCAGGGCGTCGACATCAACGACAAGCACATCGAAACGATCGTGCGCAGCATGCTGCGCAAGAAGAAAGTCACGGATCCCGGCGACACGACGCTGCTGCCTGGTCAGATGCTCGACAACGAGAAGTTCGTCGAAGTCAACATCAAGGTGGCCGCCGACGGGCGGACGCCCGCGCAGGCCGACACGGTGCTGCTCGGCGTGACGAAAGCGTCGTTGGCGACCGAGTCGTTCTTGTCGGCCGCATCGTTCCAAGAGACGACGCGCGTGCTCACGCAAGCGGCGATCGAAGGCAAATACGACCCGCTGCTCGGCCTCAAGGAGAACGTGATCATCGGCAAGCTGATCCCCGCAGGAACCGGAATGCCGAAGTATCGACAAGTCGACGTCTGGGGCAAGGGCCAGCCGCGCTTCCGCGAGGTCGACATCTTCGGCGAGCCGGAGCTGCCGATGCCCGACGAAGCGGTCGACAGCGAGAGCGCATTCGCGCGCGCTGCTGAACTCGCGTCGCAGATCGCGGTCACGGAGCCACAGGCACCGGTCTTCGAAGTCGCGCAACACGACGGCGGTGCGCCAGAGCGTTTCGAGCCCGACGAACGCGCTGCGCAGACCGAATCGGAAGACCGAAGCGTGCCGGATGCCGGCGCTGTAGACGGTTTTCCGATGGAGATGAACGCGACAGAGGCGAGCATGTCTGACGGCGAGCCGAGCGTTAGTACGGAAAGCGACGCGAGCGCGAGCGTTAGCACGGAAAGCGACGCGAGTTCGAGCGCAAGCACGGAAGGCGACGCGAGCGGCAGTGCAATGACAGAAGACGACGCGAGTCCGAGCGCGAGCACGGAAGGCGACGCGGATCCGAGCGCGAGCAGCGATGGCGACGCGCACACGGCGCTGGCTGTCGAGGCGCCGCCGGAGCCACCGGCCTCCGAGCTAGATATGTAAACTCGGCCGCCCTGTTTTGACGCCCCGCATCTCATTGCTGGGGCGTCTTTTTTTGCCCCCCGCACCGGCTGTCCCGCAAGCCGCTGTGATTCCTGTCACAAAGCCGCCTGACGCATAGTCCTATGCTCACCCACGGTTATTGGAAACGTGGGCAGAAAGCGCGGTGAATCGCGCCATGCGCAAGGGATCAAGCGCACGTGAAACCGTTTGGGTCGCGACCAAACCAGCTGAGCACGGCTTCACATTCGTGGAACTCATCATCGCGACCGCGATGTTTATCGTCGCTGTCGGCGTTGCTATGCTCCTCGGCGGAATCGGCGGCCACAAGTCGTCAAGCGATCGGGATACGCTACGGGGTTTGCTCATCCGCGCGCGCACCGAGGCGATAGTCAGCGGCGGGGGAGCAGTGCTGACAATCGCACCGAATCCGAGCGGCGGCACTGACGTGACGTTTTACCCGCAGGGCAACGCCGCGGGGTCAACGCTGCTCCGGTCACAATGGACAGTCACGCTCGACGAAAGCGTCGCTGATGAGTACGGCCGGACTTCGGTCGCGATCATCTTCGAAAAATCGGGTGCAGCCTCGCCTGCGTGGCGGACTGGCGGTCAAGGAGTATTCGCCAGGCTAGGGTGCCCAGGCGCGATCGCGCTCACCACGACCAGCGGTGAGGGGCTCGTAAACCTCGACCCGCCGTTGCAGGTAGATTGCCGGTCGGGACGGGTGGCTACGGACTAGCGCTCCAGTGAGAGCGTGCCCCGAAAGCGCTTGTAGAGAGTGACGAGATTCTCTTTCGGACGGTCGTAGTAGTGCGCACGATCGACGTCGATCCATGAGTTGTCGAGCGTCGTCGTCACTCGCGCCTGTCCGGCATGCGCGCTGAGGACATCGCAGGCAGGTTTGGGCGAACCGTCTGCATGCCACACGCCGAAACGACGTTCGTGAGGAGCGCTGTCCAACGGCGGCATACGCCAAATCGAGCGGTCGTAATCCGAGTAATCCCATACAAGCGCCCCGATCGTGCCGTGCGCGCGAAGCAGGTTGAGCGACGCATCGGTGAACAGCGCTGCATCGGCCTCGCTCAGCGCAGGCACCCCAGGCGGGAGCGGATCGGACTCGTCGAACGTCGGTGCGCCGAACTCTTCAAAGAGCACGTCCTTTTGCCCAAGCCAGCGTGTAATGTCAGCGAGGAACGGCAACAAGTATGCATCGTCGGGCGTCGCCGCCCACGAAGCGTACATCGGGTAGCCGTGCATGCAGAGAAAATCGCAATGTCGCGCCGCGCTGGCCGGGCCGATGTGCCGGTTCTCTTCTAGGTCTTCCATATGCATGCCGAGCGTGATCGGCCGCTCCGGATCCGTCGAGCGCAACGCGCCCGCCAAGCGCGCAAGCCACGCGTCACCCGCTGCGTCGTCGCGTGGGACCCAGCAATTCGAATTCTCGTTGCCAAGGTCGTAGCACCATACCGAACGTTGGTCAACAAGTGCCGCCGCGACCGTCTGCGCCAGCAGCGCTTGCGCTTCGAGGATCGCCTCATCGCCGTACCAGTCGCGCGGTTGTGCCCGAACGATGTCGCCGCCGACGATCGTTGGGAAGCGGCCGGATCCGTTGCTCGGCCGGACCGCCCAACCCGGAATCCAGTTGGCGCCGCTCATATGGCCGGTGAACAGCGTGACGATCAGAAGTAGGTCCATGCTTGTAGCGAGCTGGGTGACGACGCGCAGCAAGTCGACGTGCCGTCCTGAGATTTGATCGATCGCGGGTTGAAAATCTTCCCACAAAAGAAAGACGCGGACGCAGGTGCAACCGCTCTCGCGAATGCGTTCGAAATCGCGCGCGACTTCATCGCGTTTGAATTCCGACCACCAACGCATCGCGGTGCGCGCCGGCCAATAGTTGATTCCGAGAGGAAACGGCTCGCTCATCGAGCGGCTTGCAGCACCCTCTCGTACGCGCGAACGTAGTCGTCGACCATGCGCGAGACGTCAAAACGCGCCCGAGCATCGTCACGGATCGCGCGCCGGTCTAGGGATGGTACGCCGGACAGACGGGCTACCGCCTCGTCGACCGATGATACGATGAATCCATTGAAGCCATCGCGCACGATTTCGGGGACCGAACCGCGTCCATAGGCGATGATTGGCGTGCCGCAGGCCATCGCCTCGATCATGCTCAGACCGAAGGGCTCTTCGAAACCGATCAAGTGCAGCAGCGCGTATGCGCCGCCGAGCAAGCGATCGCGTGCGGCGCCGTCGGCGGCTCCGACGTACTCGATCGACCCGGCCTTGAGCGCGGGCGCGACGTGCAGATCGAAATATTGCTGGTCGTGGACGATGCCCGCGATGATCAACCTGCGGCCGCTGCGGCGCGCAGTCTCAATCGCCTCCGCCGTGCCCTTATCCGGATGGATGCGCCCGAAGAACAAAAGATAATCATCGGGACGTTCACGGAACGTGAACTCGTTGACAGGGATCCCATGATGGATCGTGGCCAGATACGTCAGTGAAGGGTCGCGGTCCGCGTCGCTGATCGCGACATAGTGAGCTCGCCCGTTGTAGTGTTGGTAGACGGGCAGGATCGCAGGCGACGAGAATCCGTGAATCGTCGTGACGACCGGAGTGCTGACGAGCCCGCTGTAGCTCAGCGGCAAAAAATCGAAATGATTGTGGATGAGATCGAACTCGCCAGCGTGTTCGAACACGTTTGCGATGTGAAGGCACTCCCACACTTTGGGTGAGAGCGTCCTGTCCTCTTCGTACGGCCGGGGCACGACTGCGCGCAGCTGTGCGCGCGTGATGGAATCGGCCGTGGCGAAGAGCGTCACGTCATGTCCTCGCTCCACCAGACCTTCCGTGAGCAGCGAGACGACGTACTCCCATGGTCCATAGTGCCGCGGGGGCACACGCCATGCGACAGGCGCCAGCATAGCGATGCGAGGCTTGCGCATCCACACCATCTTACCCAAGCGCGCGGCCCAGCGCCAGTGTGCTCCGATGGGCTTCTGTAAGGATAAGGGGCTCAACCGCTCAGTGCGCGGGGACGCGAGGGCTTGCACACAGCGTGAAGCAACCTCGTGACCATGGGTCTACAGGTCGGCGCTGTCATGTTCGATTTCGATCACACGTTGGGCATCGACAACAAGCTCGAAGAGGAAGTGCTCGCAGGGTTGGCCGCTGCGTATTGTCCTTCGGTTCCAGACGTTGCCGCCGTGCGCGCGGTGCTCGAGCGTTACCGCTACGAGCCGGTTACGCTTGAGGATGCGATCCGCGACGGCATGCGCCAGTGGGGTTGCCCGCTGTCCTCACTCAGCGATGCGGTGAAGGACTTTCGGCAGCGTTGCCTCGCGCTTGCGCCGCTGCGCGTGCGTGCGCTCCCGGGTGCTGACGAGATGCTCCGCACACTGGACCAGCGCGCAACGCCGATGGGAATCTTGAGCAACGGCTGGACTGAACTGCAGCATCTCAAAGCGGAGCTGATCGGATTCCATGGTCCCGTGCTTGCGTCAGAGGAAATCGGCCATTGGAAACCCGACGTCGAGGCGTTTCAAATCGCGCTCGCTCGCTTCAAGATGGTTGCATCGCAGACGATGTATGTGGGGGACAATCCGAGAGTGGACGTCGCTGGTTCGAAAGCGGCCGGAATGCTCGCGGCATGGGCAGATCTTGAGAAGCAGACCTATCCACAGGACATCGCCTGCCCCGACCTGACAATCCGTTCACTCAACGAGCTGCCACGGGTTCTAGATCGAGGCGTCTGAACCGCAGCCGCCGCCGTCGCAGCGCGACTTGACCCGCATCGTACCGTTTGATAAAATACGTTGGTTGGGCGGGTGTCCCTCATAGGCGCCCGTACTGATCCGAACCGGCCCAGGCGCTCAGGCGCCTGCCGGAAGGAAAAAAATCCCCGGAGGTCTGCTCCCCACCCACACAAGAGACTGCTAGGCTCCATTAGGCGGGACACCCCAGGGAGAGGCAGCGGCGCCGAGCGCGCGTTGTCTTCTTTGTTTTCTAAGACGGTCGAGGAAACTCGAAGCCACCGACACCGACAGGGGTTGTTTTGCCAACAATCAGTCAGCTTGTGCGCCGCGGGCGCGAGAAGGTCAAGCACAAATCAAAGTCGCCGGCGTTCTTGGTCTCGTTGACGGGAGCCAAGCCGGGGCATCCGGATCTTCCGCAGCGCGCGAAGCTGATCAAAAAGGGCAATCCGCAACGGCGCGGGGTCTGCACGCAAGTCAAGACCATCACGCCGAAAAAGCCCAACTCAGCGTTACGTAAAGTAGCGCGCGTGCGGCTGACCAACGGAATCGAAGTCACCGCGTACATCCCTGGGATCGGCCACAATCTGCAAGAGCACTCGGTGGTGCTGATCCGCGGCGGCCGCGTCAAGGATCTCCCAGGCATCCGCTACCACATCATCCGCGGCACGCTGGACACGCAAGGCGTCCAGAACCGCAAACAGTCGCGCTCCAAGTACGGCGCGAAAAGGCCCAAGTAAGAACCGGACATCGACCGCACTATATAAAGGAAGAAATGCCTCGCAAAGGACCGGCGCCCAAGCGCCAAGTGCTGCCCGACCCGCGCTACAACTCGCGGACCATGGCGCGCTTCATCAATAAGGTGATGCTCCGCGGCAAGAAGAGCACGGCGGAAGGCATCGTCTATGGTGCGTTCGACATCGTCCAGGACAAGATGAGCAAAGACCCCATGGAGGTCTTCACGCAGGCGCTTAATAACGCGATGCCGCTTATCGAGGTCCGTCCGCGCCGCGTCGGCGGCGCGACCTATCAAGTTCCGATGGAAGTCCGGCCCGATCGCCGTCAAGCGATGGGCATGCGCTGGCTCATCCAATATGCGCGCTCGCGTCCGGGCCGCACGATGGCGGACAAGTTAGCCGCGGAGATCATGGATGCCGCGAGCAATCAGGGTGCGACCGTCAAGAAGCGCGAGGACACGCATCGCATGGCCGAGGCGAACAAAGCCTTCGCGCACTACCGCTGGTAATCGCCATGAAGACCGCACCACGCATCCAAGAACTGCTTTCCAAACAATACTCGATCGCGAACACGCGCAATATCGGGATCGCCGCGCATATCGACGCCGGCAAGACGACCACGACCGAGCGCATCTTGTTCTATACCGGCCGCACCCACAAGATGGGCGAGGTTCACGAAGGCGCGGCAACGATGGACTGGATGGAGCAAGAGCAGGAGCGCGGCATCACCATCACATCCGCCGCGACGACCTGCATTTGGCGCGAGACGCGCATCAACATTATTGATACGCCCGGCCACGTGGATTTCACCGTCGAGGTCGAGCGCTCTATGCGCGTGCTCGACGGGCTCGTCGCCTTGTTCGACGCGGTCGCGGCCGTCCAGCCCCAGAGCGAGACCGTCTGGCGCCAAGCAAACAAGTACAAAGTGCCGCGCCTCATCTTCATCAACAAGATGGATCGCACGGGCGCCGACTTCTATAATTCCGTGAGCAAGATCCGCGAGCGTTTGGGCGCGCGCGCCATGCCGATTCAGCTTCCGATCGGCCAAGAAGATAAGTTCGAAGGCTTTGTCGATCTGCTCAGCGAGACCGCGACCATCTACACGGACGACCTCGGCAAGACGATGGAGCGCGCCGAAGTGCCCGGCGACATGAAGGAGCTCATCCACAAGCATCGCGCGGAGCTGATCGAAGCGGTCGCAGAGACGGATGAGCACCTCACCGAAAAATTCATCGAAGGTAAAGATATCTCCGCGGACGAGGTGCGCAAAGCGCTTCGCGCGGCGACGATCAAGGGTATCGTCATCCCCGTGCTGTGCGGATCGGCGTTCAAGAACAAGGGCGTACAGCCGCTGCTCGATGCCATCGTCGACTATCTGCCTTCACCGATGGACTTGCCGGACGTGCAAGGCGTCGATCCGACGCATCCCGACAAAACGCTGACGCGCAAGCCCAGCGACGATGAGAAGTTCTCGGCGCTCGCGTTCAAGATCATGACCGACCCGTTTGTCGGCAAGCTGACGTTCATCCGGACGTATTCGGGCACGCTCAACGCCGGCTCGTACGTCTACAATTCGACGAAGGGATCGAAGGAGCGCATCGGCCGGCTCTTGCGCATGCACGCGAACCATCGCGAGGACGTCGAAAGCGTGTCGGCCGGCGACATCGTCGCCGCGGTGGGCTTGAAGAACACCACCACGGGCGACACATTGTGCGACGAGAAGACGCCGATCGTGCTCGAGAATATCACCTTCCCCGAGCCCGTCATCAGCCAGGCGATCGAACCGAAGACCAAGGTGGACCAAGAAAAGCTCGGCCAGTCGCTTGCCAAGCTCGCCGAAGAAGACCCGACGTTCCGGATGCGCACAGACGAAGAGACGGCGCAGACGATCATCTCGGGCATGGGCGAGCTGCACTTGGAGATCATCGTCGACCGTCTGCTGCGCGAGTTCAAGGTCGCAGCCAACGTCGGCAAGCCGCAGGTCGCGTACAAAGAAGCGATCACCAAGACGGCCGAAAAAGAAGGCCGCTACGTGCGCCAGACCGGCGGCAAGGGCCAGTACGGCGACGCATGGATCCGCGTCGAGCCACTTCCGCCTGGATCGGGCGTCCAGTTCGAGAGCGAGATTGTGGGCGGTTCGATCCCCAAAGAGTTCATCAAGCCGGTCGAGCAGGGCGTGCGCGAGGCGGCGCTCGCAGGCACCCTCGCGGGCTATCCCGTGGTCGATTTCAAAGCCACCGTGTTCGACGGTTCGTACCACGACGTCGACTCGAGCGAGATGGCGTTTAAGATCGCCGGCTCGATGGCGTTCAAAGAGGCCAACCGCGCGGCTGGTCCGATCATCAAAGAACCGATCATGGCGGTCGAGGTCGTCACGCCCGATCAGTTCATCGGCGACGTGATCGGCGACTTGAACGCGCGCCGCGGCCGCATTCATCACCAAGAGCCAGAGCCGGGCGGCGCCCAGAAGATCACGGCGTTCGTGCCGCTGTCGGAGATGTTCGGCTACGCAACTGACTTGCGCAGCCGCACGCAAGGACGCGCGACGTACACGATGGAGTTCGCGCGTTACGAGCAAGTGCCCAAGAACGTCGCAGACGAGATCATCGCGAAGAACACCGGAAAATCGGAGTAAGAAGAATATGGCGAAGGAGAAATTTTCGCGCACCAAGCCGCACGTGAACATCGGCACGATCGGTCACGTGGACCACGGCAAGACGACGCTGACGGCGGCGATCACCAAGGTATTGGCCGAGGCTGGGACTGGGACCAAGAAACTGATC